>SFCN01000053.1 GCA_004558595.1 Phascolarctobacterium sp. | reverse complement strand
CGCAGCTTCCATTGTCTTTAGTTTTTTGCCCTGTGGTGCTTTAACCTTATCCATTACACCTGTATAGGGGTTAAAACGGTACACAAAGCCGCCTAAGTTGCCAGCCAGCCATGCTGTACTATCACAGCTGTAAAACCTGTGGCGATGTTGCAGCCATACGCTTATCGCTGTTAAGCCCAGTCCGTGAACCTTGCAGCCATATTGTGCGGCAATGTCCAAAAACCAGCCAAGCTGCGCATATTTGTGCTGCTTGAACCAGCTTGTGGTTTTGGTTGCACCACCCAGCGACAGGCTGGCATAGGGGTATTCTTTACAAATGTCAATCCACGCCTGCTTGCCTCGGCACGTATGCCAGCATGGTATTGGCTGCATACCTGTGCGGTGTTCAATGCGCCTGCGCAATGCCAGTGCATCGCCAACGCTTGACACCCAGTCTATATCCATTTCCACAAAGTTCTTAATACCGTTTGCCAGCACCCAGTCGCAATACTCATCGGTGTACCGCTCCCAGTTTACAGCATACTTGTCGTCCTGCATAAAGGTAAATGCGCCACTATCAATAAGCAGGTTGCAGGCATTACTGTTTTGTATTATCGGGTACTTTTTATTCTTGCGTGCATAATAGAAACTTTGCAGCAGGTTTATGCGCTTGGGGTCGTTGTGCAACCTGTCGGGCTGCGTGTACTTTGTAAGCTCAACATCGGGGCTTATGCCAATCATGCGTATGTAGTCAAACTCGCCAGCCAAATACAGTTCCATAGCTTGTTATTTTACTTTTACACCTGCATAGTCCGCAACAGCTGCTTCTACAAGCTGCCTTATTTCTTCAAGCTGTTCCTGTAGCTCATCGGGTACGCTAACAAGCACATGCAAGCCATTGCCTTTGCCATTGGTGCTGTCCGCATCCTTAAAAAAGCTGTCAATGTCAACATCGGTATTATGCCAAATGTCCATGCCCCACTGTGCAAGCAGGTCGTTATCCCACTCATTAGCCAGCATGTCATAATTCCATCGCCCAAAGCCAACATTGTCCTTTATTACAAACTCTTCTTTTTCCGCATCGCTAAGGTTTGCAACAAGCTGCACCTTTACCAGCGGTCGCTGCTTCCACTTTGCCCAGTACTCCAGCAATTCGCACTGTTCAAACTGCGTAAGCCGCTGGTATTTTGTTTGCTTTTCCAAGCTCGCCAAAATGTCCTGCTGGCTCATGTCTTTTATGGCAAGCAATGCACGTGTGCGCATGTTGCCACCGTAGGCAATGTGCGTGCTTGCATCAGCAACCACAGGGCGAAGCGAAAGCATTTTAGGAAAAACGAGTATGCTTTGTATAAGCAGCTGCATTTTGTCCTCGGTTATGCTTCGTGGGTTGGCTTCATTAAGCACAATGTCCGTAACCAGCATATTTTTTAAGTCATTAGCCATATTAAGTACATAAAATTTGCGTACAAAGATAAAGCACAAAGCGTGTTTATACTTCACGTTTTGTGCTTAACTTTTGAAAGTAAATGTTACTTTTGCAAATTTTTGCTTACTTAACAACAAGCTCCTGTTTGCATACCTGCATAAACTCCTCTATGCTGTGGCAAACATAGTATTTATGCCCAAGTGCCTTTACATGCTTTTCAAACTCAACCTGTTTTGGCGTTTGCCTGCCTTTAGGCGTTTTCATTTCCACGTATATGTGCCTGTTATTTGCGACAATTACCAAGTCAGCAACGCCTGCTGTTGCGCCCTCTGCCTTTAGCTTTGCTGCCACAACACTGTTACGTTGCCCACCATTAGGCACAGCGTAGATAAGCAGATTGGGAAACTGGTAGCGGAAATAATTAACGCAAGCCACCTGTATCTTATGCTCTAATTCTCGCATTTTTGTGTTAGTCAAAGGCTTTATTAATATGGCAGTTCCTCATTATTGCTGTTTGGCATACCAGTGTATGCCGAAGCTGGTGCTGGAGCTTGCTGTTGGCGCAACCCTTGTGGCTGTTGTTCATTGTTGTTTTTAAGCAGTACAACATTTTCAGCCACAATTTCGGTTACATAGCGTTTTTGCTGTTGCTGGTTTTCATACGTTCTATAGCGTATCTTACCCTCAACATACACCTGCGCACCTTGCGTTAAATAACGTTCACAAATAGTAGCCAGCCCAGCCCATGCCACCACATTGTGCCACTCGGTGCGAGCTTCAACACGTTGCCCATTTTGTTGAGTATATGCAGGCTCCGTTGTTGCCAGCGAAAACTGCGCAACCTTACCTCCATTTGCAAGCGTTTTTACTTCGGGGGCTTTTCCCACGTTTCCAATTAATGTTGCTCTATTCAAACTTCCCATTTTCTTTTGTTTTTTGTTTGTTGTTTTTGTTTGTTGTTTGTTATTTTTCAGCAGGCTTTTGCATTTGCCTAACTGCTATTACTTACTATATAAGTATTAATTATATTATTACACACATTTACTGCTATACAATTATACTGTAATAGGGCATAGGTGTTGCTATTTGTCGCTAATTACCCACTCGCATTTTAGCAGGTTATTTCGCAACACGCCCAAACACATTTGCAGGTTGGTGTCGGCAAAATTAAAAGGCACAGGCAGCTCTCCGCTAAATGCGTCCATGCCGCTGTACAGGCTGTCCATGTCGGGCATACGCTTTACAGCTTGTATTTTGCCAAGCCGCTGCTCCAGCATCATATCGCAGCGTTTGTTGTGTTCGTCCGTGTACTGCATTACAAGCATTGACAGCAGCGCATTAACGCGCATTTCCTCAAATGGCTGCTTGCCATACTGCTTGCTAAAAACATTGCTTGCAGTGTAATACATAATTTGGAAATGGTATGCGTTTTCCTGCATAAACTCCATTGTTTGTTTATGTATTCGTTCAAAATCGCTTGGCAGTAAGTCTTTACATATAAGACGCTCATAGTGTTCACGCAACTGCCTAAGCACCCTGCTCAACTTCTTTAGGTCTTGCACCCTGTCAATTGCTCCCAGCTTTATAGCCCTAAATGCAAAGTGCCATGCCACTTCATTAAGCACCAGTGGCACAAATGTAATTTGCACGTGTTCCTGCATCGTAAAAGCATTTAGTATGCGCTCAACATCGCTTTTAACCTCCTGTCTAAACTGCGCTTCGTGCTTTTGTGCTTTAAGCTGCTCAACGGTTATGCGCTCCCAGCCAAAACGCTCGCTGTTTATGCGCATTTTGCCGCCTTTCATTTGTTTGTTGGCTAATACCAGTACATTTGCACCGCTTTTAGTTTTGCCAACCTCCAAAACAATGTAAACCCGTTCAAGTTTCACATATTGCTGCTGCTTGGTCTTTCGGCTGGTTATGCGTACATAATCGCCTGCCTTAATATCATTTTTCATTGTAAAATGCTCATTTTTGTGTTAGTTACTTGGGAAATAAAGGTGGGTTTTTCTGTTCCCACTCTATGCGCTGCACGCGCTCAATTTCGGTGTCAATAACCTTTTCAATTTCCTTGCTGCGTTGCAGGTCACATGGTCTGCGTGATTTAGCGTACTGCTTCTGCGCTTCACGCATACGCACAACGGTATCATAAAACTGCTTACTGTTCATTGCTGTTAAGTTTGTTTAATCGTTTTAGAAGCCATGCCGTACTGTTGCTTGGCTTTCTATTTTGCTTTTTTCTTCGCACATACTTGTCGCGCTTGCGCTTTACCCACATAAGGTTTGGCAATGCCAAGTTTTCATAATTGCCGTCTTTTACAAAGGCTTTCATGCCAGCTGGTTTAGCGCATACAAAGGCAGTGAGTATAATGTCAGCCACAACCACCAGCACATAGTCATCGCCTTTGCGAAGCGTTACCCTGCGCATACCATAGCCCGACACAAAACGCAAATCAATGCTTGCGCCTTTTTTTCTAACTCTACCATAATTGCTGCATTCGTAACCTGCATAATCTTGTACAGGTCGCCACAGCTCCGTGTCCATACTTACCTGTTCTTGCATAGCTTTAATATTTTTTGCCGTGCTTATATGGTCGGCTAATGTTATACTCCATTTTCTTTTCTACATACCACCATAGGTTGAAGCCGTATGTATTAGCAAGTACATCTACCATTGCTATACTAAGCATTACACGCGTACTTACTGGCAAATTACTGTTAGTAACAACTTGCACTATTTCCCACACGTTTTCGGTAAATGCACGCTGCCTTGAAAAGCCAACACAGCAATATATAAGCGTATAGCCATGCGCTCCTGCCAAATCAAGTAGCCGTATAACCGTGTCCGCCAGCTCATCTTGCAACGTATCCTTTATGTAGGCTTCAAACCAGTATGCGTAACGCTCCTCGTATGTGGCTGCTTCATGGCTGCTTGGCGTTTCATTTATCATTTGCTCAAACCAAACCTTAGAAGCCATGCGCCCTTTGCGGTCGGCTTCTATAGCTTCTGCCAGCTCGCTTATTACAAGCATTAGGTAGTGTTCATCGCTTAGATTGTCTTCCCACCAGCCATGCTTTACTGCATTGTTGTGTACCTTTGCGGCAAGCTCCTGTAAATTTACAGGCTCATGTTTAGTTTTCGTTGTATCCATATCGTTTTGTTTTATGTATTTCTTATTTTAAGGCTGTTTTTAGCGCGTTTTGTGGCTTTGGCGATAACTTTATTGATTTTGAAATAAAAAGCGAACAAAGCGCACCAAAACAGCCATATTATGCATTATCTTCTACTTTCACCAGTTAGCTTTATTACGTTGTAGGTCTTAAAACGGTCAATAAGCCGCCCAAAGCCGTCCGCAAAGCGTTCCTCAAGCTGCTTTATTGTTAGGTTGGTAGTTAGGTGGGCTGTATTGCCCATTTGCGTCCATATTTCATTGCGTGCGTGCAAAAACTCGTTTGTAAGCAGCTGGGTGTCCATGCCAAAGTATGTCTTGCTTTGCACGCCTATGTCGTTAAGGCAAATATTGAACGGCTGTGGCTTAAAGCCTGTGCTGCTTTCCTCGTTGTAGGTGTAGCGGTCTAAGTTGTTGTGGATGGTGTAGTAGTTCACCATTTGCGTAACCGACATGCAGTGGAAAAAACGAGGGTTATTTGTGTAGCGTAGGTATTCGCTAAAAATTTGCATAAGCAGCGTTTTGCCAGTGCCAACACCGCCCATAATTAGCAGGTTTTTGTGTAACTTATACTTTGCATCGGGGAATACCTGCTCGGCGAGGGGAGAACCGTTAAAATAGTATGTTAGGAAGCGAAGCACCTTTTTGTTGTGCTCGTCCACTACAAACTTTCTGCGCTGTGGCAGCAGCAGCTTGTTTGCTATGGTAACAATCAAGTGCGAGTGCTTGGTAAATTCCGCTTCATCTTCCAGCGGCAGGCTTTTTTGTTGTTCCTTACGCGCATCATTTATAACGCGCATAATAATGTCCTCTAAGGTTGGTTGTCTTTGTTCCATATTGCTTATTGTTTTTAGTAGTCCATACCTCCAAAGCTGCCACCGTATTCTTCATCTTTCGGCGGCTGCTGTTGTGCTGTTGCTTGTTGGTTTGACTGTGCATTTGCTGCCATTGCAGTTTCAACGGTTTCAAATTCGGTTTCCCAGCGTTTTTGGTTTATCCACGTTTGCAGGTGCGCCCACTGCGGCACAAACTGGCGAGCTTCCTGCATTTGCTCGCGCCATACTATTTCGCGCTCTAACGCCTGCATTAATATTGGCACTATCTCGCGCCAGTTGGCATTTTTGTTTTTCAAATTGTCAAACTCTACCTGCAAGCCGCGCTTTGTTCCTTTGTATGCCCTGCGGAACTGGTCAAACATTTGCATTAGCTGCGATGTGGTGTACTGCTGTTTTGCTGGCTGTAAAACCGTACAATTTTGTGCTGCGCTTTTTTGTTTGTGTGTATTAGTGTTATTATTATTATTAATATTAATAATATTATTATTATTTAATTGATTGTCCGCAACTTGTTCCGCAATGGTTGCGGAACAGCTTGCGGAACAAGCTGGTGAACTGGCATGATTTTTAGCTGTTTTTGTGCCATTTTTGTGCTGTACACCAATTTGCGCACCATTTTGCTCCGCAAGCTGCGCACCACCTGTCGCACCATATTGTACACCAAGCTGTACACCATCTATCACACCACCAAGTTCCGCAATGTTTGCGGTGGTGTCGCATTCAATGCCTTGATATTTAGCATAGTTACGTATGTATATATTTGTGCCTTTTTTGGTAGGATTTACAATGATTTCTCCGCTGTTTTGCAGCTTGCGTAACTTTGATATTATAGTGTTTTGGCTTATGCCTGTAAGGGCTGACAACTGCGGTATGCTGGTTTGTAATTCGCCAACACGTTGCACCTGTCCCCTGTACTTGTAGTTTGGCAGGTAGTTTGCCATGCACAACAAATGTATGAAAAGCGACACCATGTAGGCATCATCGTGCCATTCCCAGTGTAGTATTTGCCTGTGCAGTATTAAATAATCTTTCATTGCCGCCTTTGTTGAAGCCGCCCTGCCAGTGTAGCCACCAGCAGGGGGCTGGTTTACTAATTGGTTAAACTACTGCCAGCTTTGCCGTTTCGTTTACAAACTCTTTCGCTGGCTTAAAATACGGCTTAATGTGCGCTGCTATACGCACGCTTTCACCTGTGCCAATGTTGCGTGCAACGCGTGCTTTGCAGGCTTTTGGCTTAAACGAGCCAAAACCTCGCAGCGTAACTTCATCGCCATTCTGCACAGCCTTGCGTATTTCACTCATTGTTGCGTTGATTACCTGCTCAACGCTGGCAGTTGTGCAGCCAGTTGCTTCAACCACGTTCTGCACCAGTTCTTGCTTTGTCATCTTTCAATTACTGTTGGTTGTATAAATTCAAGTATTGGTGTTTCCTTAATGCACACCGCTTCGTAATCTGCCATTGTGCCACGCATGTTTTCGGCTACTGCCTGCATGGCTTCACTAAGTGTACTTGCCTGCACAAGCATACGGTTTTTAGTGCGTTTTTCGCTACCTGTGCGCTCGTCTATGGTTATAAACTCAAGCTGGGCTTCATACCATTTCTCGGCTGCGCTGTTTTCCCATACTTCCGCATATTTAGCGCGCTTTATGTCGGTTACAGTGAACTCGCCGCTAATATACGGTGTTACATATTCAATTGTGCGTGCTTCGGCTTCGGTAAAACTCAACGCATCCACCACGTACACATCTGTTACAGGCTTAACACAACCGTTTTCCTGCATTTTATCGTACTTTACTTTTACTTGGTACATGGTTAGTCCATTTTGGGGGTTATACCATAGCAGGTGCAGCAAAGCTCAAAAAACTGCTTGCCAACAAACTCTGCCTTTTCTTCGCTGTTAAGGCACAGGGGGAAACCAAAAGACGCATACGTACGCGCACCGCGAGAATACGTAGTCGCACAACGGACACCCGCAGCCCCCGCAGGACCCGCAGTACAAGCCGCGAGCAGCTGGTGTATGCCTTTACGCTTACATTCGGCTTCGCCCAGCTTGTCCATTTCATGCTTGATGTACAGCACAAATACAGGGTAATAGCCCCAGCCGTCTTTATCGTACCAGCCGCCACCTGCGTTAATTGCTTCGCATATCACAAGCAGTTGCTGCATTGCATTTGCCATGCGCATATACTGGGGTCGGTCGCCTATTTCCTTAAATTCGCGTGCCTGTATGCCCAGTGCTTCACAGGCTTTTTCGTAGCTGGTTATTTCGCGCCAGTCAAAGGCGAATGGCTCTTTGCCAAACAGGTGTTCCAGCATTTCCTTTTGGTCTGCGCTGCCAGCCTTGTATGCAGCCAGCACGCTACTTTTTTCTACTGTTAAATTTTCCATTTTTGTTGTATTTGTTATTTCTTAATTCTCGTTGCGCAATTTCAAGCAGGCGTATTTTATTAGCCACCCTTAAACTCCGCTGTTTTTGGGGCTGTAGTGCCGTTATTTGGGCTTGCAGTGCTTCCTCTATAACTTTGGCTGTGGCTTCCGTTACACGCCTCATATCACGCTTGAATTTAGTGGTATTACCATGCCGCCTGCTGCTGCATACACTGGCTTGCCTATGGCTTCGCGCACCTGCTGCACAAACTGGGCTTCATTGCTGTTGCCGTTAGACAGGTGTACCAGCACCACCTTCTGCAGGGCTGTACGGTCGCTGGTAAGCAAAAAGCGTATGCTGTTTGACAGCTCAAAATGGCTTGTCAAAAGCCTGTCGCGCATGGCTGGGGAAACCATGCCAGCTTCAATGTTGGCTTCCAGTATTTCATCACTGTAGTTAGCTTCCAGCAGGTAGTTGTTTACACCCTTGAACCTGTAGTTACAGGCAAAAGTATCGGTAATAAATACCACCTTTCCGCACTCGCTGTGCGTTATTACATAGCCCACACATGGCACATCGTGCTGCAAAGCAAATGGCATTACAACAAAGCCGCCCAGCTTGTAGGCATTGCCAATTTGTATAGCCATTGCGTTTCGGGTAATGCCTTTTGCTTCCAGTACGGTTTCCAGTGCCAGCACCTTAATGCCAGCTTGTGCATAATCTTTAGCATAGCGCGCATGGTCGTTGTGTGAGTGCGTAACAATGCAGCCGCGCACCTTTTGCAGGTTAAAGCCAAGTGCCTTTTTCGTTTCAATTAGTTTTGTGCCAGCTTCTATGCAAAGTGCTTCGTGTGTGCCATTAAGCACATAACCGTTACCACTGCTGCTGCTTCCTATTACGACCAGTTCCATTGCGCTATACTATTAAAGTGGGCATTTACGTGTTTCGGTTTCAGCAGGCTTGTTTTCCTGCGCATTGAACAGGTTTAACGGCTCGTTAGCTGCTTCGCCACAGGCTTCCTGCACTGGCTCCAGCACCTCGCCTGTTTCAACATCAACAACCTGTGCAGCTTCCTCAATATTTTGGTATAGCTCGGTTGCTTCCTGCGGCTGCTGTGCTGCCTGTCGCTGCATGGCTGCTGTGTCGGGTTCATCGGCTTCCTCTACTGCTGCGCCAAGTGCAATTTTGCAGGCACGGCTAATAACGGTCTTTTTGCACATTTGGTCAGTAAAGTTGGTGTGCGCACCGCTGTTGCCTTTGGCTGCACCCTGTTGCCAGCTTTTGCGAATTTGCTCCATGCTCATTACCTCAAGCCAGCGTGTGCCGTCCTTGCGCACTGCCACAGCATAAGCACCAAGTATGTTTTGCATGTTAATGTTCTCCATGCTTGTTTCATGCTTTTCAAGCTGGTATTGCCCATACTCATCAACGGTGTAAACGAAATTGTCGCCTTTGTACACTACCTGTGCAGTTACCCTTGCCAACTCGGTATCACGCAAAGCACGCATTAATTTACCGCGATAGTCTTCCCAAAAGGTAAGCTGGTTGCCAGCAACAATAAAATAGCACTGCTTTTTAGCAACCGACTCACCTTTGATTACCATTTCCAGCAAGCAGTTGCAAATACTGGTTTGTGTGCAAACTTCAAGTGCTGGGCGACCGTTTTTGTCTTTAACGGTTTGCAGGTTGAGCCACGCCATTTTTAGCGCATTGCCTACTGTGTAACCGCTTGGCAGCACCAGCTCACCAGCTTGTTCAAGTTCCGTTACTCGCGCCAATACATTGTCGCCTATGTTCTTTTGCAGGGCAATCATTGCCTTGCTTTCCTTTGCGGCTGGCTGCTGCGCCATGCCTTGTGCCTGTTGTACAGGCTGGTTGTTAGTTGTTCCCATATTGCTATTTATTAGGGGGTTAAACATATATTATTGAGGTATTACTTGTAATTCATTGTCATTACTTACAATTAGGTCTATGCGCTGGCTTTGCATTGGCAGCACGTTATTAATGCTTTCCGCGTTGTCAATAAAGCATGGTGCGTAAACGCCTTTGTATTGGCACATTGCATTAATAATGTCAATGCCTGCATTAATTCTATCAGCATTATTAAGGTCGCTGTATGGCACACCGTTCACTGTACACTCACATATTGGCTTCAATGCTCCATTAATCTTGTGGTCAAACATTGTAAACGTTACAAAGCTAAACAGTGCATTTACCTTTCGCTCCAGCTCCTCAATTGTGCATTGCAGCAGGCTTTCGGCTGCATAGTCCTGTCCTTCAAGTTGCGTAAGCTGCGCATTAAGCTGCTGCTCATGCTGTTCAAGCTCTGCTATGCGCTTGCGCTTGCTTTCAATTAAAGTGCCTATATGCAGCATTGCGTTAAGCTCGTTTAGCTTAACCTGTAGTTGCCGCTGGTCTTGCTGTAAACCCTGTACAGCCGCCTGTGTGTCCCCTGCATCGGCTTGCAGGGGCATGGTCGCCAGCTTTGCCTGTAGGCTTGCCAACTGCTTGCCCAGCTCGCTGTACTCGCTGTCCTGTGCTATTCTTTCAGCAGGCTGCATAATGGCAGTGGGAGCAGCCGCCTTGTTGTAGGCTTGCTGTGCTACTTCATAGGATGCTGTAAGCTGGGCAATTTTGCCGCTGGCTTCTTCCTTTTCCTGCTGCAACTTTGTCAGCAGTGTTGTAAGCCTGTTTTTTTCTTCTTCAAGCCCTTTGGCTTCTTCTTCCATGTTATCCAGCTTGCGTGCCTTTTCTGCATTAAAATTAGCTTGCATTTGTGCTTTTGTGGCATCCACGTTTTCCTCATCAAATGGTCGCCCACAGGTAGGGCAAATAAACATTTCTTGTGTAAAAACAAGTGTGCTGTCGCTTACCTGCTGCCAGCGTGCCTTGAACTCGGCAATGCTGTTTCCCATGCGTTCCAGCCATTTTTCGGTATCGGCAATTTTGTTTGCAGCCGTTTTTACATCGTACTTGGCTGCTTCCAGTGCCTTTTCAGCCCTGCGCATTTCATCTAATGCTGTTTGTGCCTGCTGGCGTGCGTTGCTGGTTTCCGCCGTGTATGCCTGCGTATGCTTGCTGGTTATTTCGTTCATTTTGTCCTGCACGCTGGCTATTTGCTCGCGCACCTGCTGGCGTGCAGCCTGCTGCTGTGCAAGCTGTGCTTCCTGTGCCTTGCTATGGTCGGCAATGGTTTCTGCAATTGCATCGGCAATGCGCGTAAGTGCAGCTTCGGTTGCTTTAATGTCGCCCTCTACCTTTTTCCAGTCAACTGGCTGTGCTGGTGTTAAACCTGCAATGTCATTTTGCTGTTCGCTTATGCGTACAGGTATGCGCTCCAGCTCGGCTTTAATTTCTTTCATTTGGTAGCTTAAATGCTGGCGAAACTTTTCAATGTCTTGCTCGCCCATAATTTGCAGCAATGCTTCAAATTCGCGCTTTCCTTGTGCAACACTTGCAGGGCTAACATCGCCCACCATTTGCGTTAATATGCTGCGCTGCTGTTCAGCTTTAAGACTAACAAAATATGTAGGGCTGGTTATTGCCATAAACAGGCTTTCGCTGCACAAGCTGTTAATGTACTCGTTAAAGTCACGCTGTGTGTACATTTGCCCATTTACCATATAGGTAGTTGTATGTCCAGTTAGCACCTTTTCTGCTACACCGCGAGGCTTTGTCCACTTTTCGGTATATGTGCGCGTTATTTTTGTTGGCTGTCCGTCCACAAGCATATATACGCTTACTTCATGCTCTAGCTCGGGTATTACATTACCGTTGTTGTCCTTTGTCTTAATACCAAAATCGGCTTTACCCTCGGTGTTCTTGCCAAACAAGCACCAGCGGAACGCATCGGCAATAGTTGTTTTACCAGTACGGTTTGCTCCGTACACTTTTGTCACTGTGGGGCTAAATTCCACTACTCGTTCACCCTTTACGCCCTTAAAGTTGCGCATGGTGAGTTTTGTTAATGTTATTTCCATATTGCTTATAAATTTGTATTTTTGAATATGTCATTTATAACTGCTTCCTCTGCAAGCAATACTTGCAGCATTTGTGCTTTGCTGTAGCACATTGGGCTGTTTTTATGGTGTCCTTTGCGCACTGGCTTTACAGCTCCCTCTTGTACCTGCTTGCTTAACCATGCTTCGCCATGCTCAACCTGCCTGCCATAGCGCATGTCGTACGCTTTTAGAAATTCATACGCTTTGCGCTGGCTCAAAAGGTCGCTTGCTGGCTCCAGTATGGCAAATGCCTGTGCAGCTCCACACTGCGCAACGCCCTCTAAAAATGTTCTTACTTTGTAAAGCTCGTTTTCCATGCTGCTTTTATTATTTGTTCATGCTTTCCCATGCTTCTGCAAGTGCAGGAGTGCGCTTAATGCTTAAATAGCAGCCTGCAATTACGGCTATGCAGCAAGCCTTTTGTGTTGCAAACATGCCAAGTGTCCACTCATCGTTGTCGCCGCCAAGCGCGATAAATGCAAGCATGGCTATAATTGAAATCGCCCAAACAGCAGCTTTGCTTAAAAGGCTTACAGCCTTGTACCTGCGCTCCAGCTTTTTTGCCTTTGCTTGTACTGCCAGCAATGTTGCTTCGTATTTCTTTACAGGCATATTGTTGTATGTTTTTATAGTTTTACCATTTACTTGTACATGCACTTCGCCTTTTTTGATGTTGCTTACAACCTGTACATGCTCGCTTATTGTGTGGGTCATTAAGTCGTTTGCTGTGTCAAACTGTGTTTCCCAGCCGTATTTTGTTGCTTTTTCCATATTGCTTTAGTGTTACTTGTTGTTAAATAAATTGTTGTCTCCTGCATAGCGGTTGAACTCTGCCATGCTGTGTATGCCAAGTTTGCGAAAACTTGCTTTGCGGTGGTTTGCAACGGTGTTAATGCTTATGTATAGCCGCTCTGCTATGTCTGCATCGCTAACACCCTCATAGCACAGGCGCATTATTTCAAGCTGTCTATCGCTTAATTTGCTGTTAAATTGCGGCTGGCACAATATTTTATCAAACTTGCATTCGCCACGCATAGGGCATGGAACAAACTCAAAATGGAAGTTGCCATAACCGTCCACGTCTATTTGGTTGTCATATACGCCAAAATTGCATTTGATAAACCTGCGTACAGCCAAGAAATCCCTGTAGCCCTTATTAGGCAGCGTAATACTGTACTGTTGCATTAGCGCGTCATAAGCCTGTGGGTAATACTCACGTATTGTACTTAGCATGGCTTGTATAAAGTCGTAGTCGGTTTCCTGTAGCTGCCGCTCGGGCTTGCCAGCTTCACGCAATGTAACCTCGCCCTCTGGCGTTGAGTAAAATTCTATTGGTCGCATACGCTGTTGGGAAATAGTTGTTCTTCACTGTAGCCCAGCCTTTGGGCTATTAATTTTCTCTTTAGTGCATCGGGCTGCTGTTTGCCTTGTATCCACATACGCACGGCTTGCTGGCTGCACACGCACAACTTTGCTATTTCCTCTACAAAAGCCTGTTTTGGGGCTTTTGGCGGTTCGGGCAAAGCCCTGTACAAATCCCCAAATGTTGGGGCGTAGTCCGCATGGGTCATTTTTTCAACTTTTTTGCTGTTTTCCATTTGTTATTGACATTTTTGATGTAAATTTGCGGTGTTAATGGTTGTTTACGTTGCGTTATCAACTATTAACGCTGCAAATCTACAGCTAAATTTGCGAACCTCCAAATATTTTTACAACAAAATTAGCGATATTATCGCAAAAAAATATTTAATACAATAAACAAAAATGCTTAACCCTCTATGAATGAATTAGATGCAATGCGCATTGCGCTAAGAAATTTTTTTGCAGGAAAAAACCTTTCGCAAACTAAAATTGCAGAAATGGTTGGTGTATCACAGCAAACAGTATGTGGGTTGCTGTCTAACAGGAACTTTGGCAAACGTACTGCGCAAAAGTGGTGTGAGGTGTTTGGCTTCAACCCTGCTTGGCTTATTACAGGGCAGGGCGAAATGTTTATGGCAGATAGGGAACGCAAAGCAAATTGCGAAAAAGCTACAGCAAATGCCAGCCCAATTACATCAAAAACGATTGTTGAATTAGGCGCAAATGCTGTAGCCACACAAATACTGGAGCTTGTACAAAATGGCGAGCTTTATA
>SFCN01000120.1 GCA_004558595.1 Phascolarctobacterium sp. | reverse complement strand
CAATGCTTATCTTTTGGTCTTTGGTTCGGAATAGTGTAGTGCTGGCGGTCTATCTCTTGTTTTCGGTTGCTTGCTTCCTTACCGTACATGAGCATTAGCTAATAGTCCTGCTACGGGTCGTATTATCGGTATTAGCATGTTCCTTGCGGTGCTTCTGCAATATGGGGTAATGCATTCTCCGTGGCAAGGGAATGGTATGGTGCTGTTGGTTTTAGGACTGGCAGTAGCAGGAATCTGTCTGTTGATTTGGCGTCCTTTGGGTGACTGGTGCTTTGAAAATGCCTTACCCTATGAACAAAATCCTCCCTCCTTGCCGCGTGAGGGTCTGTTAGCCGTACTGATGGTTTTCTTCATGACCATGGGTTTTGCCTTTAGTGATGAATGTGTTACGGCTTTGGATGCTAAGGGTGAGCTGAACGTAGCTGCCTGGCCTAGACTATTTTATGGCTTGGGCTTGCTGCTGTCTGGCTATCTAGTGGACCTTAATCGTCGCAGCCATATTTATATTATTACGGGGATAGCCTTTTCCTTAGCTTTACTTTCTCCTGCTCTATTGGTGCCGCGTTTGTATAATGCTAGCATGAGCATTATGTATCTCTATAGCGGTTTTTATGTAATGTTTTTGACTACGGCTTTCTTGGATATTGCTCCCCGTACAGCAGAGCCCTGGCTTTGGGCTGGCATGGGACGCATAGTGCGATCCTTTACCACTGCTTTAGTTATTTTACCTGCTAAACTAGTGATGAATGAATTTGGCATTTGGGGTGTTATTAGCGCTAATGCTGTGGCTACCATAGGGGTGCTGCTGTTATGTGCCTATGCTAATGAACAGCAGCGTACTCAGGAAAGGCTAAAGCTGGAAAAAGAAAATGCTTCTCGCTTAGCCATAATGAACGCAACTGCACAGGCAAAGCTGGCTCAGGCGGTGTCTACAGCGGTATCTGCAGTTAAGCAAGAGGCTATGCAGGCGGAGCAGCAGGCAGCTCAGCGCTTTAATACGGCGCAGGCTACAGCTACACAGGCTCTTTTAGAACTGGAGCAGGCTAGAAGCGCTTTGGAAAGCAGTCGTGAACAGCTGCAGGCGCTAGAGCAGGCCTATAAGGAAAGCCCAATCGTTCAAGCCTTTGCTAAAGCTCATGAGCTGACGCCTCGTGAAGAGGAAGTGCTGCAATTAATTTTAACTAAAGATGGCACTAACAAGGAGCTGGCCAAGGAGCTGATGATTTCTGAGCGTGTTTACCAAAGGTATTTGACAAGCATCTATGATAAGACTGGAACCAACTCGAAGGTAGGGCTGATTTTGCTCTATTATGGCGGTAAGAAAAAATAAGAGGATGCTTAGCATTGTCCCTTCTAATCAGTTCAAGAAAGATTTGGAATTATTTTTGTTTAGGACAGGAACACATTCTGACTTGTTTAGATGAATTTAACTTCTATAGGGGGCTGCGTAGGTGGCTGACTATAGAAGTTTTTGTTTGTGTAGTTACATTTGTTAAAGTTGTTTTTTTTGAATAATAAGGCTAAAACTTGTAAGTTGGCGGATTTACGACCCCCCTGGAAAGCTTTTAATTTGACAAGATATGTTTTACAATGTAGGAGTAGGCTATCTGAGTCCTGTTCAATACAGGATTAGTCGTTTAGCTGCATAAAAAATAAGCGTAATATCCATTTGGAATATCACGCTGAAAAAGTCTAACTTTTTGGGGTCATATCAGCTGCGTAATGATACCCTTTTGCAGAGAGTGTCGTTTACTTGATGAATCGTGTTAATGTGGATGCCTAAAGCATCTTGAAGGAGGGTTTAAAATGAGGTTTCTGTCTAAAATTCGTGAAAGACAGTTCGCAAAAAAATGGGGAGGTGCCTATAACCTCTCAAGGGCGGTTTTAGCAGGTGTGCTGGCTGCTGGGTGCTTGATGCCGGGGTTCGCGGAAGCGGCACCAGACTTGGGACCGGCATTGGTAACAATAGGTCCAATTAATGTTGTCCCCACTGAAGGCAAAAATATTGCCACAATCACCGCGGTCAGCGGCAATGCTGGATCAATTTGTTGGAAATCAGACAATGGAAGTGTTGAAGGTTATACCATCAATGTTAACAACGTTAACAGTACCCAAAATATGACCATCACTCCACAGATAGATATCAGAGGCGGAAATGTGGTTAGTGGCAATGCCAAATCCAACACTGTCAATATTTCTAATGTAACTTTTGAAAATTCGTCTCTTATTCATGGTGGATATTCTAGTTCCGGTACAGCCGAGGGCAACAGCGTTATTATTAGTGGTAGCACTATTAGGGGTATGGTCTATGGTGGATATGGTAATACAGCCAAGGGCAACAGCGTTATCATTAGTGGTGGCAATTTTGGTGCTGATGTCCATGGTGGATATTCTGTAACCGGTGAAGCCAATAATAATAAAGTTATTTTGG
>SFCN01000119.1 GCA_004558595.1 Phascolarctobacterium sp. | reverse complement strand
GGAAATAGCGGTCGCAAGCTTAACTCTGCAGCTGGTCAAATACTCGTAAACAGCAAGCAGTCTGGCAAAATCATAGCCACGCACATTCTTGCTCTTTCTAACCTTAAGCTCATCGCTATAGGTTTTATTGGCATCATTAAAGTAAAAATTAAGCTCGGAACGCTTATGGTTTTCCTCTACCACTTCAAACTTCTCATCATCCATAGCGTCATTCACAATCTCTCGTTGAATACATCTAATCAATCTTTGGTACTGAAATGCTTTCTTTAAATTCATGCTAACACCTCATCTCATGACACTCATTTAATCATTTATCTCTTTGCTGACTAAATAATACCATAATCACAAGGTTTAATCATGGAAAAAAAGTTGCGAATCCAACATAAGCAAGGTTACCAGCTCATTTATTGAGAGGCTTGCATCTGCTCTTTCAGCCTCTCTTTCAGAAGCTCAACAAAGCATTCGGGCTCTCTAACCTTCATAGTCGGGCCAAAGCTCAACACCCGGTACACCATCTCCGTCTCATCACTTTTGTCATAGAAAACAGTGAGCAGATAATGCGTGTCATCAAGCTTTTCCGTTTCCTTTGCCAAGTCGGAAAAATGCATCAACGCACGCATCATTGTGTGCCGTTCATCCACTAGCTCAAGCACCATCTTTTCCTGAGAAGCAGAAATTAGAGGAAGCTCCTTTTCCAAAGGCTCACCCAGCTCCACCGTAATAATCTTACCCAAGTTTAAAGTAACATGCCTAGACCCTGCCATACCCTGCAAACGGAACTTATCATCCTTGGCAGAGTATTCCAAAGTAATGGGCACTAGATTCGTCCACACAATGACATTATCCTTATTGGTGCGGTAAGAAGCGTCGATAGCAGTATGCTCTTTTATAGCACACAAAATCTGGCGGAAGTTTTCCCGGTACCGTGCACTTTTATAAGCATCCCCATCTACGAAGCGGTCAAAAAACACGAACTGCTCCGGTCTGTACAAAGGCTCCACATCCTCAAGTGCCTTCTCTTCATTGGCTAGTTCATCATCGGTAAAAAACAAGCGAACCCGTTCATCTAATAATACTGCTTTGAGCCACTGTTTTTGCAGAAGTGTTAAGGGCATGGACGGCTTGTGCCTTAAAGGAGTCTTGATCTCCTTAGTCAAAAGCAGCCACTTCTCATCCGTCAAAGCAGGCAGAAGCTCTAGTCCGCTTTCCTCATAGCCCTCTTTATATACGATTCTTTTTAAATGCTCCAGAGTTAATCCATCGCTTGCAGCTTTGCCTAAAATATCAGCCACTATATTATAGTAGGTACCATATACTTCGCTAAAAATATCACTCATGCCCATCACCTGCCTTGCTCAATCCATAAATTGCGTACACTGCCTCTAAATCCTGCCAAAAACGCTCCTCTATCTTCTTATTGCTGCAAGTAAAGCTTTCAATCCTACCAATAAAACTACGCAGCCAAGGGAGCATCTCCCCTGCATCTCGCACGTCGGCAGTGAATTGGTAGCGTCCTTCTGCTAACTCCGTAACCTTGCCGCACCGCTTTTCCCTTTCCAGACACTGCAAAATATAAGGTTCATCTTCACCCACACGCACAATAAGTTCAACATGATCAAGGCTGCTCTTTCCGTCTTCTAAGGGATCATTCATGGACACACCCCACAGATGCTGCTCCATTTCCTCCGCCTGAGCCAATAGTTTATCATAATCTTGCAAATCCTTGAGCTCCAGTACCTGCTCTAAATTGTCCAAACGGCAGAAAATTATCCGCTTCGCCTTAAAAAACCAGCCCATCACATAACGGCGACCGCTTTGTGTGCTGACATAAATCTTTAAAGGCAGAACACGCATGTTGATATGCTTGCCACCATCAGTGCAGCTGGCAAGCCTAACGCTCTGCTTCTTTTGCATAGCATCTAATAAATCCACCAACACATCGCTTTCCAAGGCCTGCAACAGATAGTGATGCTTATAGCTGAAAATATTAACTTCATTACTAAATTTATCTTCCAAAAAGCTACCCACAGCACCCAAGGGACTGGTTTCAGCAAAAAAGCTGATTGCTTCATGCCAATGCTTTAAATTCACCCTATCCTTGCTACGGCTGTAGAAAAGCTCACGTCCCCGCTTTTCCGCTACAATAAGCCCTAGCTTCACATATTCGGCTAATTTTTTACGCACAGTAGATGTATCTACAGTTCCTGCATCAGCAAAATAGCTCAAATAATCATAGTCAAGATGCTCCACCAGTTCACTCAAGCTCATGCTGACTCCATCCTGTAGCATATCCAAAAGATAAAAATGGAGCATGATATCCCTTGAAGTAAAGGATTTGGCCTTTAGAGCCTTGTAAAAAGGATTATGCTTGATTTTGCGGCTATCCACAGAAATAAAGCAACGCTTCCCCTTAGCATTTTTACGAAAGTACATAAA
>SFCN01000052.1 GCA_004558595.1 Phascolarctobacterium sp. | reverse complement strand
CTCAATTTTCAGCTCATTATTCTTATTAATGAGGGTGGATTCCTGCTTACGCAGGCTTACCAGCTCGCTGCCATAGGTCACCATGGCCTCGCTACGCACGACGCTGAGCAAATAGGTAGCCAGAACAGCTACAGCGAAAATCATGAAGCGCTTTCTCAGCTTCTTATAGGGATCCGTATCTATTTGTACTTGCTGCTTAGGCTCGGGAGCTTTTTGGTACTCTTGCTCTTCCCAAGCATAGCTGTCGTATTTTCTGGCTAACATTCTTACTCAACCTCTTATATTTTAATAGCATAGCGCAATCTAGCGCTGCGGGAGCGAGGGTTTTCCTCAACCTCGGCAGCGGAAGGCACCATATTACCTGCTTTTTTTAGTACTGGCTTTTTCCCACACACGCACACGGGCAGTTGGGGCGGACAGGTGCAGCCCTTGACTAGCTTGGCGAAGGTTTGCTTGATGATTCTGTCCTCTAAGGAATGGAAGGTGATAACACCGATGCGACCGCCGCTCTTTAAGCGTTCCACCGCAGCTTCCATGGTATCCGCCAAAATCCCCAGCTCATTGTTCACTTCGATGCGAATGGCTTGGAAGGTGCGCTTGGCCGGATGAGGTCCGTCAATACGCGCTCCCTTAGGAATGGCCTTTTTAATCACATCCACTAGCTCAAAGGTAGTGGTGAGGGGCTTTTCCTTGCGGGCAGCCACGATAAATTGGGCGATACGCTTACTCCAGCGCTCTTCCCCATATTGGTGGATAATCTCCGCCAGCTCCTCTTCTTTATAGTTATTGACCACGTAAGCGGCGTCCAGCTTGGCCTCCTGGTTCATACGCATGTCCAGCGGCCCGTTATGCATGTAGCTAAAACCCCGCTCCGGACAATCCAGTTGGTAGCTGGAGACGCCCAGGTCAAAAAAGATACCATCTATTTTTTCGATGCCCAATTGGTCCAAGACCTGAGCGAAATTTTTAAAATTAGATTTAGCGACCTTGGTTTGACAGGGAAATTTGCCTAGAAGACGTTCCGAAGCCACCTTGATGGCATCATCGTCCTGGTCGATACCCAAAATCAAGCCCCCTGCTTCCAGCTGGGAAGCAAAGCCACAGGTGTGTCCTGCACCGCCCATGGTGCAGTCCACATAAATACCATTTTTATCCGTAATCAGAAATGCAACGCTTTCCTTCAGCAGGATGCTCGTATGCTTAAACTCCATGCTCGCCACCTCTTCAGCTTAAATGCCCAAATCAGCCAGCTGTTCGGCCAATTCGTTTACGTCCTCAGCACTTTCTTCGTTATAGGCAGCCCATCTTGCAGCGTCCCAAATTTCGGCTCTGTTGCCCACGCCCACTATGACGGCATCCTTTTCCAGTCCGGCATGCCGGCGCAGGTTGGCGGGCAATAGTACGCGGCCCTGCTTATCACATTCGCCCTCGCAGGCGCCACCAAAGAGAAAACGGGTAAAATCACGGGCGGTTTTGCGACTCATGGGCAGGCCTGCCAGCTTAGCTTCCAGCTTTTGCCATTGCTCCATATCGTACACAAAAAGGCAGCCGTCCAAGCCCTTGGTAATGATGAATTTACTGCCCAGGGCTTCACGTAGCTTGGCAGGCATAGCAAGGCGACCCTTGATGTCCAAGGTGTGTTCGTATTCACCTAAAAGCATACTGTCGCCCCCTTTTTACCCACTTTACTCCACTTTTCTCCATTATATCCTTATTTCGTTTCCATTGCAAGTCCTAAACGCTAAATTAGAAAGAATTACAAAAAATTTTCTGTTATTTTTCATTTGTCAAGTTGGCTTTTGCTTCTTGAAATGCTATAATTTAAAAAGTACCCGTTTGTGTACCCAGATTTTTGTTTAAAGGAGAAATGCATCATGATTACTAAAGATACCGGCATTATCGAGGCCGTTCAATCCCATCCTGAGATTATGGAGGTTTTCGCTGAATACGGTTTAGGCTGCATCGGCTGCATGGCCGCTCATTTCGAGACTATTGGCCAAGGCGCTGGCGCTCACGGCATCGATGTCGATGCTCTCATCGAGGATATCAACAAGGTTATCGCTGAGCACGCTGAAAACAAATAAGCATATCGTTACTAAAATTTGCCAAAAAAAAGAATCCTAGAGTAGGGCTTTCCCACTCTAGGATTTATTTTTTTCCTTCTATTTCGTTGTAGAGGCTTTAGCTGAGCAGCTTGAGCATGATTTCTTCCAGTCTTGGGTATTCACGACCACCCTTACGCAAATCTATGTTCAGCTGGGCTAAGCCTAGCAAGGCCTCTGTTAAGGCTTGGGTTGTGAAACCCCGTACCTCTCTTTGCAAATTTTTGGCCACATAGGGGTTCAGCTTGAGCTCCCCTATAATGCCCTTGTAGTCATAGCCGCTCCCTGCCAGCTCCAGATACTGCAGCATTTGCCGCAGCTTAAAGGTTATCAGAGCGCACACTGGTAGCACGTTGGTGCCTTTTTTCTTTTCCGCGGCCAATAGGCTCAGCACCTCCGGCAGATTGCGTTTGCCCATGGCGTTGATGATGGCGAAGCTGGAGGCTTCCGGCAGAGCGGAAAAAATAGTGTCCACGTCCTCTGCGGTCCATTGCTTTCTGTCACCGGCGTAGACGGCCAGTTTGGCGATTTCCTGCTCTAGCAGCTTCAAGGGTACCTTGTCCACGGGCTGCAGGTACTCCATGACCCGGCCCACAGCGTCGAATTGCCACTTGGCGCCGTAGCGTCTGGCTTGCTCGTCCAGCCAGGGTGTCAGGTTGTTGAGCTTGATGCTGACGCACTCGCATACTAGGCCTTGCTTTTTTAGCTCTTTGAAGAGCTTGGTTCGCTTGTCTAGCTTGCTGGCGGTCACTAGCACTGTGCAGTATTCGGGCACATCAGCCAATACTTTGGCCAGCTTGTCTAGCTGCTGCTTTCTTGTTTCACTTTCGGCTTTGGCCGCTAGGAGCTTTTCGTCCTTGAGGATGATGAGGCTCTGGCCGCTGAAGAAGGGGTAGGTATTGATCGCTGCCTGCAGCTGGTTGAGGTCCGTGTCTTTGTCAAAGACTTGGATTTCCCTGTCTTGGGGCTCTACTCCCTTGAAGACGGCCTCTGGCAGGGCTGTGACTATTTGCTGCCTGTAGTAGTCCTCTTCGCCGAAGACTACTATTAGGTTGCTGGGCAGCGGCGCACCGGTATTTAGTTTATAGAGTAATTCTTCTGCTTTTAGTTCCATGCTGCACCTTCGGGTTGAAATCCATTATACTTATAACTATAGCATTTTATACCCGATTCGTCAAAAACAACCTTAATGCAATTTTGCTTATCGGTGCGGAGCACCCTAGTGCCCACCGCAGCCAATCTTTCCAAAGTCTCCTGATGGGGATGGTTGTAACGATTATTCAAGCCACAGGAAATCACCGTAATCTGTGGCTGTATCATTTGCAAAAACTCCTGACTATTGCTGTTGCATGATCCGTGATGCCCAGCCTTCAGCACAGTGTAGTGACCAAGCTCCAGCATTTTTTCTTCCTCACTGCCTAAATCCCCTGTTAAAAGTAGGCTACCGTAAGGGCTTGTAAAGGCAGCTACCGTACTGGCTGCATTGCCCATGGGAAGATCATTTTCCTGCTCGGCATTATAATATTTCCCAATGGTCGCTGGCACAAGCAGACTTAACACTGCTCCCTGGCCCAAATCCCACTGCTTGCCCTGCTGGGCGAGCTTTATTTGCGTACCTTGTTTCTGAGCAGACTGTGTTATAGCTTCATAAAGATGCAAATTATTAGCATCCAATGCCTCTCGAGGTAAAAGCAATCGCTTTACCCCAAGCTGCTCCAATAAGCCCACAGCCCCTCCCACATGATCATAATCATAGTGGCTCAAAAGCAAAAGATCCACCTGCTGCTTCCCCAAGCTTTTCAAAAAAGGAGCCACTATTTTTTTACCTGTATCATAATTGGGCAGACCTCCGGTATCGTAGACTATTACCTGATGCTTTGGCGTAGTGATAACCACGCAATCACCCTGACCTACAGAGAGAAAGTATGCTGTTAAAGGGGACGGTCCATACTGCTGCCACAAAAATATGGCAACGAGGCAGCCTGCGGCGGTAAACAGAAAAAGTCGGCGTTCTTGGTTACGCCAAAACTGGAATATAGGCACATCACTCCACACCAAAAGCATTGCATAATAAACAAGGCCACACCATAAGGGCATACTACCAATGATTACCTGAGTATATGGTATCCCTGCCAAAAAATTTCCCTGTGCCAAGACCTGCTCCAAGAAAAAATTGCTCGTCTTTAACAAGTACTGGCCCACACCAATTAGTAAATCCAAGGGTACAAAGCATAGACAGATGCCAAGTACGGCCAATAAGGCACTAAATTCTAGCAGTGGCACCAGCAGTAAATTGCTTATAAGGGAGATAAGGGATAGCTGATGATAATTAGCCACCAGCAGAGGTAGGGTTGCAAGCTGGGCAGCCATAGTTATCTCTAGGCCCTCCCTTAAAAAGTCCGGTAGCTCCTGTGGCAAAAGCCTAGCGCAGGCTGGAGCAAGCCAAAGCAAGCCTGCGGTAGCTCCAAAGGAGAGCTGAAAGCCAATATCCAATAGCCATAGGGGCTTATAGATTAATAATACCAGAGCCACTAAGCACAGCAAATAGCCTCGCTCCGGTCTCCTGTCACGCCGCTGTATAAGTTCATTCTTAACACAGCTATTACGCCCTAAAAGCAAGGCTGTACTCATTAAAAGAGCTCTCAGAACTGCAGGACGCAAGCCGCATAGGAATGCATACAAGGTCATCAATACTATTAAGAATAGTCTACGCCAGCCTAGAGGCAAGGGCTTCAAGAGCAGGGAAAGCAACCCTGTTAGTAAAACAAGGTGAGTGCCGGAAACAGACAAAAGATGTGAGAGCCCATTGGCAGTGAACACATCCCTTATATCCTCATCTAGCTCATTGCGACCTCCCAACAGCATGCTTCCCAAGAGGGCACCCGTCCTCTCGCCCATTGCGTCCTGCAATTTCTGTCGTAGAGCAACATTCCAGCAGGCAATTTTTCCTTTCCAATAGGCCCACTGAGTTGGCAAGAACTCTTCCTTGTCAACTTCAATTATGCTAGCTTTAACAATTCTACCACCATAATTATTGATTCTATTATATAAATCAGCATCAAAGCCTCCCGGATTATGCAAGCTCGTCAAGGTTTCTAGCCTACCTCCAACCATGATGCTACTATTTTCTCTTAAATTTACAGACTCCTTTTCCTTGAGCTGCAGCCTTATTTTGCCTTCATAAGCCACTACCCTATGCCCTTGCTGTAGCCTTTCACATTGTAATACTAGGCTAGTATACGACTTCCCTTTTTTGATGCTCATGGGCTCTATGCTGCCTACTACAATCACATTCTTGCCAAAATATGGCTGTAACACCTCCGCTGGGCTAGGTCCGACTCTAAGGCCGCTTATGAGACCTAAAAGCACAAAAAAGCCTCCTAAGGCTATATTGCGCCGGCAATCCCTTTGCCAAATAACACTTAGGATAAGACACAGGAACAGTAAACCCATTAGGCAAAGCAGTGAAGCTTTTGCAAAAATGGTTGTTTGTAAAGCTAGATAAAGTGCCATGAGGAAAAGTATTGTTCCCAAATATAGTATTTGCATGATATCAACCTCAAGAAAAAAATTCACAAATTTGTTGCAATTTTGTTCTTCATAGCTCCAAAACACCAGTAAAAATTTACAATTTCCAGAGCTAAAATCATTCTACTCGCACATAGGGACGCAGCCTTTCCAGCTTGGCCTGTCCTATACCGCGAACCTGCAGCAAATCCTCTATTCTTTGCAATCGTCTCACCCTACGCAAAGCTATAATACGGTTGGCAGTTGCTTCCCCAATACCCGGCAAGGCTATTAATTCGGCCTGAGTCGCCGTATTTACGTTGACCCTGCTCCGTTCATTGCCAAAATTACCCCATTCCTCTTGGGTGTTTTTACTAGATTCTACTGTTTTTTCTTTATTCTTTTTAATATTGTTCCCACTGCTTTTCGTAGCTGGTACATATACATGACTACCATCCTTAAGCTTTTTAGCCAAATTCACTCTATCTGCTTTAGCGTCCGGCCCCAAGCCACCGGCGGCTTCTAAAGCATCCTTAGCCCTTGCTCCTGCAGGAAGTGTGTAAATACCTGGCTCACGAACAGAACCACTCACATAAACCTGAATAGTCTTCTCTCTACGCTCTTTACCCATACCCTCAGTAGCTTCCTTCGCCACAATTGGTCTAGGTACAGCCTGTTTGGGCTCAATCCCTTGCTGCAGCCAGCTTGTGGCTACACAGCCAAGCAAGAGCACGCCCAAAAAAACTATTTTCTTCTGTTTATTATCCATTACAGTATCCTCCCTTCACATCCTCGAAAACAAAAAGAGTCCCCGAAAACAACATAAGTTATTTTCAGAGACTCTGAAAACTCGCCCAGCATCGCCAGCAATGCCAGCAACCATATCAAGCGAATGTATGAAATTTTGAATCTAAGGTAAATCTAAATTAACGAACTATATAAGCGTTCTAGAGCTTACTTCGCCACAATATTAACCAATCTGCCCGGCACACAAATAACCTTTCTCACAGTAGCTCCACCAATATGAGCCTGCACATTAGCGTCAGCCAGCGCAATCTTCTCCAGCTCCTCCTTAGTAGCAGCAGCCGGCACAGTCAAACGACCGCGTACCTTACCATTAACCTGCAGCACGATCTCCACATTATCAACCTTCATAGCCTCCTCGCTATAAGCAGGCCAGCTTTGGTCGTGCACGCTAGTATTCTCGTCGATAGCGCCACGCCACAGCTCCTCAGTAATATGGGGAACGAAGGGAGCCAGCATCTTAATCAGAGCCGTAATAGCCTCATAAACAAGACCCGCATTCAGCTCCTGCTTAGCCTCTTTATAAGCATAGAGAGCGTTAACCAGCTCCATCAGAGTGGAAATAGCAGTATTGAAGTTAAAGCGAGTTTCAATATCGCTGGTAACCTTCTTAATGCTGCTGTGGAGAACGCGACGCAGCTCCTTATCAGCCTCGGTCAAAGCAGCTACATCATAGCTGGTAACCTTTTGCTCCAATTGGGGCATATAATTGGCCACAATACGCCAAATACGATTCAGGAAGCGGAAGGAGCCCTCCACGCCCTGGTCGCTCCACTCCAGCTCTCTCTCAGGCGGAGCGGCAAAGAGGATAAATAGACGCGCAGTATCAGCGCCGTATTTTTCCAGAATCTCTTCCGGAGACACCACATTGCCCAAGGACTTGGACATCTTAGCGCCATCCTTAATAACCATGCCCTGGGTCAGCAAATTGCTAAAGGGCTCGTCATAATCAACCAAGCCTGCATCACGCAGAACCTTCAGGAAGAAGCGGGAATAGAGCAAGTGCAAAATCGCATGCTCAATACCGCCGATATATTGGTCGACAGGACCCCAGTACATATTGGCATCCTTATCGAAGGCCTTTTCAGCATTCTTCGGGTCGGTATAGCGCAGATAATACCAGGAGGAGCACAGGAAGGTATCCATGGTATCGGTCTCGCGAGTAGCGTCAGCGCCGCATTTCGGGCACTTGCAGTGTACGAAGCTTTCGCTGGTAGCCAAGGGAGACTTAGCGCCGGCAGTAAAGCTTACATCCTCCGGCAGACGCACCGGCAGCTGATCCTCAGGAACCAACACCTCGCCGCAGTGAGGGCAGTAAATAATGGGGATAGGAGCGCCCCAATAACGCTGACGGCTAATGAGCCAATCGCGCAGACGGTAGTTCACGCGACGCTTACCAAAGCCTTCAGCCTCGGCCTTATCCATAATAGCCGCCATAGCAGCGTGCATTTCCATACCGGTGAATTCGCCGGAGTTAACCAGCATGCCTTCCTTTTCCTCGTAGGCGCAGGTCATCTCTTCCAGCTTCAGCTCCTTGCCAATGGGGCAAATGGTAACGATCTTGTCGATGCCATATTTATCAGCGAACATCCAGTCGCGTTGGTCGCCGGTGGGTACGCCCATAACAGCGCCAGTACCATAATCATAGAGCACATAGTTGGTTACCCAAATCTCTACCTTACGGCCGGTGTAGGGGTTTACGCAGTCCACGCCGGTGTAAATACCCTCTTTTTCGCTTTCGCTAGAGGTACGCTCAATATCGCTTTGATTGCGTACACGCTCGCAGAAGGCCTTGATCTCCTCAGCCTTAGGATTTTTTTCGCAAATCTTTTCAATCAGGGGATGCTCAGCGGCTAAAGCCATGAAGGTTACGCCGTAAGCAGTATCAGGACGAGTGGTATAAACAGCGACCTTGTCGTTTAAAGCAGGGATCTCGAAGGTGAATTCCAAGCCCTCGCTGCGACCAATCCAGTTGCGTTGCATGGTCTTAACGCGCTCCGGCCAGCCTTCCAGCAGGTCCAAATCCTTCAGCAGCTCATCTGCGTAATCGGTAATCTTAAAGAACCATTGGCTCAAATCCTTCTTCACAACGTCATGGTCGCAACGCCAGCATTTGCCGTCGATAACCTGCTCGTTAGCGAGTACAGTGTTACAGGTGTCGCACCAGTTAACAGCGGATTTCTTCTTAACGGCCAGACCACGCTTGTAGAACAGCTCAAAGAACCATTGGGTCCATTTATAGTAATCCTCCTTGCAGGTAGCGACCTCGCGATCCCAATCATAGGACAGGCCCAATGCCTTCTGCTGGCGGGTCATATTAGCGATATTCTCCAGAGTCCATTTTTTCGGGGGAATGCCATGCTTAATAGCGGCGTTTTCAGCGGGCATACCAAAGGAGTCCCAGCCCATGGGATGCAGCACATTGAAGCCCTTCATGGAACGGAAACGCGCTACCACGTCACCAATGGAATAATTACGCACATGGCCCATATGCAAATTGCCGGAAGGATAGGGGAACATCTCCAGCACATAGGATTTAGGTTTGTTTTTGTCGATTTCTACCTTAAAGGTTTTGTGCTCTTCCCAGTATTTTTGCCATTTAGCTTCAATATCATGGGGAGCATACTTTTCTTGCAGCATGTGAATACCTCCAACCTTATTTTGCCTGCCTCTAGTAATGCAGTAAAGCTATGATGATTACCGCCTCACGCAGTATTGTTACAGATGCATTATCTGTATTATTATATAACGATGAGTAGTAAAAGTCAAACTATAGACCGCGTCAGTTTTCTGTAGGAATCAAAAGGGTAGACTCCACCAATTTTGTCTAACTAATTAAGTTATTCGACTTGGCATACCATTTAAAGGCCGCAAAGCATTCTTGGCTAGTATTCTTAAAGTCTAACATGGTTTTGCAAACACATCCTAACGCAAATACCTAGCAGGCTTTCTTTTTTATGCTCTTGAATCTGTACTTTTAGCTTTTCAAAATCAACTCCCAGCATTTTATTTGCCAGCTTCTTGCTGCTGAGCCTCATTGGCTACAGCCTGTTGGCAAATTTCCAGCATCGCCTCCGCAAAGCTACCCTCGGGCACGGGCACAAACTGCAGTTCCTTTTCGCTGTGCTGGAGCAATGTCTTTTTGCTACCAAACACATCCATGTTAGTCACTGCATAGCTTTTTTCTGCCAGATTAAAGGTCATCAAAATCTCGCAGTACTGCACCTTTTCTTTTTTAGCCAGCTTAGCCTTATATTTCTCGTTAAGCTTTTTCAATGTTTCTTTATCGGTAAAAACTGTTTTTGTCATAACAGAAATAATGTTTTTATCGGCGATACCATTCTCTACCTTCGTGAAGGCTAGGGAACCCATATCATAGGCGTAAACGCCTAAATTATTCTCTACGACAATGGACCAACGTGCTGCCTCCTGCTCTTCTTCAGTGGCCTTAGGCATCATGCTTATTTCCCAATTCAGTTCTTCCTGCTTCGTTACTTCCTCTGCTTGAGCAGTAAATGTACTCAGGCAGGCCATAACCATCAGACAAAAAACCAATAGCTTTTTCATAAAAAACATCTCCTTAAACATCTAATTTACGCACAATGCGAATAATGCTATCCTTGGATAAGCGCTGCAATGTGTAATAATTGGCTCCCATGGCCGCCGCAATGCGCTTTGCCAAGCCCAGCTTAATAAAATCCGACTCCGTATCTATAACCACGGAGGTGATTTTGGCCTTGCCAATACGCTCTGCCATTTTCAGCGCGCTAGCCACCGGGTCACCGCCGTTTTCCTCTACGGCGTTGGCTCTACCATCGGTTACCAACACCAAAATGGGCGCTAGCTCGCTATCATGCTTATTCATCATGGAAAGCGTTTGCAAAGCCATAGCCAAGCCATCAGCCAAGGGTGTTTTGCCACCTGTTGGCAGCTCTGCAAGACACTTTTGCGCCAAATCCACGCTTCGAGTAATGGGCAGCAGCACCTCCGCCTTTTGGCGTCTGAATGCTATCATGCCCACCCTATCGCGTTTTTGGTAAGCCTCCTGTAGCATGTAAAAAATCGCACCCTTTACAGCACGCATCCGCTCGCGAGCTCCCATGGAGCCGCTGGCGTCTACGGCGAAAAGAAAGGTGTTGCCAATGCGCTTTTCGCGCACCTTTTGGCGCAAATCCTCCGGCTTAATGTTTAAGGCGCAGCCATTATCCTCCCGCATTTTTTGAAAGGGCGCTGCTGCGCGAATGGTCGCATCAAAGGCTAAGTCCTCCACCTTCGCCTTGGGCAGCTCCGCACGCACATAGCGTCCCTGCTTCAAATCGGTCCGGGTGGTACTGCGCTTACCGCTGCCCCGGCGAATGTTGCGGTCCTTGCCCAAGTCCAACAGCATTTTAGGCAAGCGAAAGCTTTTGTCGATATCAGCAATTTGCTCTTCGGGAGCCAGTCTGTCATTATTGTGCTGTGGCTCCTGCTCATCCTTTTGCTCCTGCTCATTTTCGTCTTGTTCGTCATCAGCAGCTCCATCATCCTCATTATTATCCAAGGGTGGCGGTGGCATATTATCATTATCTAGAGAGTCATCTTGAGCCGCATCATCATTATTCTCGGAATCATCCTCATTCTGCTCCTGACTCTCCTGCTCATTTTCCTCTGGCTCCTGATCCTGTGGTTCAGGGGGCTTACGCATACGATGTGGCAGCACATACTGGGCTGCTTCCTCCACATCCTTAGGCAATACATAACTGCGTCCTGCCAATGCAGCCAAAGCCTTGGCTGCCTCCAATAGGTAAATCTCCGCCCTATGCCCAGCACACAGGGCCTGGCTTACCATTTGTGCCGCCAAAATTAGCATGGCATCACTTAGCTGTATCTGTGGCAAAAGCTTTATTGCAGCTGCAATTATAGTGGCCAGCTCCTGAGTACTCTCAGCATACTCCTTGCGAAAAGAAGCTACGTCACTACCGTAAGCCAAGGCTCGCCGCATTATCATCACCCTGTGCTCTATCTCCGCCTCTCCCTCAACATCCACATACATCCCAAAGCGGTCTAATATATGTTGGGGAAGAACTCCCTCTTCAGGGTTCATGGTTGCCAAAACAGTGAGGTGAACCGGATGAGTAAAGGAGATGCCGTCCCGCTCCACCTGATTAAGTCCAGCAGCATTAGCATCCAAAACTGCTAACAATAGCTCCTGACGCAGCAAATTTACTTCGTCTATATATAGAATATTTTCGTTGGCCCGGGCTAAAATGCCGGGTGCAAACCGTTTTTGCCCCTTGCTCACTGCATATTCAATATCGATACTGCCAAAAAGCATGTCCTCTGTCACATTCAAGGGCAAATCAATAAACTGCTTTGAGCCAATTAGCTCCTTGGTGCTGCGAGCCAAAACTGACTTGGCCGTACCCTTGCGACCACCAATTAAAAGGCCTCCCGCCTTGGGATTAACTAAGGCTATAAGTAAAGCCTTTTTGGCTTGCTCCTGCCCTACCACGGCAGGAAAAGGGTAAAGAGAATTAGTTTGCATAACTTTACCTCTTAAGCTTCCGCTGCCAAAAAGCTTTCCACCTTATCCCAATCTAACTGGCCCTCTTCAAAGGGACGCCGCCGCATCCGGTGGGGAAGCACTAGCTTTGCAGCCTGCTTTAAGTCCTCCAGCTTTACCTCGGTGCGACCATTAAAGGCGGCAACAGTAAGCGCTGTTTTAATAACAGTGATGTCAGCACGGTGTCCATCCACACCCAGCTCCACCGCCAGCTTTGCTACTGTTTCTAAAAGCTTATCGTCAATGGTTACAGTCGGCAAAAGCCTGCCAGCCTGAATAATTCTTGCTGCTAATGCTTCCTGCTCCTCCTGATACTGAGCAATAAAAGCATCCGCATCCTGCTCATAGGCTAAACGGCGCTTGATGACCTCCACCCTTTGCTCAGGGTTATGTTCGCCAGTTACCACCACGCTCAAACCAAAGCGATCCAAAAGCTGAGGACGAATATCGCCCTCCTCCGGATTCATGGTGCCTACGAGTACAAAACGCGCTGGATGGGAATAAGAAACTCCCTCCCGCTCAACTGTATTAATGCCCATGGCTGCAGCATCCAGCAAAACGTCCACCACATGGTCGTCTAAGAGATTAATTTCATCCACATATAGGATATTGCGATTCGCCAAAGCTAAAATACCAGGCTCAAACTTTTTTTCACCATGCTTAATGGCGTGCTCGATATCAAGTGTGCCTACTACTCTATCTTCCGTTGCGCTCACAGGCAGCTCCACCACCCGCATTTTGGCGCTTTCCACAGGCAGTGCTTCCTCTCTTTGCAGCAGCGCGCTGCAATCATCACAAAGATGATTACTATCCCTAGGGTCGCAATGGAATTTACACCCCTGAACAACTTCCATGGCAGGCAAGAGCTCTGCTAAAGCACGTACAGCAGTGGATTTAGCTGTGCCCTTTTCACCCTTTATTAATACTCCACCCAAGGCAGGGTTAATTACATTCAAGATTAAAGATAGCTTCATATCCTCCTGCCCCACAATAGCAGTAAAGGGATAGACTGCAGTTCGTTTCATTTATTGTCCTCCTAAGCTTAATAGAATTCATTATTAGAAAAAGCTGTATATGATTATAAACTATCTACTAGGTATATACTCAAGCAATCTTAGCATAAAATGTAAAAAGAGTAAGGCAACATACAAATGTCACCTTACCCACCTCTTTATTTAATTCTAGAAATAACTACATTATTGAATAATTCTTTCCATGCTTGTAGCATTCCATCTAAGCTAGATTTATCTATTACAGGATGGTCAACACTATACATTTCTGCTAAATTATGTATAATCACCTGTCCAGTTTTTATCATCTCCTCCTCACCAATTAGTTCCCACAAATATTGATCTATTAGATGGATATATAAAGACGTAAAACAAAGCATATCGTTTTCTTTAGCTAGTTTTTCTGCCTCTAGTAAATACTGGGGTTTTATAGTAGTACTTTTTACTTTACTAAAATCATTCCACATGGTCCCAGGTAACACGCCAAACCTTTTCATGCGTTTTAACGCATCATGCTGCCTTTTCGCATTTAAGCCGCTTTGTTTTTCCAAAGCCTCTTTAACAGCTTTTTTTACAGTCTTACCAATCAGCTCACCCAATTTACTGTGTTTGCCGGCACCTTCCAAATATATGGGACTTTCACTATTTGCAACAATAATTGTTGTATCAGTACCACTTCCAGTTGCTAAACCATTAGAATATTTGCTTTCTTCCATTAACTCCTGAATAGCCGCAGTTTTAGCTTCAGTACAAGTTACAAGAGCCCTAGCCAACGTTCCAGGAGGCAAATCACAATCGATATAAAGCATAATATTAATGGTACCAAACTTATCGGGCTTTTCGATTGGTCGATAAAAATCTGCCGGGTCACCAACCCTTCCCCCGTTAGTCTCAATACCACCAGTCACGATAGCTGTAACAATTAATTCTTTGAAATTTTCCGTGGCCATGGCTACATTCTCCATACTAGCTGCCGTTCCCATACCAGTTACATAGTCTGGATCCAAAGACAAGCGCTTAGAAATCAGCCTCATATGCTCCACATATGTATCTGCCAACATCTCACATGGCATACCAGCGCCCTGCTTAGCATCGTAATTATAAACAGCCACGTAATCCTCATGATAACCACCATTATAAAGCGAAGTACTCAAAACCTTACGCTTGCCACTGAAGTAAATTACTATGCT
>SFCN01000118.1 GCA_004558595.1 Phascolarctobacterium sp. | reverse complement strand
GGGATTCTTTTAGCTTTTCATAAAGGATTGTCTTGCTGGTTTTTAGCACTAATTAACCTCCTTATAAGATAATTATATATTAAGTTTAACATATTGCGCATATTGTTGCCACCAATAAAAATTGTTTTTTGTGAACTATTAGCCAAATATAAGGCGTTATATAAAAAGGTATTATAAATCCGGCTGTACCGAATACAGATAGAATAATCAATAAATTAGAAGGGCTGCGCCGTATTGGCGCAGCCCTTCTGCCGTTGGGGTCGAAATCAAGCATCAAAAATCAGATTATTTGGCTTCGGAAATAGCCTTGTCAGCGTTTGCCATCTCTTCAAACATGCCGGCATGCTTCTTGGAGACGATAACCTTGATAATGAGTAGGGTGCCGACCATAAGCACTATGGCTATTGCAAGGTTCAGCCATACCTGCTGGATAAGGCCGGCAAGTATGAAGCTTACAAACGCTACAGCGGCAACCGTAAGCGCATAAGGCAGCTGGGTGAACACATGATTCAGATGGAAGCAGTGCGCACCGGCGGAAGCCATGATGGTAGTATCGGATATCGGTGAGCAATGGTCGCCCATAACGCCGCCGGAGCAGGCAGCCGCAAGTCCGATAACGCAGAGGGTAGGCTCGGTTGCATAGTCGAATACGGAAACGACTATAGGAGCCATTATGCCGATGGTGCCCCAGGAAGTACCGGTAGCAAAGCCTATGACAGCGCCGATTATGAATATGACCGCAGGCAGGAACAGCTTCAGCTCGCTAACGTTAGCCATGGCATTCCTGACAAATTCAGCGGAGAACATGGCATTACGGGTGAAGGAGCAAAGCGTCCAGGCAAAGGTCAGTATAAGTATGGGAGCGATCATCTGGATGAAGCCCTGCGGTATGGATTTCATTGACTTAGAGAAGTCAAACGCGCCGCGGATCCAGAAATAGACGAACGTGAACAGCAATCCTATAAGTCCGCCAAGGGCAAGGGCTACGCCGGCATCGGCATTGGAGAAGGCGACAGTAAACTGCTGATAGCCTTCTTCGCCTTCGGTAAAGTAACCGCCGGAGTATACAAGCGCGATAACGCAAACGACAATAAGCACTATAACAGGGATGAGAAGGTCCAGCACGGAGGACTTGCCCTTTGCAGGCTTCTCATAATCGTCAGCGCCTTCGAACGGACGCTCGGGAGTGGTGAACAGATCGTCCTTGACCTGAGCGTTGTACTCATGCTTGAGCATAAGGCCGTAGTCGAGGTTGAGCAGGCTTATTACCACTATCATGACAAGCGTCAGCAGGCAGTAATAGTTCCAGGGTATCTGCTGAACGAAAAGCTCGATACCGTTGATGTCGGCGGTGGTAACATAGCCCGAAACGGCAGCGGCCCATGAAGATACGGGAGCGATCATGCAGACCGGAGCTGCGGTAGCGTCGATTATGTAGGCGAGCTTAGCGCGGCTGATCTTGTGGCTCTCGGTAACGGGACGCATGACGGCGCCGACGGTGAGGCAGTTGAAATAGTCATCGATGAAGATAAGCACGCCAAGCAGCATGGTGAGAAGCTGAGCGGCGCAGCGGCTCTTAACAGTTTTCTTTGCCCAACGGCCGAAGGCTTCGCTTCCGCCGCCCTTGTTCATCAGATCCACCATTATGCCCAGGACAACAAGGAACACGATTATACCCATGTTGTAGCTGTCCGCCAGCACGGATACGATACCGTAATCAGCGCCGACCAAAGCAACTATGGTATCCCAGGGCCTGAACTGGGTGTAGAGCAGAGCGCCCACCAGGCAGCCAAGGAACAGGGAAGAATAAACCTCCTTGCTTATAAGTGCAAGCACGATAGCTACGATAGGCGGCAGCAGCGACCAGAACGTTGCCGCGAAGGGAGTTGCAGCCTCTTCACCGTCAATGACGGGCATGGGTTTGTCTTTATAGATTACGCCAAGTACCACGAGCAGTACGATGAAGATAGCGCAAGCTATAAAATAGGCAATCTTTGTACCTTTTTTCTCCATGTATGGATTCCTCCTTATAGATTTGGGTGTTACTTAATTCTAAACTCTTTTGACGGAATCGTCAAGCAATTGTGAGTAATTTATGAACAGCCTGTCCGCCCTGTTAAGAAGTCGTTATATGCTATGCATCTTTATCATTTTTATATATAATATGCAAAAACTTCCTGTAAAGCACATTTACTTTTCGCGCCGGCGCGCCCGTATTTTCCTTATATTCTCTATATTTTTCAGCATCAGGCACATGCTTGCAGCAAAGCAAAGCTCCTCCGCTATATTGTTTGCATCCGATTCGCCTGCAACCGTGCAACCCTATTCCGGAGGAGCTTTCTTTATGACTTCTTTATGTTTTCTTTATACTTTCTTTATATATTTATGTGTTTTCATTTACATTCTTAACATCGTGCTGAAAGCATTATACGATTTCTTCTATCGTAGAGTTATCGGCATCCATCCTGAAC
>SFCN01000051.1 GCA_004558595.1 Phascolarctobacterium sp. | reverse complement strand
TATCTACAAGGAAGGCAATATTATTAAACATCCTGTAACCGGTCAAATTATTGCTGTCAAAGAAATTGTAATCGGTTCCATGAAGGTTGTTGAAGTTCATCCCAACTATGCTTTGTGCGAGTTGAAAAAGAGTAAGGGCCACGTCGCTGTAGGCGATAAAGTAAAGAGAGGCTAATTATGAGAAAGCTATTGATAGCGCTGGTAGCTATTTTGTCCATGGCTATGTGCTCCAGCGCTTTGGCGAAAAATATTACTATAACTGGCATAGGAGTCACCGAAACAGCTGCTACCAATGATGCTTTGCGTTGCGCGGTAGAGCAAGCTGTAGGAGTATTGATTGATTCCGAGACGATAGTTGACAAAAATGCTGTTTTAAAGGATGAGATTTATGCTAATTCTAAGGGATTTGTCAATCAATACAAAGTTTTGTCCAGCCAACAAAATGCTAATGGCTGGGCTGTGACTATTAATGCTGATGTAGATACTAATCCTGATTCTAAGCTGATGAACGAGCTTACCCGTTTAGGCTTGGTTAATGTGTTACGCAATCCTAAAATCGCTGTGATGATTCCTGAACAGCATTTGCGTTATCGTATTCCTGACCCTGCCGGAGAAACTGCGGTTATTAAGGCCTTTATAGAGGCCGGTTTTGATAATATGCTGGATATTAGTAAGCAAAGAATGCAGTACAATAATCCTTTTAATCTGAGTAATTCTGAATTGGAGCAATTGGCCAGCTCCATGCAGGCAGACATTTTGGTCGTAGGCGAAGCCTTTAGTGAGGGCGTTGGAGATATTGGTAGGTATTTGCCAGGAAACCAAAGAACTAATGTGGCCAGTTGTCGTGCCCGTGTAGAAGCTAAAATGTACGTTGCTCGCACTGGCCAGATCATCGCTGCAGAGGGCAAATATGGCTCTGGTGCGGATATTTCCGAAGCGGTGGCTTCTAAAAAAGCTTTAGAAAACGCAGGTGCCGCTATGGGTGAATATCTGTCCGGTAAGCTTTTGGAAATGGCGGCAGGAAATAAACAAAAAATGGAATTGATTGTCATTCCTACCTCTTATGATAAGCTAGTTAAAATTCAAAATGGTTTACAGGCTATTCGTGGCGTAAAAAATGTGAATTTGGTTAACTATGCAAATGGCAGAGGTACCTTTACTATGCAGTTTGGTGGCGCTCCTCAAGTTCTTTTCGCACAGCTGCAAGAAAACGTAGATTGCAATATCAGACTGGATTCCTCCGCTTATAATGTTTTGACTATCGCTGCTTGGTAAGGTGGTGTTACCATGTTAAAAAGACTGGTCTTAATGCTGGTGATAGCAATCAGTTGCTTGCAGTTTTCCTTGGCAGATGCGGCGAAGGAATATAATGAAGAGGTTAATGCTCCTGTTGGCTCCTATTTTGGTTTTGGGGTTGAGGGCCAGCAATTGACGATATTACATGGTACGGCTAGTATAGCTATGCAAAATGGTAGGGAGTATTTGTATCTTTCTCAGTTAGGTGATGTGTTGGTTAATGTGAGGTTCGATCATCCACATAAGCCTGGGAGCAAGGTGGATTACAAATACTTAATTCACGTCGTGCAGCCAGCGGATTTAGTTGCTGCTGATAGGCGGCTGAATGCTAAGGAAGCGGCGAGAAAGGCTACAATTAAGCCAGGGCTTTTTCCTCAGCAGGTGCTGGATTTAGTGAATAAGGAACGTGCTAAGGTGGGCGCCAGACCATTGCGATTATCGAGCGAGCTGCAGAGCGCGGCCATGCTGCGTGCCCGTGAGATTACACAAGTGATGAGCCATACTAGGCCTAATGGCAAGAGCTGCATGACGGTGCTAAAAAGCCCTTGGGGAGCTGGCGAAAACATAGCTGGAGGCAATGAAACTCCTGAGGAGGTTGTGGAAGGCTGGATGAATTCACCCGGACACAGGCGTAATATACTCTATCCTCGTTTTAATAAGCTGGGTGTGGGCTATTGCTACGACCCTAATGGGGTTGGCGGTTACCAGCACTATTGGGTGCAGCTATTTCAAGAATAGTTGACTAGTTGTGAGAGGATATTGCATGTAACATTAGTGTTTTCATAAGAAACAAAGGATGATATAATGTTAGTGAATTATAAACAACCTAACTAAGGAGTTTTTTATGTTACATATAGGCTGTCATTTATCATCTGCTAAGGGCTTTGAGGCCATGGGCAAAACGGCATTGTCCATTGGTGCGGATACTTTTCAATTTTTTACCCGTAATCCCCGCGGTGGCAAAGCCAAGGCTTTGGATCTCGATGATGCCTTGGCTTTGCGCAATCTCTGCGCTGAGCATAGTTTTGCTCCGCTGTTGGCTCACGCGCCCTATACCATGAATCCCTGCGCTGCTGATGAACACTTAATAGAATTCGCTCACATGGTGATGGAGGGAGATTTGGCTATGCTGGAGAGCATTCCGGGAAATATGTATAATTTTCATCCTGGCAGCCATGTGAAGCAGGGCAGCGAGGTGGGTGTAACTAAAATCGCCACCATGCTTAACAGCGTACTCTTTCCCGAGATGCGCACCACCGTGCTTTTGGAAACTATGGCTGGCAAGGGCAGCGAGGTGGGACGTAGCTTTGAAGAGCTAGCTAGTATTATGGACAAGGTGCAGCTTAATGATAAGCTGGGCGTGTGCCTAGATACTTGCCATGTTTTTGATGGCGGTTATGATATCGTCAACGATTTAGAAGGTGTACTGGAGCAGTTTGACAAGCTTATTGGTTTAAATAAGCTACATGCTATTCATATTAACGATAGCAAAAATCCATTGGGTAGCCATAAGGACCGACATGCCTGCATTGGCGAGGGCAATATTGGGCTCATGGCTCTTTCGGCCGTGACCAATCATCCTCAGCTTAAGCATTTGCCTTTTTATCTGGAAACACCTAATGAGCTGCCTGGCTACGCCAAAGAAATCGCTTTACTGCGCAGCTTGTACAAGGAATAATCGTCTTGCCAAAACAAAAATCCCTGACTCTCAGAGAGTCAGGGATTTGTCTTACATATATAGCAAAAAAAACTGCAAAACTATTAATAATGCACTGCGTTGTTGTTGAGCAGGTTGAAGCCAGCTGCCAAAAGTTTGGTTTTGATCTCGTCGATTTGGGCCTGGTCGCGGGTTTCCAGCTCCAGCTTCAAGTAACAGCCGGTGATGGGCATGTTTACATCGCTGCGGTTGTGCTGTACGCCAACCACGTTGGCGCCGCAATTGCTGACGATTTCGCTAACCTGACGCAGTTGACCCGGACGGTCGTCTAATACGATCACAAGGTCGGCCTTGCGACCGGTAGTGATTTGGCCGCGGGTAATAACGCGAGAAAGGATATTTACATCGATATTACCACCGGAAACGAGGCAAACAGTTTTCTTGCCCTTGATGGGCAGCTTATCGAAAATGGCTGCGGCCACAGGAGTTGCGCCGGCGCCCTCAGCGATGAGCTTTTGTTTTTCAATCAAGCTTAGGATAGCGGTGGCTATTTCGTCCTCACTGACGGTAACAATGTCATCCACATATTTACAAATCATTTCAAATGTGTTTTCACCAGGAGTCTTAACAGCGATGCCGTCGGCAAAGGTGTTGATGCTGGAAAGGGTCTCGTATTTTTTATCTCTAAAGGCATTGAACATGCTGGCTGCGCCTGCTGCCTGCACGCCATAAACCTTAACCTCGGGACGCAAGCTCTTAATAGCAAAGGCTACGCCGCTGATGAGGCCACCGCCACCAATGGGCACGATAACTGCTTCCACATCGGGTAATTGGTCAAGAATTTCCAAACCAATGCTGCCTTGGCCGGCCATGACAAGCTCGTCATCGTAAGGATGAATAAAGGTCATGCCGGTTTCCTCTTGTAATTGTACGGCACGGTCATGGGCTTCATCATAAGCACCGGGCACCAGCTCTACCTGAGCACCCAAGCGTTTTGTATTTTCTACCTTCATAATGGGCGCGCCGTCGGGCATGCAGATGACACTTTTAATGCCCATTTTGGTAGCAGCCAGAGCTACACCCTGAGCATGGTTACCTGCGCTGCAGGCGATAACGCCCTTGGCGGCTTCTTCCGGTGTTAATTGGCTGATTTTGTAGTATGCGCCTCTCAGCTTAAAACTGCCTGTTACCTGCAGGTTCTCTGTTTTTAAATACAGGTCCAGACCTTCGCTTAGATGAGGAGCGGCAATGAGGTCGGTTTTGCGAGCTACGCTTTTTAAAACGAAGGACGCATGATAGATTTTGTCAAGTGTAAGCATGACAACACTTCCTTTTTTCCCTTATTTTTAAAACAATAGATAATTAAAGTATAAAGTTTATTCTTGCTAACGTCAAGAGAATATCACAGATATTCTATACAATTCATAGCAGGATGGTGTATAATAAGACAATGTAATATGGATGAGCGAAAGGAGCATGTGGATAGAGATGGATCATTGGATAGAAGTAAATGTAGCGGTTACTCATGAGGCAGTGGAGGTTGTGTCCGAAATTTTGACGGAGGCTGGCTCCAAGGGCGTGGCCATTGAGGACCCGCAGCTGATAAACGATTTGCGTAACAGCGGTACTTGGGAGCTGTGCGATATTCCTGAGCAGGAAAACACCGAGGTAGTTACTGTTAGCGGCTATTACGCTGATGATGATAAGCTACAGGAGCGTTTGGCCCAGATCGAAGCAGGCTTGGCTCAGGTGGAGGAGCGTATCGGCCAATATCGTTTTGGCAATACGCGTTTTCGTAAGCTGTCCGAGCAGGATTGGGCTAACGAATGGAAGCAGTATTTTCATGTGACCCATGTGGGTAAATCTTTAGTAATCAAGCCGAGCTGGGAGGATTATACTCCTGCAGAGGGCGAGCATGTAATTGAAATTGACCCGGGCATGGCCTTTGGTACCGGCACTCATCATACAACTAACATGATGATGGAACGCTTGGAAAAGGTCATGCATCAGGATGCTCTGGTGTTCGATGTGGGTACTGGTAGCGGTATTTTAGCTATTGCGGCAGCGCTGTGTGGCGCTAAAGAGGTCAAGGCCGTGGATATTGACGGTGTGGCAGTGCGCGTAGCCTGCGAGAATGTGGCCCACAACCATCTGAGCGACAAGATTGAGGTGCGTGAGGGGGATTTGCTCCATGGCACCGAGGGACAAGCGGATATTATAATCGCCAATATTATTGCGGATATCATTATTATGCTTTTGCCCGATATTCCTGGCAAGCTGAAGGAGGATGGCATTTTCTTAGCCAGCGGCATTATTGAGGAGCGACGCGAGGATGTGGAGGCCGCAGCTGCGGAGCAGGGCCTGAAGGTGGACGCAGTGGATCGTCGTGGCGGCTGGGTAGTAATGCAGTTTAGTAAAAAATAGCATCAACGGAGGAATCATGCATAGATTTTTTGTTCCGCAACTGTATAGTGAGGAAATGTTTATTGAGGGCGTGGATGCCCGGCACATTAGCAAGGTGCTGCGCATGCAGCCTAAGGATAGGCTACAAATCGTCAGCGATGATGGTGTGAGCGCGGTGGCGGAAATCACCGCCATCGCTAGCGAGCGTGTCTCAGTCCGCTGCCTAGAAAAGCTAGCTGAGAGCCATGAACCACGGGTGCGACTGGTGCTGGCTCAGGGGCTAGCCAAGGGCGAGAAGATGGACTTCATCATTCAAAAGGCGGTGGAGATGGGCGCTTACAGCGTCATACCCGTGGCTATGGAGCACAGCGTGGTGCGTCTGGATGGCGCGAAGGTCGCTAAAAAGGTGGAGCGCTGGCAGAAGATAGCCGAAAGCGCGGCCAAGCAAAGCAAGCGTGATATCATTCCGCAGGTGCAGCAGGTCCAGTCCATGGCTGAGATGCTTGCTAACTACGACTGCACGACTAAGATCATCGCCTATGAGTGCGAGGATCGGCTGAGCTTGAAGGCGGCGCTGAAGGCAGCGGAGGCCGCCGGGGGCATTAAGGATCTCCTGCTCATTATTGGCCCGGAAGGCGGCATTAGTGAAGGCGAGCTGGAGCTGGCCCGGCAGGCGGGGGCTGTGCCCGTGAGCCTGGGGCGACGCATTTTGCGAGCCGAGACGGCTGGACTTGTGGCTATTAGCGCCATTTTTTACGAAACAGGAGATTTAGGAGACTAAGCATAGATGAAGAAAATTGCTTTTTATACCTTGGGCTGTAAGGTTAATCAGGCCGATACAGCTAGCATGGAGGGGATTTTCCGTCAGGCTGGCTACGAGGTAGTGGACTTTGGCTCTCAGGCCGATGTGTATCTCATCAATACCTGCGTGGTGACCAATACGGGCCAACGCAAATCCCGCCAGATTATTAATCGGGCGGTGCGGCATAATCCACTGTCCCTGATTGTGGTCACTGGCTGTTATCCGCAAACAGCGCCGGAAGAGGTGCGGGCTATCGCAGGCGTTGATGTGATCATCGGCAATCAGGAGCGGGGGCGCATTGTGGAGCTGGTGGAGCAGGCCTTGGAGCATAAGCAAACGGAAATCCTTGATAATGTGCAGAACATGACCGTGGATACTAAGTTCGAGGAGCTGGGCGTGGGCACGGAAACGGACAAGACTCGCGCTTTCCTGAAAATTCAAGAGGGCTGTAATCAATACTGTACCTACTGTATTATTCCTTACGCTCGTGGTCCCCTGCGTAGTCGTAGCTTGGAAAGCATACGCGCGGAGGTTGGCAAATTGGTTGCCGCGGGCTATAAGGAGGTCGTGCTCATCGGCATTCATTTGGGATGCTATGGTAAGGAGCTGGCCAAGGAGGGCATGCAGCTCACTCTTTACGACGCAGTGCAGGCTGCTTTAAGCGTGGCGGGTATGTGTCGCGTGCGCTTGGGCAGCTTGGAGTCCGTGGAGGTGGAGCCTCGTCTTTTGGAGCTAATGGCAAAAGAGCCACGCTTGTGCAAGCATTTGCATTTGCCCTTGCAAAGCGGCTGCGACAAGATTTTGCAGGCCATGCATCGACCTTATACCACCGCTCGCTTTACGGAATTGGTGAAGGAAATTCGTCAGCAGGTACCTGATGTGGCTATTACCACCGATGTTATCGTGGGCTTCCCTGGTGAAACCGAGGAGGATTTTGTCACGACGATGGAGTTTGCCCAGCGCTGCGGCTTTGCCAAGATGCATATTTTCCCTTATTCCAAGCGTAAGGGGACGCCGGCGGAGAAGATGCCCAACCAGGTGGATGAGGCAGTGAAGAGCGAGCGTGCGGCGCGGTTGGCTGAGTTGGATAACAAGTTACACCATAGGATGTTGGAATCCATGGTGGGAAAAACTGAAGAAGTTTTGTTTGAGCAGCCAGTGGACGCAGGCCATATGGAGGGACTTTGTGGGCCCTATTTGCGTGTGGTTGTGCCGGGGACGGAGGAGTTGTCCAATACTATTGCTAAGGTTAAAATTACTGGTAGAGTGGATGATTGGCTTACTGGTGAGTTGGTATAGACGTTGCTCTAAGGGGTACCACTTGATGCCATGATGTTAGTATGTAAAAAATTTTATTTGTAATTAGCAGGATTTTGAAACTTTTTCTAGAAATTAATCTAGATAGAAAAAGACGAGAGGAGGGACAAGAATCATGGCTGAGGATTGCATTTTTTGCAGAATTATTAAGGGGGAAATTCCCTCTACAAAGGTATATGAAGACGATAAGATGATCGCTATTAACGACGTTGCTCCCGCGGCGCCCGTACATGTGCTGTTGCTGCCTAAGGATCACACTGCTAATATCACCACCGCTGACCCGGAATTGGTAGCCTATATGCTGAGCAAGGTAAAGATGATTGCCGAAAAAACCGGCATTGCTGAGAAGGGCTTCCGCGTTGTAATTAACACCGGTGATGATGGCGGCCAAACCGTAAAGCATTTGCATATTCACGTAATCGGCGGCAAAGTATTAGGCTGGCCTCCGTGCTGAAAATCTTGACAAGTGTTGTGTTTTCCTGTATAATAGGTCAGTAAGTGTTTTTAGGTGGAAACACTTGAAAACTTAATTTGCAGATACACTTCCCTAAGTGTGTGGAGGGAGGGAGAACAGATGGCAGAAATTAAAGTTGGCAAGAATGAAACTTTAGACAGCGCACTGCGCAGATTTAAAAGAGCAACCCAAAAGGCAGGCATTCTTTCTGAGGTAAGAAAACGCGAGCACTACGAAAAACCTAGCGTTGCCCGTAAGAAAAAATCCGAAGCAGCCAGAAAACGTAAGACCAGATAATTGGAGGCGGGCTTTATGTCTATAAAAGACCAATTAACTGCTGATATGAAGCAGGCCATGAAGGACAGAGAGGCCGGCAAGCTGCGTCTCAATGTTATTCGCATGGTGCGTGCTAATATTAAGAACGTTGAAATCAATGACAAAAAGGAGCTCACCGATGATGAGGTTCTGGCTGTCTTGATGAAAGAGGTCAAAATGCGTCAGGACTCCTTGGAGGAATTCCAAAAGGCCGGTCGCGACGAGTTGGTTGCCCAAGCCAAGGAAGAGATTGCTATTTTGAAGAAATATCTTCCGGAAGCTCTCGGTGATGACGAACTGAAAGCCATCGTAGCAGAGGTAATTGCCGCTGTTGGCGCTACCAGCCCCAAGGATATGGGTAAGGTAATGCCGGCTGTAATGGCCAAGACAAAGGGCCGTGCAGATGGCAAACGCATCAATGCTATCGTTCGTGAATTACTCAAATAACCATGATAACCGTGTTAGAGAGATCTAGCACGGTTATTTTTTTCTTAACCTATGCTACAGCCATTAATTTGGGACCCATGTAAGGAAAATAGGAGAAGATTTCTCTTAAAAAGGCTATTTTTGTTGAAATATTTACATATTAGTGATATGATATTATCGGTTACTGGTGGAAACCAGAAAATGTGCGCTTATTAAGCAAAGAAAAGTGAGGTTGTTAAAGATGGCTTTAGTAGAAGAATATCGTAATATTGCTAAACTGGCTCAAGACAAGGAGAATGCAGAGGTTGTTATTGATGCGATTCTGACTCATTTTGATGTTGATTATGATGACATGGATTTGGGTATTGAATGGCTGTATACCACTGGCGTCATCGATTATAAATTCAGAAGCGTGCTCTACAAGGGTGAAGATCTGGACGCTATCGTAGCTTGGTTCAAGGCTAAGGCTGGCGTAACCGATGAAGAAATCGCTGCTGCAGAGGCTAAAGAAAAACAGTATATCGAAGGCTGCCTGCTGATGGCTAAAAAGGATTTGGACTTGGGTCACGTTGTTAGCGGTACCACTTATCTGGAACTGGCTGCTGCTAAGGGCTCCGCTGAAGCTGCTGCTCAATTGAAGGATATGCAATATGCTAGAAACCAATACATGCTGGGCGAGCAATATTTGGCAATGGGCCACAAGATCAGTGCTAAGACTTATTTTGAGCTGGCTGCTGCTAAGGGCTGCCCCAAAGCTGCTGCTAAATTGGCTGAGTTCTAATTTTAGTTTACTCAAGGCTGGAGATAATTCTTCAGCCTTTTTTATTGCTAACACTCTTTCTTGTTGCGTTTTGCGATAAGAAGCATTTCCCTAGTGAAGTATCTATTAAAAGATTTATGAAAGTATTGATAGGAGGTTCTAGATGCAAAATGGTTTTTCTGCTCTGAAGGTATGTGCCCATACTGTGGAGCAATTACAGAAGATGGGTATTACCAAGCCCATGCCCGTGCAGGAGCAGGCTATACCGGCCTTGTTTGCCGGTAGGGACGTTATCGCCAGAGCTCAAACAGGCACCGGCAAGACCTTGGCCTTTTTAGTACCCTTGGCAGAGAAGATCGATATCAATAAGCCCTATGTACAGGCTCTGGTCATTACGCCCACGCGGGAGCTGGCTCAGCAGATCGCTACGGAGCTGAAGAAAATTTTGGGCGAGAGCGAGATTAAGGTGCTGGCCGTGACCGGTGGACGTGATTTTGAAGAGCAAAAGTATAAGCTTGAGGGTCGCAGCCATGTACTCATTGGTACGCCGGGACGTTTGTTGGACCATATTAAAAAGGGTAATACGGATTTGGGCGGCGTGAAATATCTGGTGCTGGACGAAGTGGACGAGATGCTACAGCAGGGCTTTATGGACGAGGCTCTAGACCTGATCGCTATGACGGCGCCGGAGCATCAGACCATGCTGTGTAGCGCAACATTGAACGAGGAAGTGCGTAAGTTGGGTCGTAAGCTGACGAAAAATAGCGCCTTGATTGATATTGAGCCGGATAAGGCCACTGTGGATAAGATCAAGCAAATTTGCCTGAAGACTACGGATGAATATAAAAATCGGGCCGTGGCTGCGCTGATTGAACGGCTCAATCCCTATTTGATGATTGTTTTTTGCATGAGCAAGGAGCGCACTAAGGAGCTAGGAGATTGGCTAGGTATGCAGGGCTTTAATGTGGATGTGCTCCACGGCGAGATGTCCCCTGCCAAGCGCAAGACGGTGATGAAGTCCTTCCGTGATGCGAAAATCCAGATTTTGGTGGCTAGCGACTTGGCTGCCCGTGGCTTGGACGTAGAGGGCGTGACTCATGTTATCAACTACGATATTCCCCATGATGTGGATTGGTATGTGCACCGTATTGGCCGCACTGGTAGAGCGGGCAATGATGGCGTAGCTATTACCCTGTACACTCCGGAGGAAGTGAAATGGCTACGCAATATTGAGACCAAGCTGGGCGTTTTGATGGAGCGCCAAAACTTAGAGGGCGAGACTGTAGCTCGTCGCGTGGCTACGCCAGCTCCTAAAAAGAAAAAACCAGCCGGACCAAAGCGTGGACGCAATGCAGTTGCGGATAAGCGCAAGGCTCCGAAAACTGGCAGTAATCGTCGCCAAGGTCCTAAGAAATAAACAATTTAGTAAATAAAGAAAGTAGCATGGACCGCAAGTAACGATACTGTTCGCAGGAAGTTGATATATAAAAAATTGCGATAAATATTATAATATGCTATAATAGAGAGTAACTAGAGTATACTAAAAGGTATGCTGAAAGATTCGGATTTTCTAGGAGTGAGCGCTAAGTGAAGTACAAAATGACCTTGCCCAGTGGCTTGGTGTTAGATTTTACTAATATGTTTGGTACTGACAGATTGCAGGACGAGGAGGTTGCCCTTAGTTTAGAGACAATCGGCGCTGCCGCCGCTGCTGCGGTGGATAGTTTGCGTGCTACAGGTCGTTCTAAAGCGCATTTGTCCAAGGATGGGACGCCGGAGCATGTGTATTTCCCACGCATGCCTTATATCGCAGCAGGCAATCCTAACGATGAGGCTTCGATTAAGAAGCTAAAGGAATACGGCGAATATCTAAAGCAGATGGATGTGGTAGTGTTCTTAGGCGTTGGTGGCTCTTTTTTAGGTAATAAGGTGCTGTTTGATGCCTTTGGTGGCTGCCATTGGAATACAAATGCCAAGCTGCGTCATGGACAGCCACGCATTTATTTTTCCGGTAATAATTTGGACCCTGTGGATTGTAATGGGCTGGTCTATGAGGTGCAGCGTTTGGCCTATCGCCATTTAAGCGATGGTCGGGAGCTGCGCGTGATGCTGGTGCCTATTTCTAAATCCGGCACCACCTTGGAGACTATTTCTGCCTTTACTTATTTTTATGATACCCTGAGCAAGGGACAGAATATTGAGCTGGAGTGTACTGTGGTTACTGATTTGCAGGCCGAGGAGGATAAGGCTCCCCTTTTGAAGCTCGCTAGAAAGTACGGCTGGTGGCAGTTCGATATCAAGGAAGGCATTGGCGGACGTTTCTGCGTTATGACGGACCCGGGCCTCGTGACTATGGCTGCCTTGGGCGGAGATATTGAGGCCTTTTTGCAGGGCGCTCGCGAGATGGACGAGTATTGTCGCCAGGCGGAGCTGGCGGAGAATCCCGCTTTGTTCAATGCGTTGCTGAAGTTTTTGGCTTATGGCAAGGGCCGCGATATCGAGGTCTTTATGCCCTACAGCATGCATTTAAAGTCCCTCAGCGAATGGTATGTGCAGCTTTTGGCTGAGTCCTTGGGCAAACGCAGGGACCGTAATGGTAGGATTGTGAACTACGGTAGGACGCCGATTGTGGCTGTGGGTACTACGGATATGCACGCTCAAACCCAGCAGCATCAGGAGGGTCGCTTAAATAAGGTAGTGCAGTTCTTAGAGGTCGCAGACCCTGAGGAGCAGGCAGTGGTGCATAATCCCTTTAAGGATGTGGCCTTTTTCGACAAGTACGAGGGCCTGGATATGAATAAGGCTCTGAAGATTGCTTTAGCTGCTAATGAGGCCGCATTGACCAGCGATAATCGTTATAATGCTCGTTTTACTTTGCCGCGTTTGAATGAGTATATGTTGGGGCAGCTGATGTATTTCTTGATGTTAAGTGTGGCCTATGAGGGCGAGCTTGCGGATGTGGACGCCTATGATCAGCCCGGCGTGGAGGTTTATAAGCGTTTTATGAAGGAGAAGCTGTAAGAGGCTAATAATTGAATACTTGGATATAAGAAAAGAGCTCACTGCGAAAGGTCGCGGTGAGCTCTAAAATTTATGTTCGATAAAGAAATAGTAATTTTGTGATATATGTGATAAAATTATTATGCTGTGACTCTTTCCAGTAGGAAGGAGGTGAATTTTGTGCTAGAGTTTGTTTTTGCATTTGTTGTTTCTGTCGTAGCAAGTATAGCTGGCCACTATATTTGCAGATGGCTGGACAGAAACAGGTAGTTCACAGTCAGCATAACTAAATAGTGAAAAACCCGGGGTGGCCGCCCCGGGTTTTTGCTGTGTGTGAAGATGTGCTAGATAATCTTCGCATTTGTTGTAAATACATTTTAACACTAACGATAAATAATGTCAACGAAGCAAGCTGCTCAAAATGTTACTTTCCTGTAAACAATTTACTGAGTACAGATGAGTGCTTGAAAATTTTTGTTAGCAGCATGCTGGCTATGAGTGACACGATGACGAGGAAAAAATAGGAGAAGGTTACTTTTTTTACGGTCATGACGATGCCGAATTTTGTGTAAAGGCTGGTCATCCATTCGAGGATTAAGGGATGGATGAAGTAGATGAGCATGGAATATTTCGACAAGATATCGATGTATTTGGTACGCTTGGCTTGCTCCAGCTTATCCAGGCCCCAGCAGAAGAATAGGATGGAGGCGATGGTATAGATGAGGCCTTGAGGACTGAGCTGATGATAGGTGTTAGCGATATCTAAAAGCGAGTATTTTGCGTAGGTGAATGAGTAATAGGCGCTGCCAGCGGTGTAGGCGATGGAGGCTAGGTAAAAAAGCAAAACAAAGATGCCATGCCTACGCAGCCAGTCTTGAAATTTTTGCCAATGGAGAGCAGCTAGCCCACCGCTGATGAAGATCAAAAGATAGTGTAAGGGTAGGTAGTTGAGGCGATAGTTGAAGAAGTTTTTCGCAAGCAAGCTCCAATTAGTTGTGTCCACGCCGGGATGGGTAGTCCACCAGTTGCAGGCCAGCTGGAAAATAAAAAGTATGGCAAGTCCTAAGGCAATGCTGTTTTTATTAATCCAGCGGAGCAGTACTCGCCAAATGGGATAGCTAGCGTAGAACCACAGCAGGATGACCATGAAGTACAAATGGTAGCAGGCTAGGCCAAAGAAAAGCACATATGCAAGGTGTAAGGGGTTCCAGCTAATCATGCCCTTAGGAAGGACCATCGTAAAGTAAGCAAGGTAGAAGATGGACCAGCTTAAATAGGGTAGTCCTGCACCTCGCAGACGTTTTTTGAGAAAGTCTAGGTAGTTGAGGATGCCACCGCTGAGCAAGCTCTTGTCATTGCAGACGAGTCCGTAGCCGGAGATGAAGAAGAAGGCGGGGACGCTATAGCGGCTGAGCACTTCCAGAAAGCAGTACAGTGTGAAATTATTAGGGGCCAGACCCAGTGAGCCACCAATGTGGATGCCAATAACTCCCAGCATGCACAGCCCACGAATATTGTCGATGATATTGTTACGCATAAGTAAGAAGCCTTTCAGAAATAAAGATTAAAAAATTCGTAATAAGCAAGCATCATGCTCGCAAGTGTTTTTCTTAACGCAAATTTCGTGGGGTACAATCACGAAGCTGCGGTGTCCAATCTGTTCGCAAAAAGCTTTAGGTTTTCGAAACACTTGCTTCTATTGTTCCAGCCACTCATTTGCTAAAAATCACAGCTCACCTTCTGCTTACTTATTACTCAATTTCATACATTTTTCTATCCTTTAGC
>SFCN01000117.1 GCA_004558595.1 Phascolarctobacterium sp. | reverse complement strand
AACAGGCAGGACAGGCTGTTAAGCAAACCCATGGCTCCACCGGTTTTTCTACCTCTGCGGATGAAGCCCGTGAGGCTTCCTACCAAGCGGTAAAGGCCGATATCCATGCTCATATCATTGATGAGATGCCGGATGAGCTGCAAAGGCTTATTAATTCTACTAATGCGGACCAGAGAGAGCTGCGTCGCATTGTGGAGAATCTGTGCGCTGAGGCTATTAAGGATAATCCCTTTGCTATTCCCCTGGGTGACCGTGAGCGCTTGATTGAGGAATTAATAAGTGAGATTTTGGGCCTTGGTCCTATAGAGCCATTGCTCAAAGATCCTAGCATTACTGAGGTTATGGTTAATGGCCCGCACTCTATCTATATCGAGCGCAAGGGTCGCTTGCAAAAAACCGATGTTAAGTTCCGTAATACGGAGCATTTAATGCATATTATTGATAGAATTGTTTCTGCTGTAGGTCGTCGTGTAGACGAGAGCAGCCCCTTGGTTGATGCTCGTTTAGCAGATGGCAGTCGTGTGAACGTTATTATTCCCCCGCTGTCTTTGATTGGCCCCTGCGTAACTATTCGTAAATTCTCTAAGGATGTTTTAACTGTAGATAAAATGATCGAATTCGGTTCCTTTGATGAGCGCATGGCTGAGTTTCTTGAGGACTGCGTAAAGGGCCGTTTGAATATCGTCGTAAGCGGTGGTACCGGCTCAGGTAAAACCACTCTTCTTAATGTGTTGTCCAGCTATGTTCCGGCAACGGAGCGTATTGTAACGCTGGAAGACTCTGCTGAATTACAATTAAAGCAGGACCATGTTGTAACATTGGAAACTCGTCCGGCCAATATTGAAGGTGAGGGCGAAGTAACTATGCGTGATTTGGTGCGCAATGCCTTGCGTATGCGTCCTGATAGAATTATCGTGGGCGAGTGCCGTACCGGCGAAGCCCTTGATATGCTGCAGGCTATGAATACGGGCCATGATGGCTCCATGACCACGGCCCATGCTAATAGTGCCCGTGATGCCTTGAGTCGTTTGGAGACCATGGTGTTGATGAGTGGTATGGAGCTGCCACTGCGTGCTATTCGCAGCCAGATTTCTTCTGCAGTTGATATTATTGTGCAGATTGCGCGTATGCGTGATGGCAGTCGTAAGATTATCAATATAGCCGAGGTAACAGGTATGGAGGGTGATATCATCACCCTGCAGGATTTGTTCTTCTTTGAAAACCACGGCTTGGATAAGGATGGCCGCATCACCGGCGAGTTTGTTTCCACGGGCTTGCGTCCTCAATGTACGGAAAAATTGGCAATGAATGGTGTTAACCTGTCACTAGATTTGTTTATGACCTAAGGGAGTAGAGTATGCTTATTATAATTTCGATGTTAGCAGCTATCTGCCTTTTTATAGTCTTATATGTTATTATACAGGCTATGGGTCGAAAGCAAGAGCTAGTAAAGAGTCGTTTGCGTGGCTTAAATAATGTTCAAGGTCAGCAAAGACCGGAAGAACTTTATAGAAGAGAGAACATGAATCGTTCCCTTTATGAGCGCACTATTAAGCCTTTTGCTGATAAGATTGCTGCTAAAATTGCTAAGCTTACACCGGCTAGCTTTCGGGCTCAGGCAGAGGAATTGGTAGATCAGACTAATAACCTAAATGGCATGGGTATGACTGGCTTCATGATGATGTTGGGTGCCAGCACTGTCTTCTTTTTGCTATTGGGAATTTGGCTTGTATATAGTAAGAATTTACCTTTATTAAAAGGATTTTTTGTGTTTGGGGCTTTTGTAATTGCTGGTGTGTATGTTCCCTTCTTCATACTCAGACGTATGGTTGAGGAGCGCCAGGAAGCAATTCGCCAGAGCATGCCGGATGTGCTGGATTTGCTTTGTGTCAGCGTACAAGCAGGCTTGGGCTTTGATGGTGCCCTTGGCAAGGTAACTGCTAAAATGAAGGGACCCTTGATTGAAGAGTTTGAGCGCTTGCTACAAGAATTGCGCATGGGCGTTACTAGACGCAATGCTTTAACTCGTTTGGCTAAACGCTGTGGTATTGAAGAAATGAAGCTCTTTACCGCTGCGCTTATTCAAGCTGAAAAGCTTGGTGTAGGCATGGCTCAGGTGTTGGAGATTCAATCTGAGAATATGCGTGAGATGCGTAGACAGCGTGCTAAAGAGTCTGCAGCTAAATTGCCTGTAAAGGTATTATTTCCTACGTTAGTGTTTATATTTCCAGTTATGTTTATTGTGGTCTTAGGGCCTGCTTTGGTAACTGTAGCAAAAATGTTTAGTAAATAAAAGAGACTGTACTTTGACGTTTGTTATGAAAACGTTGCAGCACAGTCTTTTTGTGTATATGTTGTTATACGTTTGTTTGATTAATAATATAGATAGGTCTTTTTTTTGTTTCTAAATATGTTTTACATAAGTATTGCCCAAGTATTCCTGTACACAGTAGTTGAACTCCTCCTATAAAGAGAATGATGCAT
>SFCN01000005.1 GCA_004558595.1 Phascolarctobacterium sp. | reverse complement strand
AGTAAAGATCCACCCGCATAGCGGGTGGCTTTTCTTTTTCGGGCATAGCCCTAATACTACTAGCCATGCACAAGTGCATCTTTTATTGGCCTGCCAGCCATGCATTTGTTACTTGCTACCCGTGAACGGGTCTCTAGGATCGAATAGTGCTAACTGATCAGACTCTTTATCTCTCTTTAATTGATTCGCTATATATTCCTTTATAGCTTTCGTATTCTTCCCTACTGTGTCAACATAGTATCCCTTACACCAAAATTCGCGATTTCTATATGCAAATTTCATATTGCCATACTTTTGGAATATCATTAGGCTGCTTTTGCCTTTGAGATAGCCGATGAAATACGAAATGCTCATTTTGGGCGGGATACTCAGCAGCAGGTGTACATGGTCTGGACAAATTTCTCCTTCAAGAATTTCTACCCCTTTCCATGCGCATAGCTGTATTAAAATATCTCTAATCGCTAGTCTTTTTTCTTCATAAAAAACTTTTCTGCGATATTTAGGCGCAAATACCACATGGTACTTACAATTCCACTTAGTATGTGCTAAACTATTTACGTCATCATTTTGCCCTTTTGGCATTTTGATCTCCTCCTAATGTGAATTTACTTTGACTGGCAGGTCACTAGTATCATATCACATTAGGAGTTTTTTTATTACTCACCGCTAAAGCTGCTCGGAACCACGCCACTATGGCGTGGTTTTCATATAACAAAAAGAAAAACAACGCCGCAGCGCCGTTTTTCTCTAGTTACTTACTTAGTTTTCTTTTTTCTCGGGCTGCATAATAGTGATATTGGTAGCCGGAGAAATAGTAGAAATCGCATGCTTATAAACCAGCTGCTGCTTACCTTCATTTTCAATGATAACAGTAAAATTATCGAAGCCACGCACCAGACCACGGATTTGGAAGCCATTCATCAAATAGATGATGACACCAAGGTTTTCCTTGCGTACATGGTTTAAAAAGCTATCCTGTAAATTCATTGCGGGTTTTGCGCAATTCATCATGAGAATCCCCTCCAATCTATCTCTATAGTATAATTTTACAACGAAATTTCTTTTTCTACAAGCATTTCACAAATTCTTTCCACAACGTTCGTATAATCCGGGGTAGCTTCTAGCTTGAGCCACTTAATATAGGGCATTTTTTTGTACCAAGTGATTTGCCGCTTGGCGAAATTGCGAGTGGCCTGCTTGAGCTTTTTCACGGCCTGCTCGTAGTCCATGGTACCCTGTAAATACCACACCATTTGGCGATAGCCGATGCTCTGCATGCTCTGGCAGTGGGGGCTCAGGCCTCGGCTTAAAAGCTCACGCACCTCCTGCTCCAGACCCTGCTCCAGCATGATGTCCACGCGCCTATTAATGCGCTCGTATAAGGCGCCACGCTCCATCTCCAGGCCTACGACGAGAGCGTCGTAGGGACTTTCGCTGGCGCCGTATTGGTTCACCTGCTCCCCATTTAGGGCCGCTTCCAGTGCGCGCACTACGCGGCGCACGTTATGGGGATGGATGCGTTCGGCGGCCTCGCTGTCCAGCTCGGCCAAACGCTTGTGCAGGGCTTCCGGGCCCTGCTCCTGAGCTTCCCTAGTCAGCCGCTGGCGTAGCTCGTTATCCTCGGAGACGCTGTTAAAGGCGTAATCCTCAAGGAGAGCCTTGATATAGAGGCCCGTGCCCCCGGCGATAATGGGTAAATGGCCCCGCTGATTGATATCTGTGATCAGGCGCTGGGCCTGCTCCTTGAAATCCACCACGCTAAAGCTGGCCTCCGGCGGTAAGATATTCACCAAATGGTGGGGCACGGCGGCCAGCTCCGCGGCGGTGGGCTTGGCCGTGCCGATATTCATGTCTCGGTAAACCAACATGGAGTCGCCGGAAATAATCTCGCCGTGGAATTTTTTGGCGATTTCAATGGCGCAATGGCTCTTGCCCGTGGCCGTAGGTCCTAGGATTACCAGAACCCTTTCCTTAGGGGACTGTTCCTGCATGAGCTCACCTCCTGATAATGCCGAATTTGACGCGACTATATTTTCCGCCTACGTATTCCTCGCAGCCGTACTCGGCCAGCAGATATTCGCTGCGCTCCTTGATGACTACTCGGGGAGCCACCTTGAGGGCTAGCTCCACGGTGGATTTAGCCAAGGGCTCCTCTAAGGAAAGTGGTCGCAGGGCCTCCATGGCCTTGGAGCCCTGCACCGGATGGCGAAACATAGGGTCGAAATAAACAACGTCAAAGCTAACGCCAGCCTTGACGCATTGAGCTAGATAATCCGCCGCCACTGCGTGGACGGCCTGCACTCGCCTCAGGGCCGCTGTCAAAAGCGGTGTTTTGCACTCATAGCTGGCCAGCCCCCGCTTCACGGCGAAATACAGTAAGAGCGAGGCCTCTAGGCCCACTACGGCGCCTGAAGGGCCTACCACGCAGGCGGCCACGGCCGCGTCGCTGGCTAGGCCCAAGGTGCAGTCCAGCACCCTTAGGCCGGGGCGCAGGTCTAAGGCCCGTACTAAATGGTCGGGCGCGCCACGCAAAAGCTGCTGCGCCCTGATCTCGGCCATCCCCGGATGATAAGCGAAGGTGCCCTGCGGGCTGTGAATGCGAGGCCCGTCCTTCTCCAGCACGATGACCGCCGCCAAGCCCTGAGCCGCCATAAAGTCCTCTAAAACCTGATTGTGAGGTCTATCCAAATAGGCCACGCCTAGCTCCGCGGCCATGGCCTTGGCGGCCTCCACTGCCGCAACGCCCCTGGCGTTGCGACTTAAAACTACGGCGTACTTACCCTGTAGCATTTAAAAGCCCGTCCTTTTGAACATTTTGTACAGCTGGTCGCTGTCGATGGCGATCATGCAGGGGCGGCCATGGGGACAGGTGAAGGGATGCTCCGTATTGCATAAGTCGATAATCAGCTGACGCATTTGAGTCATGGTCAGCAGCTGTCCGGCCTTAATGGCCGCCTTGCAAGCCGTCATATGCAGCACCTCCTGCCGCAGGTCACTGGGCTTCACTTGGCGGAGCTCGCCCAGCATTTTGCAGATTTCTTGGATAAAGTCCTCAGCGTCCTCGGGCTTAATATCCGTGGGTAGACTGTTAATGCGGAGCATGGTCTCGCCCCCGGCCTCCACGTCCACGCCCAGCTTGAGAAATTCTTCTCCGTAGGCGGTAATGCGCTCGATTTCATCGGCTGCTAAATCGATGTACATAGGGATCAACAGCTGCTGGGCCGGTACCTGCTCATGAGCGGCTACCAGCTTATCGTAGAGAATGCGCTCGTGAGCCGCGTGCTGATCGATTAAATAAAGAGTATCCTCGGATTGGGCGATAATAAAGGTTTTGTCCACCTGGCCAATGGGCCAAATGGTGGCGATGCCGCTATCCGTATCAGTAAATTTAATGGTTTCACGTTTAATTGGGGACTGCTGCTGAGCCGCCGGCTGGGGCTCGGAGGCTGGCTCCACCGCTTTAGCAGCAGGCTCTGCCAGTTGTTGCTTAGGCTCAACTGACTGAGGCGTAGGCTCTAGGGCCTTAGCCGCAGTAGAAGCAGAAGGCGTGGGCTTAGCGAATTCCTCACGGGCTTCTAACACAGGAATAACCGTTTCCTGATGGCCCCTATCGTAGATGCCCTCCGGCTCCTTAAAAATAGGCTCCATATGCTCCATGGGAGTTTTGAAGATGGGATTATGCAGAGGGGGACGTGTATTTTTATTGCTGACGCTGCCGCGCAAGGGCTGTAAGGGCTGTGCCGCAGGCTTTACCAAGCTGGGCTGTACAATGCTTTGCTTGGGTTTGACGTAGGCGTTCAGCTCCGAGTCGGGCAGCAGCGTAATTTCTGTTTTTTGAGCGCTCATGGGACGACTTAAGGCGTCCGTTAGAGCCTTGAACATGGCCTTATAGACGAGGCTTTCATCGCTGAATTTAATCTCGCTCTTTTGCGGATGGACGTTCACGTCCACTGCCTGAGTATCGATTTCGATATTCAGCACGGCAAAGGGAAAGCCGCTCTTGGGAATTTGGGATTGGTAGGCGTGGTCGATGGCCTTGGCCAGCATTTTATTGCCGATGCTACGCCCATTGACGAACAGTGTTTGCCATTGGCGAGTGCCCTTGAGCAGGGTGGGCTTACCGATGAAGCCGGTGATTTTAAGCTTAGGGTCGGCGAAATCCACCTTGAGTAAGTCCTGAGCCACGCTGCGACCGTACAGGGCTCTAATGGTCCCCTGCAAATCACCGTCGCCGGGAGTGTGCAGCACTTCCTTATCATTATTCACTAGCTTAAAGCGTACATCTGGCCTAGAGAGGGCTAGCTTGGTCAAAAGCTCGCTAATATAGCGTCCCTCGGTGACCACGGTTTTTAAGAATTTACGCCGAGCAGGCACGTTGAAGAAAAGATTTTCCACAATGACCGTGGTGCCGGCGGCGCCGCCGGTGCTGGTGACCTCCATGTTTTCGCCGCCGTCGATACGGACCGAGGTGGCTAAGTCCTGGTCCTGAGGACGGGTCAGCAGGGTGAAGTTAGAGACGGAGGCGATGCTGGGCAGGGCCTCGCCGCGAAAGCCCAGAGTTTTTAAGCTCATTAAATCCTCGGCCTTCACGATTTTGCTGGTGGCGTGACGCAGCACCGCTAAGCGAGCATTGGCCTCGCTCATGCCACAGCCGTTATCCACTACGCGAATATATTCCGTGCCACCGCCATAGGTTGTGACGTCAATTTGACTAGCCCCGGCGTCCAGAGCGTTTTCCACTAATTCCTTTACCACGGAGGCGGGCTTTTCTACTACCTCGCCTGCCGCGATCTGGTTGGCTGTATTAATATCCAGTAGCTGTACTACATGTGTATCTGCCATTAGCGACCGCTCTCCTTTCGTGCTTCGTCCTGTAGTTTATAGAGCATATTCATGGCTTCGATAGGTGTCATGCTCATCACATCGATATTTAAAAGCTGCTCCGTAATGGCGCTGGTGAAGAGGGAGCCCATGCCCATGGGACTAGGCTCTGCCGAGGCCGCAGGCGCAGCCTGAGCATGCTCATTATCGTATTCCTCCAGGAATTCCTCGGCCCGGTCCAGCACCTTCTTGGGCAAACCGGCCAGTCGCGCCACATGGACACCGTAGCTGCGGTCGGTGCCACCGGGCACGATACGCCGCAAAAAGACGATATCCTTGCCCCGTTCCTTTACGGCCACGCTGTAGTTTTTCACACCGCTCAGCTCCTGCTCTAGGGCGATCAGCTGATGATAGTGAGTAGCGAACAAGGTTTTGGCCTTGATTTTATCGTGAATATATTCCATTACCGCCCGGGCAATACTCATACCGTCGAAGGTGGAAGTGCCCCGGCCCACCTCATCCAAAATAATGAGGCTGTTTTTCGTGGCGTAACGCAAAATCTGGGCCACCTCGTTCATCTCCACCATAAAGGTGCTCTGGCCTGTGGCTAGATCGTCGCTGGCGCCTACCCGGGTGAAGATTTTATCCACGGGGCAAATATTGGCCTGACGGGCAGGAATAAAGCTGCCCATTTGGGTCATGAGGACCAGTAAGGCTACCTGTCGCATATAGGTGGATTTGCCAGCCATATTGGGGCCTGTGATGATGATCATGCGTTCATCATTATTGTTTAAATTAACATTGTTGGGTACGAAGATTTCCTTTTCTAACAGTCGCTCCACCACGGGATGACGACCATCGGTAATCCTGATTTCTCCCTGATGATTAAGCTCAGGGCGTACATAGTTATATTTATAAGCCGCGATAGCTAGGCCGTTGAGCACGTCCAGCGCACCAATGGCCCGGGCTGTAGCTTGAATTTCCGTAATTTGGCCGCGAATGAGGCTGCGCAGCTCGTCGAAAAGATAAAATTCCAGGCTTTGGATTTTTTCCTTGGCGCCAAGAATTTTATTCTCGTATTCCTTTAATTCGGGCACAATGAAGCGCTCCGCGTTGACCAGAGTCTGCTTACGCACGAAGTAATCGGGCACGCTGCCGGCCTGACCCTTGGAAACCTCGATGTAGTAGCCAAAGACCTTATTAAAGCCCACCTTCATGGTTTTAATGCCCGTCGCTTCCTTAATCTTGAGCTCGAAGTTTTGCATCCAGCTCTTATTATCCGCGGCGATGAGCTGCAGCTCGTCCAGCTCCGCGTTATAGCCCGGGCGAATCATACCGCCCTCGCGAACGGAGAAGGGCGGCTCGTCCACGATGGCTCGGGCCAGCCGTGCCGCCAGCTCCCCGTGCTCGCCAATGGCGCTGTTCAGGCGCCGCAGGGCCTTGCTTTGGCAGCTCTGGAGCACGTCCTTGAGCCCCGGCAGCACCGTAAGGGAGCTGCGTAGGGCTACTAAGTCACGAGCGTTGGCGCTGCCAACCTCTACGCGGCTGACGATACGCTCCAAATCGGCCACGGCCCTCAGCTGCTCCGCCACCGCATCCCGAAGGGATGCCTTGGCCAGCAGCTCGGCCACGGCCTCTTGGCGCTCGTGGATACGAGCGATGTCCAGAAGCGGTGTCTCGATCCAGCTGCGCAAGCGGCGGGCGCCCATGCTGGTTTTGGTGAAATCCAAAACTCCCAGCAGGGTCCCCCGCTTGCTGCCATCGGCCATGGAGCGAACCAGCTCTAGATTGCGAATGGCCGTGGCATCTAGCTGCATGAAGCTGTCCCGAACGATTTCGCTGAGCTGATTAATATGGCTTAGATCCGCCATCACGGTATTGTGTAAATAGCACAAAAGCAGCTCCACTGTTTGCTCTACCAAGGGAGCAACCTGCACAGATGGAAAATGCTGCGGGAAATAAGCTTGCTCGCTAGCAGCCTCCTGATAATTAGTAATTGTGCATTCCGGCAATTTGCTATGCACCCACTCTAAAAGCTGCTCCTCTCCGGCTAGCTGCGCTGTTAGCACTAGCTCCGCCGGCTGTAAGCGATATAATTGCTCTTGGATTTCCAGCAATTTATCCTGGCCCAGGGCTTGGAACCACCGGCACTCGCCGGTGGATACGTCAGCCACGGCCATGCACAGCACCTGCTGCTCCTCCCGGAGCAGCACCAGATAGCGGTTATGCTTATCCTCTAAAACCTGCTCATTCATGGCCGTGCCCGGGGTGATGATCTTGATGACCTTACGCTCGACGATACCCTTCGCGAAGCGAGGGTCCTCCATCTGCTCGCAGATGGCGATGCGATAGCCCTTATGCACTAGCTTGGCGATATAGCCCTCCACGCTGTGGTAGGGCACGCCGCACATGGGGATATTATCCCCATTGCCGGCCCTTTTGGTCAGGGTAATATTCAATTCGCGGGATGCCGTCAGGGCATCCTCAAAAAACATTTCGTAAAAATCACCCAAGCGGAAGAAAAGCAGCTCATTTTGATGCTGCTCCTTCACAGCAAGGTACTGTTGTACCATTGGCGTATAGCTTTGCGTCTCATTGGGTGCGTTATTTTTCGCAGCAGCCATTAATCAACCGCCTTACCTTTCACTAACCAGGTTTGGGCCGTGTCAATGAGCACATTGACCTTTTGGCCCACTTCATATCGCTTATCCTCCACCGGCCACAGCACCAGCACCCCGGTGCGGCTGCGTCCGGTCCATACATCGGCCTGCTTGCTGGGCCCCTCCGCCAAAACCTCCACGGTTTTGCCAATGAGCCGCTCATGGCAGGCCACGCTCTTAGCGTTTTGCAGCGCCATAAGGCGATTTAAACGCTCCTTTTTCACGGGCAGGGGCACTTGGTTATCCATTTTCGCCGCAGGGGTGCCGCTACGTTTAGAATAGATGAAGGTGAAGGCGCTGGTAAAGCCCACCTGCTCCACCACATCCAAAGTCTGGGCGAAATCCTCCTCGGTTTCACCAGGGAAGCCCACGATAATATCCGTGGTAATAGCCGCGTCGGGCACATATTTACGAATGAGCTTGATTAAGTCCAGATATTTTTCTTTGGTATAGCCACGGTTCATGCGACGCAGAATCTCACTGCTGCCTGCTTGGAAGGGCACATGGAAATTTTCGCAGATGTGCTCGCATTCAGCCACAGCCTTGATAACCTCCTCGCTCATATCCCGAGGATGGCTTGTCATGTAGTGGATCCGCTCCACGCCGGGAATATCGTTAACTCTACGCAGCAGCTTGGCGAAGGCTTCCTTCTCGCCTAAATCCTTGCCGTAGGAGTTAACATTTTGGCCCAGCAGGGTGAATTCCTTATAGCCCTCTTGCACAGCGGCCTCGATTTCTTCCACGATATTATCAATGCTGCGGCTGCGTTCGCGACCCCGTACATAGGGAACGATGCAGTAGGTACAGAAATTATTGCAGCCGTACATAATGGGAATCCAGGCCGCGAAGGGGCTCTGACGCACCCTGTGGCCCTCGAATTCGCTCTGGTGAATGGTCAAATCCGTGTAGGCGATGCCCTTGCGGTCCGCCAGATAATCTAAAAGCAGCTGCTTAAAATCGTTTACATAGGCGGTGCCTAGGAGTAAATCCACTTGAGGATGCTTCTTTTGCAGCTTCTCCCCGTCCTTTTGGGCCATACAGCCGGCTACGCAAATGACGCAGTCCGGATTGCGTTTCTTTTCCGCCTTCAGCTCGCCGATTTTACCGGCGATTTTCTTTTCGGCGCTTTCACGCACGCAGCAGGTGTTCACTAAAATCACATCGGCTCCGTGGTAATCGCTGACGGGCTTATAGCCCAGCTCCTCCAGCTGGCCCGCATAATGCTCCGTATCGGATTCATTCATTTGGCAACCATAATTAATTAAGCAATATGTTTTCTCTTGCATGAGAGTAACCTCCATTATCGAATATCTATTACAAAGCTTAGGACACACTTTACCTATCTTAATATTATACTAAATTTGTCTGTTTTCTCGCAAGCAGAAAAATATTTTAGTAGCAGGTATTGAAATCTGGCCCTAATGTGATTACAATATAGGAGGTAGATTTCAAGCTACCAAAAACATAATTTTTACCTATGGTAAGAAGGTAAGGAACATGAAAAACAAAAAGATTCTCCTATTACTTGTCCTAGTTATAGCTCTTGGGGCCGCAGCCTTTTATTTCCTGTATTTTATCCGTACCCCGGCCTATGCCCTGAACCAGGCTCGAGTGGCGTTAAAGCAGCACGACACCGCTAAATTTGAGCAGTATGTAGACGTTGATGCTGTGTTGGATCATGCCTTTGACGATATTATCAAGGCAGAAAGTAAAATCAATAATGACCATATTTTCTCCAATCCCTTCGCTTTGAGCATTCTCCACATGCTGAAGCCCTCCGTAGTGGATTTAATGAAGCAGGAGGCCTTGGATAGAATTGCCGCTAAGCCTGCGGATCAGGAGAAGGTAGTGGACCCGGTGCCCGACGCTATGCGTCGCAATCTGGAACGACATATTCCTCTGGACCAGCTTTCCGTAAAGGATATTCAGCTGGCTAAGCAGGATAAGGGCCAAGCCACCGCCACTATTGCCCTCCACGATCAAAATTTAGAGAAGGATTTTCTGGCTACCCTGCTCATGGAGGCCAATGAGCAAGGCCAATGGCGGATTAAAAGGGTTAGCAATTTATCCCAGCTCATTATACAATTTTCTGCGGCCAAAAAGGCTAAGCTGGCAGCGGAAAATACCAGCATCATGGAACGTTTGAATAAGGCTGTGGCTACCTCACCGGTGGATTTAAATATTTCCACCGATGCTAATATTAAGGAAGCCGAGCCCCAGAAGCTGCTTTTGGCCAGCGTGAGCGTCACCAACAAAACCAATGTGGCCATTAACCGCATGTATTATGATGTGACGATTTTCGATGAGAAGGACCAAGCTCTGTACTCCTATCCGGAGCATTTCCGAGGCAATATCCTGCCCGGTCGCAGCCAGCAGCTGGAAACCAGCAAGACCCTCAACGCCATGCTCCCCGATGATAAACGCTTGATGGGCATGGATGTGAGCAAGCTGAAGGGTAAAATTCAGATCACCTATATCGCCTTCGACGATGGTAATGTGCTGAGCCCTAACACCTTTATGGAGTAAAAAACTAAGCCTGAGCGCGCTGCTCAGGCTTTTTGCTTGCTGTTTTTAGTTTTATAAATGAGCTTCGATGCGGCACCGGGGCCAGCATGCTCGCCTACTCAGACTTCTTTTTGTCGCGATACTTCTTATAGCCCCAAAAGACCAGGCCCACCACTACCACTAACACGCCCAAACGCTGGCTGTGCTGCTGGAAATTGACGATATCATGGCCGATGACCACCTCAAGAGCGGTGGAGGGAAATTTGCCGATTAAATTGGCGATGATGTAGTCCCGAGCACTGATGCGGCTTACCGCGCCCACGGCGGTCAGGATGCCCGAAGGGAAATAAGGCAGGGCTCTAGCGAAGGCCATCCACTCTAGGCCATGCTTGCCGCTAGCTTCATCAATGTGCTGCAGGGAATTGCTTTTAGCGATGATGCTTTCCGCCGTACTGCGGAAGAAGAAGCGCATTAAAAAGAAGCTGATGACCACGCCCACGGTCTCCGCCAGCCAGGAGATCACAATGCCCAGGGGCAGGCCGAAGATAAGGCCGTTGGCGGTGGAGAGGAAAATCGAGGGAAAAATGCTGCCCGCGTTAATGAGCACATCCAAAATGAAGCTGATGACGATGGCCCAGTGCCCAAAGGAACGCAAATACTCCGCTAAAGCGTCCACATTACCGCTGATGGCCAGCCTAAAGGTGGTGTTGAAAAAGTCCTGAGCGAAGCATTGAATGCCGCACACCAGAGCCACCAAGAGTACGGCGGCTACGATTTTAGTCACGGTATCGGGGTTTTGCAGCCATTTATGTTTATCTTGCAATGTAAAAACCTCTTTATATAAGTATTGACAAACGTCGAAGGAAAGGTGACGCTTAATTGTGGCGAAAAAGCGACTCAGAAGCCTGCCCTAGGTGTTGAAGATCATGGCGAAGCGCTGACCGAATTGCAGCTCTACCAAGCGCTTGATTTCGTCCAAGGCCTGGGGCTTGGTCAGCTCCTCCTGGGCCAGCTTGCGCACCTGAGCGATGGTTTCGGTATCTCGAATTATATCAGCAATGCGCAAATCTGGCAAGCCATGCTGACGCAGGCCGAAGAGCTGCCCTACCCCACGCTGCTCCAGGTCCTTTTCCGCCAAATAGAAGCCATCCTCGCTGTCCCGCAGCACCTGCAGACGGGCCAGCGCTTCGGGCGTATCCACGCCCGTGAGCAGCACGCAGTAGGACTGCTGGCTGCCACGGCCTACGCGGCCCCGCAGCTGGTGCAGCTGGGCCAGGCCAAAGCGTTCGGCGTTCTCGATAACCATCAAGGTAGCGTTAGGTACGTTCACGCCCACCTCGATAACGGTGGTGCTGACCAGCACCTTGGTCTCGCCAGCGGCAAAAGCGGCCATGATAGCCTCCTTTTCCGCTGGCTTTAAGCGACCGTGCAGCAAAGCGCAGGGGACGGAGCGCAGCACTCCCTTACTCTTATGAGTGAGCTCCGCGAAAACATTTTCAGCGCTGCGCGCCTCCAATGTCTCCGACTCCTCGATTAAAGGACAGACGATGTAGGCCTGCCTTCCGGCCTGCACCTGCCGGAGCAGGCCCTCATAGACCTGGCTTCGCTTGGCTTCGTTATAGCAGAGGGTTTGCACCGGCTTGCGTCCTGGCGGCCGACCCTTCATCAGGGAAATGTCTAAATCGCCGTAGACGGTCAGGGCCAGGGTGCGAGGTATGGGCGTTGCCGTCATGACTAAAACGTCGGGAGCGAGGGCGGACTTGGTAGCCAGTCGCGCTCGCTGCTCCACGCCGAAGCGGTGCTGCTCGTCGGTCACGGCTAAGGAGAGACGGGCGAAGCGCACGTCCTCTTCTAGTAAGGCATGAGTGCCCACTAAAACGTCGATGAGCCCCAGCTCCAGATTCAACAGCAGCTCCCGGCGAGCCTTAACTCGCATACCGCCTACTAAGAGACCCACGCGAATGCCAGCCGGCTCTAGATACTCCTGCAGGGTAGCGTAATGCTGACGGGCCAGAATTTCCGTAGGCGCCATGATGCAGCCCTGGTAACCGTTTTCCACAGCCTTGGCGAGGGCCAAGGCGCTGATAACGGTCTTACCGCTGCCCACGTCACCCTGCAGGATGCGGTGCATGGGCTGGTCCTTCGCCATATCGGCGCTGATTTCACCCCAGGCCTGCTGCTGCTGGGGCGTCAGGGTATAGGGCAAATGGGCCAGAACCTGAGCGATTTTCTCGCCGTCAGGGCCATGCTTAACGCCCTGACGCTGGTCGTGATTCTGCTGCCGATAGGATAGAAGACCGCACTGCAGCAAAAAAAGCTCCTCAAAGATGAAGCGCCGCTTGGCCTCTTTGAGAGCCTGCCAGCTGCCGGGAAAGTGAATATTTTTTAAGGCCGTTAAACGGTCAGGTAAATTACATTTTTCCACAATGGCTTGGGGCAAGCTTTCCGGCAGCTCCTCTTCGGCTAAGGCCAAGGCTTGGCGCATCCATTTGCGTAGATTGAGCTGGGTTAGACCACCGCTGAGGGCGTACACAGGCTCTATTCGCGGCTGGAGCTCCTCACCAGCCTCTATAAGCTGCACATTGACCTCGCTGACGACTCGAGTGGCCTTGCCCGGGCGTACCCTGCCCATGACCAAAAGCTCCATGCCGGGCTTTAGCTTGCGGGCGCTGTAGCTTTGGTTCATGAAAAAATAGAGGGACGCATAGGCCGTTTCATCCCGTACAGTGACCAAGGTATAGCGCTTGCCGTGAGCGCCCATGCCATTGCGCGCATTGTAAACACTGGCCTTGAAAACCTGCCGGGAGCCGTCCATCTTAAGCTCGTTAATCTTTTTTAAAGCGCCATAATCTATATAGGCCTCCTGCCGCGGATAGTATTCCAGCAGGTCGCCCACGGTAAAAATCCCCACATTGGCTAGCTCCTCCGCCTTTTTGGGGCCGATTCCCTTTAAAAATGTCACTGGTTGCTGCCACCACATAGAAAAAACCTGCCTTATAATTAGTAGATAGTGTGTATAAATGCTAGTTAGTAGAATTGTAGAAATTTTGCTTGCTTTTCTGCTCTCTTTATGGTATGATACTCATGTTAAATTTGAATGTGCCTTATGCCTTATCACGCTTAAGGAGGTGGGAAATTATGGCATCTATCTGCGAAATCTGCGGTAAAGGAAAACTGTCTGGCAACAATGTCAGCCACTCCAATAGACACACCAAACGTGCTTGGAGCCCGAATATTCAACAAGTAAGAGCAGTTGTTGATGGTTCTGTAAAACGTGTAAATGTTTGCACCCGTTGCCTGCGCTCCGGTAAAGTTAACCGCGCTATCTAATCTTCGGATTTAAAAAGAAGCCAAATACCTTTCGGTATTTGGTTTCTTTTTTTGCCGTTTTTACTTAATCTTATAGCCGCATTCCGGGCAGAATTTGGACAGGGAAGAGATTTTCGCGCTGCAGCTGGGGCACAGAATAAAGGCTCTGAATTCACGCAGCTTTTTCTCGAAGAGCTCGTAGAAAAGATTAACCTCTTTATCCTCACGCTTCCAGCTATAAATTTGTAGTCGCTTGCCGGTGGAATCCATAATCACCTGCAGCGTTTCTTCATCCAGCTGCTGAAAAGCCACCTGCATAATCTTGTTCTTGTTATGGAAATGGATTACTCTATTGGCCTCATCCACTTCATCCATGGTTACTCCCATTTCATTAATGCTCAGCATAGCAATTTGCCAAGCAGTAGCCAAATCCAGCTCATACACGCGGTTATCAAAGCATGCGCCCGCACCATCTATTCTCATAGTCATCCTCCAGTATGATAAAAATTCATAAGCTAATTATACCACATTTCCCAGCTTTACACAGTAACAAATCTGCAAACAACTAACAAAAAGCACGCCTCCCGAAAGAAGCGTGCCTAATAAGAGAACATTGTAGGGCAAGAGAGAATCGGTATAGCTTACGACTATGCCGTTTCTTTCATTTATGCCTTGTATCGAAAACTTTTGAGATTTCCAGGATGCCGATACACTTGTAGTAGATATCTACCTGCTGCCTTCGGTTTACTTTGCTGTGCGGATCGGTCGCTGCGTAAATGACGATCTTCTCAACAAACTCATGCAGGATCAAAATACTCTGCTCCTGGGAGGACAGACCGGCAAAGGCATCCGCCACAAGCTCGTTGTCGATATGCAGGTCATACCCATGGGACGAGAAAATAAATCTGTCACTGGGATACCTGTCAACCGTATAGAGCTTGTCCATCTCGGTCTGCGAAAGATCGCTGAACGACAGTTCCCTGTCCCAGCGTCTCTGCATTTCCCGGAGATAGTCGATTGCCTCATGGTAGAGAACCATCTTGCAATAGGCATCGAACTGGCACCGCTCGCCATAGTCATTACGGGGGATCACATCCATCTTTTCACCCCTTTTCCTGGGGGAATGAGGTGGTTTTCTCCCTTTCCGCAAACAAGGAGAACGCAAGACCGCCCGCTGCCCGCCAAAAGCCTCCTTTTTCGATTTTTTTGAAAGTATTTTTTCGGCTGCCCTGTAAAACAACAAAAGAGCCGATAACTCGCGCCTAAAGGCTACGGGTTATCGGCTCTGCGTCTATGCGTCTGGCTCTTTGATAACTGTCATATTGAGATTTTTTACTCTGATCAATGTTTCTTGCTTGCATTTTGGACAGTATAGCGGGAAATTTTCAAGTATCGTGTCCATACGCACTCGATTACGGGTCTTACTGCCGCAGACTGGGCACGGAATCCACTTCTTCTTATCCATTTTATTTTTCCTTCAGAGAAGCTCACATAAAGCGATAAATATGTCTATATTTCCTCTTGACTTTCTATAAGCATGTTCTTTTGGGCAATAAGCCGTTCAAACTCTTTTTCCAGTTCCTCTTTATTCTGGCAGTTAGGGGCGGATAGTCGTGAAATCACCTCTGCCAACCGCAGTTCCAGAAGGAGTTTATCCATTTTCTTTTCTGATTTGGACTCCATCTGTTTTTTCTCCAACTCGGTAAGATTTCCGTCAAAAGGAATGAGTTTTCTGTCCTCAATTCGTAGAATCCGAGTGGCACAACCATCAGCAAAAGTCCGATCATGGGAAACAAACAGGACGGTTCCCTCATAGTCCTCCACCATTTTTTGTAAAGCTTCGATGGCGGGCATATCTAGAAAGTTAGTAGGTTCGTCCAGCAAAAGCAGGTTGGCGGGGGAACCAAACAGCTTAGCAAAGGCCAGCTTGACCCGTTCGCCACCGCTTAAAATACCCACTTTTTTGAATACATCCTCCCGGCGGATCAAAAGTCTTGCCAGTATACCCCGCATGGTATTCTCACTCTGAACCGATGTCTCCATGACATTCTCCAAAACCGTTTTGCTTAAATCCAGAGTATCCAAACTTTGCTTGAAATACCCGATTTTTGCCTTGGGAACCAAGCGAATTCCTGGTGCGCCAGACCAGATCAGCTCCATGAGAGTGGTTTTTCCTACTCCGTTTGCCCCAACCAAGGCAGTTTTACTTCCTTTTGGTAGGGAAAACGAGGCATTTTCAAAAATCAGGTTCTTCCCATAGCTGAAAGTAATATGGTTGCCCGTAACGATTTCCCGGTTGGTAGGTGGATCTGTTAGAGAAAAATCTATCCTCACCTGGGCCGTTTCCTGTGGTTTCTCTTTTACTTCCAGTTGTTCCAAGCGAGATAAAATAGTTTTTCGAGCATTGTCCAGCTTCTCCATTTTTTCTCCTGCCGCTCGTTTATGAAGGCGTGCTTCAGAATTTCCCATGCGGCTTGGCACTTTTCGGACATTGCTGCTGGCCTGGCTCCGTTGGCGAGCCGCTTTTTCCAGTCGAGATTTTTCTGAACGATACTGCTGGTATTCAAATTCCTGTCGCTTAAAGGCTTGCTCTCTTTGTTCGTGATAAACTGCGAAATTACCCGTGTAAAAATGAAGGTGTCCGTCCTTTACCTCAATGATGCGGGTACAAAGTCGATCCAGCACTGTCCGATCATGGCTAATGAGCAATAGGGTAGGACACTGTTCTAGAATCTGGCAGCAGAGTTCCACCCCATCAGCATCCAGATTAGCAGTAGGTTCATCAGCAAAGGTTAAGAGAGAATCTTTATTCATGGCCGCTAGACCCAAACGGGTCATCTCACCGCCACTTAAGTGTTCACGAGAAAGTTTTCCCGAAAGCCCCAGTTTACAGCATTTTTGCGGGTCCACTTGTTCCACTCCTTCCCGAAATTGCTTGAAATAGCTCACTGGCACCTTACGGATCACGCTTCCTTCGTCTGGAGTCACTTCTCCGGACAGGATATTTAGAAGAGTGGTTTTACCCACACCGTTGACCCCTACAATACCAATATGATCTCCTTCGTATACATTTAGTTTTTCAAATTCCAGAATTTTTCGTTCTCCGAAATATTGAACAATATGGTTTGCAGATAATAAAATTTTGGACATAAAAATACCTCCTTGGCCTTACAGAAGGCGCCGGAGGGCGGTTTGGACGCAAAAAAGCCCGGAAACACACGATGCCGCACATTTCCAAGCCTTTTCCCAAAAAAGGAAAGGCCCAGCAATATCCGCCCGGTTCCAGCACAAACAAAGGGTCTAAGACCCCCTTCTGCATTTCAGAATCCTGTTTGTGTGAAATCCTTAGCGAATACGCATTCTGGCTGTACCTTTCCCTTTCTTTATACTTTCGTTTGAGTATAGCATAGCTGCTGATTTTTGGCAAGTGATTTTATATAGTCCAAGCTAATGAATGATTCTGCTACGCTCTTTCAAATTATCGTTCCCGCTCACTGCGTTTTTTCTTATAAGAGATTTATGTGCCTGCCACACCATCCTACGTGCGACCTGTTGCCCAATATCCTCATATTTAGCATACGGGAAGTAGAGCTCCTTTCTGCGTTGAATTTGTAGTGGTTATAAGGCTTTTCTGCTCTTTTGCTATGTATCGTTGACACATTCCTCGCTATCCTCATTATTATGCAAAATGTTATAAGTGATATAGTGACAATACTTGCCGTATTTATTTACTGTTTCAGATATTGCAATTTCAGAGCGCTCCAAAAATAAGTCTCAATCTGCTTATCTTCCATGCGTATCTTTCCCTTGTGATAAGGCCTTTCATCCTAATACACAGGAAAAGTATCCTTCGCGTTACAACATAATCAAAGTTTTTTCTGATAAGAATTCAAAAACAGCGACAAATTGGCGGGTAGCCAGATCGCCTGTTTCACGCTGCCTCATTTCTTTTCAGAAACTCGTCAGCGTTCAACTGGTTAAAACCACATAAAGAGGAAAAGGGCGTTGATATTATCGTATCAACGCCCTTTGAGCCTGTCAGTATTTGATTTTTTGACTTCGCACCGTGTTCCCTGCCTCTGAAATCATTGATTTTACTGACTTTCTCCATGTTTTCTTATTAGGAGATAGGGAAAGAAGCGTGCCTTTAATCTTTGTGATTTTATTTTGCGTAGTCCACAGCGCGGGTTTCGCGGATGATGACTACCTTGATTTGACCGGGATATTCCATCTCGGCTTCAATCTTCTTGGAAATATCGCGGGCCAGCAAAATAGCGGAAGCGTCGTCGATAACTTCGGGCTTAACCATGATGCGGATTTCACGACCTGCTTGCACAGCATAGCATTTTTCTACGCCGTTGAAGGATTCGGAAATCTCCTCCAGACGGGTCAAGCGCTTCAGGTAGCTTTCTAAGGTTTCGCGTCTAGCGCCGGGGCGAGCAGCGGAGACAGCGTCCGCAGCGCTTACCAGCACCGCTTCCACGCTCTTGGGCTCCACATCGCCGTGATGGGCTAGAATAGCGTTGATGATCAAATCGGACTCGCGGAACTTCTTGGCGATTTCACCGCCGATTTCCACATGGGAGCCTTCCATTTCATGGTCGATAGCCTTGCCGATATCGTGCAAGAGACCTGCACGCTTAGCCAGCATCACGTCCACGCCCAGCTCGCTAGCCATAACGCCGGCCAAATTAGCCACCTCTACAGAGTGGTTCAGCACGTTTTGACCATAGCTGGTACGATAACGCAGACGACCTAAAAGCTTAATCAGCTCCGGATGCAAGCCATGCACGCCCACGGCAAAGGTGGCTTGCTCGCCTGCTTCCTTAATCTTCTGCTCAACCTCTTTTTGAGCCTTCTCCACCATCTCTTCAATACGGGACGGATGGATACGACCATCGTTAATCAGCTTCTCCAGGGCGATACGAGCAACCTCGCGGCGCACCGGGTCGAAGCCGGAAATGATCACTGCTTCCGGAGTGTCGTCAATGATCAAATCAATACCGGTCAGGGTTTCCAGAGTACGGATATTGCGACCCTCGCGGCCAATAATGCGACCCTTCATCTCGTCATTGGGCAAGCCAACTACGGAAACAGTGGTCTCGGCCACATGGTCAGCGGCGCAGCGCTGAATCGCCAGAGAAATGATCTCTCTAGCCTTCTTTTCAGCGTCATCCTTAGCCTGCTGCTCCAAATCCTTAATCAGCATGGCGGATTCGTGCTTCACCTCGTCCTCCAAGGATTGCAACAGCTCCTGCTTCGCTTCCTCGCTGGTCAAGCCGGACAAGCGCTCCAGCTCAGCCTGCTGCTTAGCGCACAGCTGCTCAGCGCGCTCTTGAGCCGCGTTCAAGCTTTGCTCCTTGCGGGCCAGCTTTTCCTCCTTGCGCTCAAAGGATTCAATCTTGCGGTCCAGATTCTCTTCCTTTTGCACCAAACGACGCTCTTGACGCTGCAAATCACTGCGTCTATCTTTATTCTCACGCTCCATTTCGGAACGCATACGATGGATTTCTTCCTTGGCCTCCATCATCATTTCCTTGCGTTTTGCCTCGCCAGCCTGTTCAGCATCCTGTACGATACGGATCGCCTGCTCCTCAGCAGTGGCAATCTTGCTTTCGGCCACGTTCTTACGTACCAAATAGCCCACCGCGCCGCCTGCCAGACCAACTACAACAGCAGTACCAATAATCGCTAAAATCGTCCTCACCTCCTAGTTAATAAAAATTTTTTCAAGTTTTTTTGCATAACAACAGCAGGCGCCTTCGCGTCTGCTATAAATGTCCTTATTCCATTGAATATAATCAATTAAATTGTATATAAATATAGCAATTAACCTATTAAAATTCAGAAACAGGGCAAAAAAGAAGGCGACACCATGTGTCACCTTGTGTAATCCACTGATTTATGCACAATGGGACAATTCTATTGTAAATAAAATCTACAAAAATGTCAAGGATTTAACACTATATATCGGTGTTTACCTGCAATTTTTCCCATAAAATCTGCATATATCTAGCTGAAAAGCCTCGGGACGCCAAAAAACGCCCTGCGGCCGCATATAATTTTTTCTGAAGCGCCATGCGCTCCTGAGGCGTGAGCTCGGAGCTTCGTGCCTCCGCGATCCTCTCGCCATTGCGTTGCGCAAAAAGCGCCGCCGCATTGGCGGCGTGCTGCTCCTCCAGCTCTGGCGTAAACCGGGCCAGGATTTCCTGGCTCAGCTCCGGCCCTAGGCCCCGCTTCGCCAGCTCCGCTGCCAGATGCTGTCGTCCGTAGTAGCGCTTGTTGAGCCAGCCCTCGTAAACGCGGCTGGCATAACGCTCATCGTTGATGAGATTATAGTCCTCCAGCTTAGCCACAGCCTCCTCGGCCTGGGCCGCGTCGGCTCCCTTGCGCCGCAGTCTTTCCTGCATCCTTTGCTTGCTGAAATCCCTGTAGGATAACAGATTAAGCGCGCAGTCGTAAGCCTCCTGCGCGCTAACAAAGCCCTCTACCTTAGGACTCTTATCCTTATGCCTCCTAGAGCCTGTGTAGCTCTTACTCTCAGAGCTCCTATTCTCAGAGCTCTTCCTTGAAGATCGGTTCCACATCATCTGCTACATTAGCAGCCTCGGCCTTCGCCTCGGCTTGACCCATGGTATTTGCACGAATTTTAGCTTCAATATCCTTGGCGATGTCAGGATTCTCCCGCAGGAAATCCTTTACCTTTTCCTTGCCCTGACCCAAGCGAATATCACCGTAGGAGTACCAAGCACCGCTCTTGCTAATAATATCCAGGTCGGCTCCTAAGTCCACAATGCAGCCTTCGTGGGAAATACCCTTGCCATACATAATATCGAACTCAGCCTGCTTGAAGGGAGGAGCCACCTTGTTCTTCACTACCTTCACGCGAGTGCGGCTACCAATCATATCGTTGCCGTTTTTAAGGGTATCAATACGGCGCACATCCAGGCGCACGGTGGAGTAGAATTTTAAAGCACGACCGCCGGTTGTGGTTTCAGGATTGCCAAACATCACGCCTACCTTTTCACGAATCTGGTTAATAAAGATGGTGGCGCATTTGGATTTAGAAATGAGGCCGGTCAGCTTACGCAAAGCCTGGCTCATCAGACGTGCCTGCAAGCCCACATGGGAGTCGCCCATTTCACCCTCGATTTCGGCCCGGGGCACCAGAGCAGCTACGGAGTCAATAACGATAATATCGATAGCGCCACTGCGTACTAAAGCGTCGGCGATTTCCAGAGCTTGTTCACCATTATCGGGCTGGGAAATCAAAAGATTGTCTATATCGACACCCAGAGCGCGAGCATAAACCGGGTCCAGAGCATGCTCTGCGTCGATGAAGGCTGCATAGCCGCCCAGCTTTTGCGCTTCTGCGATCATGTGCAAAGCGACGGTGGTTTTACCAGAGGATTCAGGACCATATATTTCGATAACACGGCCACGGGGAATACCGCCTACGCCCAGAGCGATATCCAAGCTCAAAGCGCCGGTGGGGATAACCTCGATGTTCATTTTAGCGCTGGCTTCGCCCAATTTCATAATGCTGCCCTTGCCAAAATCCTTCTCGATTTGGTGCATGGCCATATCTAATGCTTTCTTTTTATCTGCATCCATTGTTCAAGCCTCCCAACTTTGTTTATCTTTTAAGCTAATTATACAAACAAAAGTTCCAGTTGTCAAGAGAAATTTTAGCTTATTTTTGTTCTAGCAAGCCTTGAATTTCCTTTTGCGTAAAGGTGTAAGTGCTGTTGCAGAACTGGCAGTGGGCCTCGGTGACCTCGTCCTGAGCCAGCTCCTCCAAGGATTTTTTGTCCAAACGACCTAACGCGGTCATGATGGTCTCACGGCTGCAGCGACATTTAAAGCGCACGGGCACGGTTTCCTTGATGTCCACGTCCAAATCCCGGCCCAAGATGCCGATGATTTTTTCGGGAGTGTAGCCGATTTCCAAAAGCTGAGTGATGTACGGAGTTTTGTTCACGTTTTCCTCCAGCTTAGCCAGTACCTCGTCGCTGGCTCCCGGCATGGCTTGGATAAAGAAGCCGCCGGCGGCTTCTACCTCGCCCTCCTTATTCACCAAAACGCCCAAGGCTACGCTGCTGGGCGTTTGCTCAGAAACGTACAAGTATTTGGTTAAATCGCTGGCGATTTCGCCATCGGCCAGCTCGCAGTAGCCAGTGAAGGGCTCTGCGTTGCGCAGGTAGCGGGTTACGACGATGTTGCCCTGGCCGATGCCGGCGCCTACATTGAGCTTGCCGTCCTCCCGCAGGGGGACGAAGGCATTGGGGTTTTCTACGTAACCACGCACGTTGGCGCCCTCCGCATCGGCCACAACATCGCCCAGGGGGCCGTCGCCCTTTAGGCGCAGACTGATCCGTTCGCCATCCTTCATGGTGGCAGCCAAAAGCAGGGCGCCATTCATAGCGCGGCCGAGAGCCGCGCTGGCTAGATGGGAGCAGCCGTGCTTTTTGGCTGCCTCACGCACCAAATTCGTGGTACACAGAGCATAAATACGCACACCGTCGGCGGTGGCTTTAGTTAAAACATCTTCCATATTTTATTACCTCGTTTACTTAGAAAAACAAGCCCACTAAAAAATTAGCAGGCTTGTCGTTTTCACTTTTGCGAGCAACACATAAAAGCCTTGCTCGTCTCCTATTATATAGCAGTTTGATGAAAAAAGCAATTAAAAATCATATTACGCTCTTTGCTTTTAAATAGCCTTTAATCATGTCCTTGAATAGCAAGGCTCGCTCAATTTGCTCTTCAGCATCTTTTTTAGAAGCCACAAAAAAATCCAAATAATCGGCTCTCTCTCTATTTTCTGAGGCCAATTTAATTATTTTCGAAGCTTCTTTAGGAAAGATCCCTGTTTTTACATAATTTTGATTAAAGAAAGCTATAACACCACTATGCTTACTGCTGTCAAAGTAGGCAATAGCATTCACCGCCCTGATGGCATAGAAAATGGCATAATACGCCCTATTTAATGCATTTTTATAGCGACCATTATCATACATTAATTGAGCATCTACTATAGCCTCTTCACAACATTCATAGCGATACTTAGCCAAAGCCTCTAAGCTGCCTGCCATAAAGTTATGCCTTCTTTCCTCATGTTTTTATATAACGGCAAAACATCCTTCCATTCCTCATAGTCATTGTAATCGACTAAAAGCACAGAAATAACTTTGTCATATTCTAACTCCATGTCTACAAGAAAATCTAGCATTTCATTATGCATCGACTCAGTATAACCATGGACTATAACAGCTATATCTATATCGGAATCAGGGGCTTGTGTACCACGGGCAACGGACCCATATAAAATAACAGATTCTATTCTTTTGCCATATATCTGCTTGAGCTTAGGCAATAGCTTAAAAAAAATTTCTTGATACTCATGCAATCTCCTCACCCCCATTCAGATACAATAAGGCTCAAAACAATATAGCTCTAGATATATTATAGCCTCTAGCACTTTATCTAGTCAATGTGCTATAGGATCTAGGACATATCCTAAAATTACATTTCCTTGAACAAATTTACCATTTCCATGGCGGCCATAGCGCAGTCCACGCCCTTATTGCCAGCCTTGGTGCCAGCGCGCTCAACGGCTTGTTGAATAGTCTCAGTGGTCAGCACGCCAAAGGCTACGGGCACACCGGTCTGCAGGCTCACTTGAGCAATACCCTTAGAAGCCTCAGCGCAAACGTAATCGAAGTGCGGAGTAGCGCCACGAATAACGGTACCTAAGCAAATTACGGCATCATACTTGCCGCTTTCAGCCATCTTTTTCGCAGCCATAGGAATCTCGAAAGCGCCGGGAACCCAAGCCACAGTTAAATCCTCATCAGCAGCCTCATGGCGCAGCAAGCAGTCCACGCAGCCACTCAACAATTTACTAGTAATGAACTCATTAAAACGAGCCACCACAATACCAATCTTCATACCTCTAGCAGTTAATTTACCTTCTAAAACATTCATTGTTTTTACCTCCTTAGTGACAGCCACAGCCACAATCATGCAGCTTATGGCCCATTTTTTCTTCTTTTACATCTAAATAATGTTCGTTAAACTCATTGGGCTCCATGATAATCGGCACCCGGTCGGTGATGGTAATACCATAGCCGCTCAAGCCGATGCGCTTCGCTGGATTATTAGTAATCAAGCGAATACTGGTCAGGCCAAGATCCGACAAAATCTGCGCGCCAAGGCCATAATCACGCAAATCCGGCGCAAAGCCCAAGCGCACATTGGCCTCAACAGTATCAAGGCCAGTGTCCTGCAACGCATAGGCGCGAATCTTATTGGCCAAGCCAATGCCACGGCCCTCCTGGCGCATGTAAACCACCGCGCCACAGCCTTCCTTCTCAATCATGCGCAGTGCAGTAGCCAATTGGTCGCCGCAGTCGCAGCGCAGGCTGCCAAACGCATCGCCCGTAAGACACTCGCTGTGCACACGCACCAAAACATCCTTTTTGCCGGCCACGTCGCCCTTCACAATGGCCACATGACAAAGGTCGTCCAGATCATTTTCGTAGGCGATAATGCGGAAGGTGCCGTACTTGGAGGGCAATGCCGCCTCCGCTACCCGATGCACCATCTTTTCGTGGGACTTGCGATAAGCCACCAAATCGGCCACAGTGATGAACACTAAATCGTGCTTCTTGGCGAACTGAATTAAATCGGGAGTGCGTGCCATGTGACCATCATCATTCATAATCTCGCAGCAAATGCCCACGGGCTTTAACCCTGCCAGCTTGCACAAATCCACCGTAGTCTCGGTGTGGCCGGTACGCACCAAAACACCACCCTCGCGAGCACGCAGGGGGAAAACATGGCCCGGACGGCGAAAATCGCTGGGCTGAGCGCCCTCGTCAGCGCATTTTTGCATGGTATAAGCACGCTCATAGGCGGAAATACCCGTGGTGGTATCCACATGGTCGATGGAAACAGAGAACGCAGTTTCGTGATTATCCGTATTCTTGCTGACCATGGCGCCAAACTGCAGCTTATCCATAATTTCCCCAGAAGCAGGCATGCAAATTAATCCACGAGCTTCCTTAGCCATAAAGTTGATAGCCTCCGGAGTGCACAGCTCCGCCGCCATAATTAAATCGCCTTCATTTTCCCGATCCTCATCATCGGTTACCAGCACCATTTTTCCGGCCTTAATGGCCTCGATGGCCTCCTCAATGGTATTATATTTAAAATCCATTCCTTTCACCTCACAAAAAGCCGTTTTCCAACAGCATCTTTTTATCTAAAGCGTCCGCAGGACTGGCTTGCTCTTTAGCCACATTATTCCAAGTCAGCATGCGCTCCACATATTTACCTAAAATATCTGTTTCCAGATTTACGCTATCCCCCACTTTTTTAAAGCCCAGAGTTGTTTCCTTGGCCGTATGAGGAATCAGCGATACGGAAAAGCTCGTGTCCGTGACCTCCGTCACGGTTAAGCTAATGCCGTCAATGGCAATACTGCCCTTTTTAATAATGTATTTTAAGAGCTCGGGGGGCGTAGCGATGGTCACCACCACCGCGATCCCTTCGGGACGCTGCTCGCTAATGGTGCCCAAGCCCTCCACGTGACCGCTGACGATGTGCCCATCCAAACCGTCACAGAGCCTTAATGTGCGCTCTAGGTTAACCCTAGAGCCCGGCTGCAGGCTGCCAATATTGGTCAATCGTACCGTTTCCGGCATCACATCGGCGGTGAAGCAGCTGTCATCCATGCGTACTACGGTGAGACAGGCGCCGTTCACAGCCACGCTATCGCCGATTTTCAGATTTTGCAGCGTCTTTTTCGCGCCCACCGTTAAATGATAGGAGTTACCCTGCCGGGCCAGTCTCTGCACCGTGCCCAGCTCCGCTACCAAACCAGTAAACATTAGGCATTCTCCCTTCTTACGAGGCCAGTAACCATCAAGTCCTGGCCCAACAGCTTATACTCCACCTGGTCCAGCTTCCAGCTGTCCTCGATGTAATCGCTGCCCACGCCGCCGATGGGCGTAAAGCCTTGGCTACCGCCTACAAGCTTGGGCGCGATGAAGGCGTACACTCTGTCACCGTAGCCCGCGTCCTTGAAGGCGCCTAGCACCGCGCTACCGCCCTCTACCAAAAGACTGGTAATGCCACGCTGGGCCAGTGCGGTTACTACTAAATCTATGGGCAAGCGACCCTTTGCCAAGGGCAGCCGCACTACCTCCACATTGGGCAGTGCAGCTAGGGCTTCGCCCTTCACAGCATCCGCCTCAAGGCTAGTAATAATAATCGTATCCGCTGCTGGGTTGAGCACTGTAGCCATCAGCGAGATTCGCAGCTGGCTATCCAGCACTACCCGCACCGGATTTTTGCCCTGTACCATGCGACAGGTCAGCTCCGGATCGTCGGCCAGCACCGTACCTATGCCCACTAAAATGGCGTCATGCTGCCGCCTGAGCCGGTGGGCGAAGGTTCTAGCTTCCTCGCCTGTAATCCACTTGCTGTCGCCGGTGCGAGCGGCGATTTTTCCATCCAGCGTCATGGCGTATTTGAGCGTAATAAAAGGACGCTCCCTGCTAATCCAAGTGAAGAAGCGTTCGTTTAAACGCAGCGCTTCTGCTTCGCAGACCCCCGTCACTACCTCAATGCCCTGCAAACGCAGATACTCCAAGCCTTGGCCTGCTACCTTAGGGTTGGGATCCGTACAGGCCACCACTACCTTTTTAATGCCCGCTCTAGCCAAGGCTACGCAGCAGGGACCTGTGCGCCCGTAGTGAGCGCAGGGCTCTAAGGTCACGTAGGCCGTGGCGCCGCGGGCCAAATGCTTGGCTTCTGCCAGCGCGTTGACCTCCGCGTGGGGCTCGCCGGCCTTATGGTGATAGCCCTCACCCACGATGTTGCCCTCGTCATCTACGATGACGCAGCCCACCATGGGGTTGGGGCTAGTATCGCCCTCGGCCTCAAGCGCTAGCGCTAGTGCACGCTGCATATATTGTTCATCCGTCAAAATAATCACCTCAAGCTTCAATAATAGAAGGCCGCAAAAAAACCGCACCAGCCCTGTGGAGCCCGTGCGGTTAGATACAAATTAGCCACCTTTTCTCATCCAGACTATACTGTCGGTGCAGGAATTGCACCTGCTCGTGCCCGAAGGCTCGCGGACTTTACCGCCGGTAGGGAATCGCACCCTGCCCCAAAGGTTCTCCTTATGAAGTTATTTATATTATAGAGCTTTACTAGGGATTAGTCAAGCATCAGAGTATGGCAAATCTTAAAACTCCAGCTCAATGCTCACCGGGCAATGGTCGCTGCCGAAAACATCATTGTGAATCTCGGCGCTCTTCACCTTATCCTTAATACGCTTGGAGACTACGAAATAGTCGATACGCCAACCAGCGTTCTTCTCCCGAGCCTTGAACATATAGCTCCACCAGCTATACTTCACTTCCTCAGGATGCAGATAGCGGAAGGTATCCACGAAGCCTGCGGCCTTGAAAACGCGGAATTTTTCCCGCTCTTGATCCGTAAAACCGGCGTTCATGCGATTGGTTTTGGGATTCTTTAAATCGATTTCCTCCGCTGCCACATTCAAATCACCGCATACCACCACGGGCTTAATAGCGTCCAGCTTTTGCAAATAGGCTAAAAAGACATCCTCCCACTCCATGCGATAGTCTAGACGAGCCAGCTCACGCTGGGAGTTAGGAGTGTAAACGGTCACTAGGAAAAAGTCAGGATATTCCGCTGTAATCACGCGACCTTCCTTGTCGTGCTCCTCGATGCCTAGATCGTAGGTCACGTTCAAAGGAGCTTGCTTGGTGAAAATAGCGGTGCCGCTATAGCCCTTCTTTTCGGCACTATTCCAATATTCCTCGTAGCCGGGGAAATCAAAGGTCGCTTGCTCCCGCTGCATTTTCGTTTCCTGCAAGCAAATCACGTCCGGGTCCGCCGCCGCCAAAAAATCCGCAAAGCCCTTATTCATGCAGGCTCTGAGACCATTCACATTCCAAGAATATAGTTTCATAAGTCACCTCTTTATTTTTCTGCTGCCACCTTCACAGTCTCGTAAATCCAGCGAGCTGTGTCGTACAAATCGCTTTCCTTTAAGTATTCTTCCGTGGTATGCACATTGCTCATACCCGTCGCCAAAAGGCCGCAGGGTAAGCCGTAGCCACAAAGATAATTGCCGTCGCTGCAGCCGCCGGTAGTCTTGAGCTCCACCTTAAAGCCCAGTCGCTCAGCGGAACGCTTAGCCAATTCAATGCAGGGATGGTCCTTAGAAAGCTCCACAGCGGGACAGCCCTCCACTACTTCAAACTCCACCTGACCCTTGCCTGCTTCCACAGTCTCTTTAATCAAAGCGATAGTATCGTCCTTGAGCTTTTCCAGCTTGGGCACATTCAGAGAACGCATGTCGATAACGAACTTAGCCTCAGGACACACAATATTGGTACCGATGCCAGCGTTGAAAACGCCAATATTAAAGGTGGTTTCCTCATCAATGCGACCGTAGGCAGGCAGCTTGCTGAGGGCCTCCGCGGCCAGCATAATAGCGTTCACGCCCTGCTCCGGAGCGATGCCTGCATGGGCAGACTTGCCCTTCACGGTCACATAAATATCGTAAAGCTTGGGAGCAGCGTAGGTAATCTCGCCCATGCTGCCGCCGATATCCATGCAGTAGCCGTAATCGGCCTTAAGCATGGATTTATCCAAATTAACCACGCCTAAGCAGCCAATCTCCTCGCTAATGGTGAAGAGCAGCTGAATATCCCCGTGGGCCACGCCGTCCTCCTTCAGAGCACGCACTGCCTCTAGCATACCGGCCACGCCCACCTTGTCGTCACCGCCCAAGGTAGTGGTGCCATCGCTGTAAAGCACGCCGTCCTTGCGTACCACCTTAGTACCAGTGGTAGGGGCTACGGAGTCCATATGAGCTTCAAAAAGCAGGGTGGGAGCATTGGGCACGGTGCCCTTCACATAGGCCCACACATTGCCGCAGGTGCCACCTGTCTTTTCGTTGGCCTTGTCCATGACGGGCTCCAAGCCTAGCTCACGCAGCTTAGCCATAATCAGCTCGGCCTCGGCCTTTTCGTCCTTGCTGGGACAGGGCACGCTAACCAGCTCGATAAATTCGTTTAAAAGTCTATTTTCATTAATCACAGAACACACCTTCTATTTATCTTCAACTACGAGCTTGAGCACATCGGGTCTGGAGTAATGACCGCAGGCATCAAACTCCATGCGGCTGGCCGGCACCTTGTCCATGTCCAAATCCGCATAAATTATTTCTTCCTTGTCCCACACGGGCTCGGTTACGTAATGACCATAGGGGTCGATAATGCAGCTGCCACCGCGGCAGACGATTTCGGGCAGCTTGGCCACTTCATCGCTGGCCTTTAAGTCAGCAGGATACATTTCCCGCGTGAAAAATTGGTCGCAGTTAATATAATAGCAACGTCCTTCCAAAGCGATATGCTGAATGGTGGCTTGCCATTCCGGATTATCATTGGTGTTGCAGGAGATGAGCAAGGTCACGCCCTTTTCATAGAGAGCCACACGGGCCAAGGGCATATAGCTTTCCCAGCAAATGAGATTGCCTATGGGCCCCCAGGGGCTTTCTACTACAGGGAAATAAGCTCTATCTGCATCGCCCCAGACCACACGCTCGGAGCCCGTAGGCTTCAGCTTACGGTGCAAGGCTGCGATACTGCCATCGGGAGCGAAGATAATATTACTATTGTACAGGGTACCGCTTACCGCATCCCGCTCGGATACGCCGATGCTTACATAAGCCTTGGCCTTTTTGGCTGCCTTGCCCAGTACCTCGGTTTCCTTACCAGGAACCACAATGGAGCCACCGTAGTAGCGTTTCCAATCCTCGCGGCCCGCTTCCTTACGGCTACCAACTGTAAACCCAAAGGTCATGCCAAAGGGATAACAGGGAATGATGAGCTCAGGTAGCACGATTAAATCGGCCTTGCCCTTGCCAGCCTCCTTAATCAGCTCCACACATTTTTTCAGAGTCGCTTCTTTATCAAACATCACCGGTGCCATTTGCACAACGGCCACACGGCATTTTTGGCGTAAATCTTGCATAAAAAGTCCTCCTCAATACAGTACAAAATATGATACAAGGAAATTATATCACTTTTTGCAGAGCTTGAGGAGGTATTTTCTTAAATCTTATCTAGCCACCTTACTCATTTATCGCTGGCCAAGAAAGCAGCAAAGGCCTTATAGGTATAGTAAACGTCCAGCTTACTGGTCAGCTCGAAAGGAGAGTGCATGCAGAGCACGGGCACGCCCAGATCCACTACATCCACGTCCATAGCAGCGACATAGAGAGCGACGGTACCACCGCCGCCTTCATCAACTGCACCTAGCTCGCCAATCTGCCAATAAACCTGGGCCTCGTCCATAATGCTGATGATCTTGGCCATGGTCTCGGCACTGGCATCATTAGAGCCGGACTTACCGCGAGCACCGGTGTATTTGGTCAAGCAGGGTCCCTTATTCACAAAGCAGCTATTGCGTTCTTCATAAACGCTGGCAAAGGTGGGATCATAAGCACCGTTTACATCGGAGGACAGAGCGGTAGTATTGCGGAGCAGGGTGCGGATATTGGCATTTTCCAGAGTAGCCAAGTCCTCCAGATAGTGCAGCACAAAGTCGGAGCTAAGGCCAGTATTGCCATAGGAGCCAATTTCTTCCTTATCTGCCAAAATGGTAACAGTGGTATAGTAAGGAGCCTTGGTGTCGATTTCTGCAGTCAGGGCGGTGTAAGCACAGACCTTGTCGTCCTGGCCATAGGCACCGATCAAGCTGCGGTCCAGGCCAATATCCACGGCCTTCACTGCGGGCACAAACTCGATCTCCGCGCGCATAAAATCATGCTCGGTAATACCATACATTTCGTTGAGCAGCTGGAGAGCGGTCAGCTTTACAGCATTTTTAACCTCATCCTTCTCGTCCTCGCCTACGAAGGGCAGACTGCCGATGACGATGTTCAGCTCCTCGCCACGAATGCCGTCGGAAAGCTTGCGTTCGTTTTGCTTAGCTCCCAAATGCGGCAGCAAATCAGTTACGCAAAATTGGGGCTCACCGGGCTGCTCGCCCACGGAAACCTTCACCACTTCCCCATTCTTCTTCACGATAACGCCGTGCATGGCCAAGGGAGTGGTTACCCATTGATACTTGCGGATACCGCCGTAGTAGTGGGTTTTAAAATAAGCGATCTCGTTCTTTTCATAGACCGGATTGGGCTTCAGGTCCAAACGGGGAGAGTCGATATGAGCGGCGTTCAAGCGTACGCCCTTCTCTAAGGGAGCGGTGCCGAAGGTGGACATAGCGATAGATTTGCCGCGGTTGACAAAATAAACCTTGTCGCCGGGCTTATAGCTCTTGCTTAAATCCAAGGGCTCGTAGCCAGCAGCCTTAAGCAATTCCACAGCCTTTGCAGTAAATTCCCGCTCGGTTTTGCCCTCGTTCAAAAACTCCTTGTAGCCCTCGCAGTAAGCAAATGCAGCATCCTTAGCAGCAGGCTCCGCCTTGCCGATATGAGGGAATTCCCAGGTTAAGCTTTTTTGCAATTCTTTTGCAGAAGTCATTTTAATCAAATCCTTTCTATGGCAATCTATAGCAGTTTTTTGTTAACAAAACATATAGAAATTATACCATATTTCCAGTAAAAGTGTTAGGAGATTTAGTGAAAAATTCCTCCACTGCAATTATTCTCCCTCCCCTTTTAAAGGGAGACAAATTTAAGTTTTATGATAAAAAACCTCCCAAACTTTCGTCCGGGAGGTTCATCATTGAACATTTTTCCAGTTTTTACTTCACGCAGGAGCAGGCCACGAAATGGTTGGGCTCAACCTCACGCAGCACCGGATTGCCCTTGTCGCACACGCCCTCTACAGGGCAGTCGCAACGCTTCATGAAGCGGCAAGCGTCCGGTAGATTGATGGGAGCGGTAATTTCGCCCTTAATAATCTGGCGCTTGGGCTTATCCTTGCCCACGATGGGCAACGGAATAGCGGATAGCAAAGCCTTAGTATAAGGGTGGAGGGGATTTTTAAAGAGCAGATTAGCCGGAGCCTTCTCTACCATGGTCCCCATGTACATTACAGCGATATCGTCGGAGAAATACTTAACTACGGACAAATCGTGGGTAATGAAGATATAGGTCAGTCCCAAATCTTTTTGCAGCTGCTTAAGCAGGTTCAGGATCTGAGCTTGAATGGAAACGTCCAATGCGGAAACAGGCTCATCGCACACGATAATCTTCGGATTCATGGCCAAAGCACGAGCGATACCGATACGCTGGCGGCGACCGCCGTCCAGCTCATGGGGATAGACATTGGCGTAGCGCTCAGCCAAGCCTACCGTACGCATGAGCTCTAAAGTGCGCTCCTCAATAGCCTCCTTGCCCTTAATCAGCTTGTGCTCGATAATGGGCTCGCTAATGAGCTGCATGACAGTTTCGCGCGGGTCCAGGGAAGAGAACGGGTCCTGGAACACCATCTGCATCTTTTGGCGCAGGGGACGCATTTCCTTACGGCTCAGCTTGGTAATATCCTGACCTTGGAAAATAATCTTGCCACTAGTGGGCTCGATGAGCTTTAAAATGCAGCGACCGGTGGTGGATTTGCCACAGCCGGACTCGCCTACAATGCCCAGAGTTTTGCCTTCTTCTAAGGAAAAGCTAACCCCGTCCACCGCATGGAGCTGGCCCGCTGCTGTATTAAAATACTTAGTTAAATTTTCAATCACTAATAAAGGAGCGTTACTCATTTTTGGTTCCTCCTTAAAGCGAAGCCAGGTCTAGCATAAGCATGGCAGGCTACGAAATGGGTCTTGCTGCCATCCACGGGCTCAAGGGTGGGTACGCTAGCGGAGCAGGCCTCGGTCGCATAGGGACAGCGGGGTGCGAAGGTGCATCCCGGCGGTAAATCAGCCGGGTCCGGCATAAGTCCTTTAATGGGCTCTAGCATTTCCCCCTGCTCCTTCAGATTGGGCAGGCTATTGAAGAGACCCTCAGTATAGGGATGACGCATATTGTTGAACACATCGTCCACAGTGCCCTTCTCCACAATGCGACCGGCGTACATAACAGCCATATCGTCGCAAATCTCGGCCACGATGCCCAAGCTGTGGGTAATCATCAGCATGGACATATCGCGATTATTGATCAGGTCCTTCATCAGCTCCAGTACCTGAGCTTGAATGGTTACATCCAAAGCGGTAGTAGGCTCATCCGCGATCAGCAGCTTGGGGCTGCAGGCCAGGGCGATAGCGATAACCACACGCTGCTTCATGCCACCGGAGAACTGGTGGGGATAGTCAGTAGCTCTTGCCTCGGCGATGCCTACTAGCTTCAGCATTTCCTTGGCCTTTTCCAAGGCCTCTTCAGGCTTCAAGTTTTGGTGCAGCTCCAGGCTCTCAGCAATCTGCTCGCCCACGGTCATAACCGGGTTCAAGGCAGTCATGGGGTCCTGGAAAATCATGGCTACATCATTGCCGCGCATAGCCTCCAGCTCGGCATCGCTCATCTTGAGCACGTCCTTGCCCTCCAGGGTAATAGAACCACTCTTAATAACTCCCGGAGGATCGGGAACTAGATTCATAATGGACAGAGCCGTAGTGGTTTTGCCGGCACCGGTCTCGCCTACAAGGCCCAAAGTACGCTGCTTGCCAATGGCGATATCAATGCCGTTGACTGCATGCACATCGGAATCCTCTGTTTCGTAATGGACCACAAGGTCCTTAATATCTAATACTAAATCCATAATGCAAGCCCCCTTATTTCTTCAGCTTCGGGTCCAGCGCATCACGCAGGCCATCGCCCAAAAGGTTCAGAGCCAATACGGTGAACATAATCGCTAAACCGGGAATTACGCAGATATAGCTGGCGCCACGGATATGCGCGCGACCACCGGAGAGCAGCGCGCCCCATTCAGGAGCCGGCGCAGGCACGCCAATACCCAAGAAGCTCAGGGAGGATGCGGAAATAATGGTAGTACCAATCAAAAGGGTTGTCTGCACAATAATGGGAGACAAGCAGTTGGGCAGAATATGACGGAGGATAATCTTCCAGGTGGGCAAGCCCATGGCATAGGAGGATTCCACATATTCCAAATCGCGAACGGTCATTACAGAAGCGCGCACAATACGAGCGTAGTTGGTGGCACAGGAAATGGCCAGAGCGATAATCAGGTTAATGGTACTAGTGCCCAGCAGAGATACGATTACAACAGCCTTCAGGATATTGGGGATGGAGTAAAAAATATCGATGCCACGCATGATAATATCATCAAATTTGCCGCCGTAGAAGCCGGCGATAGAGCCCAAAATAGTGCCTACTACAAGGCCAAAGCCCACGGAGCCGATACCGATGGCCAAGGAATAACGAGCGCCATACATAACGCGAGCGAACAGGTCACGACCGTATTCATCAGTACCAAACCAGTGCTCACTGTTGGGAGACTGCAGCTTGTTAGCTAAATTTTGGCCGATTACATCGGTTTCATAATCAAAAACAAAGGGACTAATGAGCGCTACCACTACCAAAAAGGCCAGGAAGGCCATGCCAATCACGGCGCCCTTATTCTTCATCAGACGATGCCAGGTTTCTTGGAACATGGTGCGTCCTTTAATACGTTTTTTTGCTGCCATCTTCCTCACCCCTTCTTGCTGTATTGAGCCTTAATACGCGGATCAAAGAAGGCGTAAACAAGGTCAACCACTAGATTGATAATACACATTAAAATAGAGCAGAGAATAATGGAGCCTGTTACCATGGGAATATCGCGGCGGGTGATGGATTCATACACCAAACGTCCGATACCAGGCCAGCTGAATACGGTTTCCGCCAGCACGGAGCCGGTGATAACCAGAGACATTTGCAGACCGATGGCGGTGATAATGGGAATCAACGCGTTCTTTAAGCCATGCTTATAAATTACCCGGTGCTCACTGCAGCCCTTAGCGCGAGCAGTAGTCATGTAATCCTGACGCATAACGTCCAGCATGGAGGAACGGGTGATACGGGTAATCAAAGCAGCCAAACCAAAGCCAACGGTCACAGCGGGCAATACGAGGCTCTTCCAGCCGAAGTTACCGCCGGTGGGGAATAATCTCAGATGCAGAGCGAAGATGATGATCAGCATCAGGCCCAGCCAGAAGTTGGGCATGGAGGTACCGAACAGAGCAAATACCATGCCAGCGGTATCCTTCCAGGTGTTTTGGTTAATTGCGGTATAAATGCCCAAGGGAATGGACACGAGCGTAGCGATGATAACAGCGGAACCGCCCAGATATAAGGTGTTGGGCAGGTATTGGAAGAAGGTTGCGAACACGTCCTTATTGGTCACATAGGATTTACCCATGTCACCCACTAACATGCCCTTCATATAGTTAAAGTATTGCAGTAAGAAGGGTTGGTCTAAGCCCAAATCATGACGAATTTGGTCAATCATTTCTTGGGTCGCACCATCGCCGGCGATCATCATAGCCGGGTCGCCCTCGGTCAGGCTCATAGCCCAGTAAATCAAAAAGGATGTTACTAAAATTACCGGGATGAGGCTTAAAAGTCTATTGACAACGTATTTAAGCATCCGAACAAGCTCCTTTCCAGTTTCTCCAAAAAGCTTGTATATAAAACAAGAGAGGACTAAGCCTCCCTTGTTTTACACCTTTGTAAATTATTTAGCGATATAAGCGTGACGCCAATCGTGGTTGCCGCCGCCATAGAAATAAGTACCTTTCAAGTCCTTATTATAAGCGATAACCAGGTTTGCAATGTACAGAGGAACCTGCGGGCATTGGTCAACCAGGTATTTTTGCAGCTCGATACCGGTTTCCATGCGTTTCTTTTGATCCTTCAGGGTCGCTACATCGTCAATCATCTTGTCGGCCTTAGCATCAGCGAAGTGATGGTAGTTAGAGCCGGAGCCAGTGTAGAACAGGTCGCGATATACGAAGTCAACCTTGGAGTCCTCGTTCCAACGCCACAGGAACAGGGATTGTTTGCCATCCTTGCAAGCAGCCTTCAGAGCAGCTTGTTCCATGGGAACCAGATCAACAGTGATGCCGATCTTAGCCAGGTTAGCTTGGATTACGGTTGCGATTTGCTCATAGGGAGCGCCGGTCGCATAGGTCAAAGTGGTCTTGATGGGGCCGGTTACGCCGGATTCCTTCATCAATTGTTTTGCGCGTTCCAGATTGAAGTCATAGCCGGGCATTTCATCATAGAAGCCCCACAGGCCACGGTTCAAAATGGTCTTTTGCAGAGTGCCTTTGCCGTTTAAAGCAGCGTCCAGAACGGACTTCTTGTCGATAGCGCAAGCAACTGCTTGACGCAGCTTTTGGTTATCCCAAGGCTTCTTTTCTACGTTGAAGGCGAAGTAGAACAGGCGAGTACCAGGTTGTTCGTAAACGGTAACCTTCTTGTCGTCCTTCAAGAATTTCAGGTCGTTAATGGGCGGATTCACGCAAACGTCGATTTCGCCAGCTTGCAGAGCCATTACACGAGCGGAAGCTTCGATCATAGGACGGAATTCAATAATATCGGATACGCCAGGAGCGAAGTTATCGGTTGCGGGCAGGTTATTTCCCCAATAATCCTTAACCTTTACCAGACGGCAGTATTCGCCTTGAACCCATTTCTCATATTTGTAGGGGCCGGTGCCGATTAACCAGGGCTCCTTCACACCATCATCATAAGCCTTTTTGGATTGGATGGACAGAGGAACGGAGGACAGGGATTGAATGAATTCGTTGTTATAGGATTTGATTTCAATTTCGATTTGGTACTTGTCTTTAACAGTGCACTTGACAAAGCCAGCCAGAGCGGATTTAATAACGTTCTTCATGGCCATGTCCAGGGTGAATTTTACGTCTTCGGCGGTCATGGGAGTCTTTTTGCCGTCATTGAAGTAAACATCCTTACGCAAATTCATGATGATATGGGTATCATCCACGAATTTCCAGTCGGTAGCCAGACCAGGAACGAAACGCTCCTTGCCTTGGGAACCATTGTTGAAGAAAACCAGAGTTTGGTGGGTGTTCTTCAAAATAACGTTGTTAGCAGCATCCTGTTGCTTTTGCAGGTTCAGGTTGTTGATATCCGCATCGGTACCAATAACCAGCTTTTCCTTGTGAGCGACGCCACCAGCAGCCTTGTCAGCCTTTTTATCGCCGCCACAGCCAGCAACTGCCATAGCAACGACCATCAAAGCCGCCATGAGAAAAACTAATAACTTTTTCATAATACACCTTCCTTTACTAGTTTACATAATATGGCTGATTTTATTGTACACTATAAAGCAGTATTGTGCAAGATTTTTATTGTTAAATGAATTTTACAATAGCCCTTGTCAATATAATTTTATGTATAAATCTAAACAACTATATAAGTATAAGGCTCGAAAAATCGTTATTAACTCAATATAATGACAAAGAACAAACAGCAAAGAAAAATCACAGTTTTGTCCCCGCAGGGACAAAAATAGGCCACACCTTTGGGTGCAGCCTATTATATTACAAAGATTTTCCTTTGCAAAGCTTTTTGTCAACAGCTTCTATTATGCATGAGGTATATCGGTGAATTCACTGATTTCCCTATTAATGGTGCACAAATCACTTAAATTTAAATCATGCAGGTTTTTGTGACCAGTAATGCGAGCGTAGCTCTTGAGCTCAGCGAGGGATACTTTAAGGTAGTTAGCGACTCTTTGGGCAGCGGCGTCGATATGCAGACGTGCGCGCAGCTCCGGGTCCTGGGTAGCAATGCCCATGGGGCACTTGCCGCTACCGCAAATGCGATATTGTTGGCAAGCAGCGGCCATTAGCGCGCCAGTGCCTACGGCAATGGCGTCAGCGCCCATGGCGATGGCTTTAGCGAAGTCGCTGGACACACGCAGACCGCCGGTGATAATGAGAGCGATATCCTTAGCGCCTACGGAGTCTAAATATTTGCGTGCTCTAGCAAGAGCGTAGATAGTGGGCACGCTGGTGGCCTCGCGGAGCAGGAAGGGGCTGGACCCGGTGCCGCCGCCACGGCCATCAATGGTAATGAAGTCAGGCTCCGCATAAACGCAGTATTCCAAATCACGCTCAATGCGACCGGCAGCGATCTTAATGCCGATGGGACGACCATCGGACTCCTCACGGAGCATGGCTACCATAGCCTTTAAGTCCTCGCGACTGTTAATCTCGGGGAACTTGGAGGGGCTGTGGATGTCCTCGCCCACGCCAAAGCCGCGAATGGCGGCGATTTCCGGCGTCACCTTTTCGCCGGGCAGATGCCCGCCCATGCCGGGCTTGGTGCCCTGGCCGATCTTGATTTCGATAGCATCGGCCTTCATGAGGTTTTCTTTAGTGACGCTATATTTATTGGGGATGTATTCAAAAATAAATTTTTTCGCAGCGGCCTGCTCCTCCGGCACGATGCCGCCCTCGCCGCTCTCCTCCACGCTGCCGGCCATGGCAGTAGCCTTGGCCAGGGCGATTTTCGTTTCGCGAGACAGGGCGCCAAAGGACATATGAGTTACGAAAATGGGATTTTCTGCAATCAGGGGACGCTTGGCGTTCTTGCCCAGAACAACGGTGGTGCACACCTCTTCCTCGTCCAGCAGCGGCGGCGGATTTAATTGGGCACCCAAAATCAGGATATCGTCCCAATTGGGCATCTTCATCTTGGTGCCCATGGCGCCGCTGATGGATTTGCCGGTAACGGCCATCTCGTGAATTTCCGCCATGTAACGATTGGAGGTATCATGACGAGCGTATTGAGGATCATAAGCTAAATTCATAGCCTCGCTAGCCTGAGTGGGAGCAGCAGAAACTTCAGCATTCTCCTCTACCTCAGGGGCAGCCTCCTCTTCCACCTTTGTAAAATTGCTCGCGGGACGCTTGCATACGGGGCAAACCACTAAATCCGCGAAAGGAGCGCCCTCCTTGGCCTCATCATAAATAAAACCGCAAACACCACACTTATATTTTGCCATTTTAACCTTTTCCTCCTTTATTTTCTATGTTGAAAAATTCTTCACAGAAATTACAATATTACTATAATTCGAGCTGGCTTTGCAAAACTCCTGCCTGTTTTCCACTTTAACGGATAATTTATATTAAAAAGAAAAGGCCACGAAATAGCTAGGAATTAGCTATCTCGTGGCCTAACGTTTAATGTTGAATTTTTATAAAGTAGCGCTTAGGGCAATCGCCTAGCTACAAGGATTACTCTCTCAGCTTCGCCTTATAAGCTTCGGCGACCTGAGCGATTACAGCCTTCATGCTGGCATCAACCTCAGCGTCGGTCAAGGTTCTATCAGCGGCCTGATAGGTCAGGTTGAAGGCCATGGATTTGCAGCCGGCAGCAACCTGCTTACCGGTGTAAATATCGAATACACGCACGCTGCGCAGCAGCTCGCCGGCGTGAGTGCGAATTACGCCTTCGATTTCCTCATTGGTAACCTCGGCAGGTACGACCACAGCGATATCGCGGCTCATAGCAGGATACTTAGGCAGATGCTGGTACTTGGGCACTTGCGTTGCGCTAGCCACCAAGGGCTGTACCTCCATTTCCAAAACATAGGTGGTTTGGTCCAGCTCAAAGTTCTCTTGGGCTACAGGATGAACCTCGCCAAAGGAGCCGATAACCCTGCCATTGACAATAATATCGCAGCTCTTGCCGGGATGCAAATAAGGCGCGCTAGAGCGAACCAAGCTATATTCAGGCACCTGCATAGCTTCCATGAGGCCTTCCACAATACCCTTCAAATCATAGAAGTCCACATTTTCCTTAGTATCGCACCAATTCAAGGCCTTGCGACGACCGCTGAGTACTGCGGCCAGCATGGGACGCTCTTCCGGATCCTGGGTCAAGGGCAGCGCCTTGGGCAGGAAGATACGGCCAACCTCAAACACGGCGACACTATCATTATGGTTACGCAGATTGAAGGAAGCGGTTTGCAAAGCGCTGGGAATCATAGTAGTGCGCATTACGGAGAAGGCATCGGTAATGGGGTTCAAGAGCTCGATGCAGTTGCGACGGCTATCCTCGGCAGGCAGCAGCATTTTATCAAAGGCAGTGGCCTTAATGAAGCTATAGGTCATCATTTCATTGAGACCTGCGGCGGTCATGTAATCTTGAATAGCGTCCTTAACGTCATCCAGCACGGATTGGTGACCTTGGGTAATGGTCAACTCCGGTTGATGGCTTTCGATATAATCATAGCCGTGCATACGGGCGATTTCCTCGCTGATATCCGCATCACATTCAATATCGCGACGCCAGCTGGGAGCGGTTACAACCAGCTCCTCGCCCTTTTCTTCCACACCAAAGCCTAGTTTTACCAAAATCTCAACAATTTCCTCACGACTAATTACAAAGCCGATACGACCGTTGATTTTAGCAGGAGTGGTTGTGATAACTGCAGGCTTAACCTCTTCAGGATAAGCCTCTACGATACCGGCAAAGGTTTCGCAGGCGCCCATATTTTCCAAAAGATTAGCTGCGCGGTTCAGAGCGTTGTGGGTCAAAATAGTGTCCACACCGCGCTCGAAACGACCGCTGGCCTCGCTACGCAGGCCCAAAGCGCGGCTGGTACGACGAATGCTGGGGCCGTGGAAGGAAGCTGCTTCCAAAATAACGTTCTTGGTTTCGCCGGTAACCTCAGTCAGGAGTCCACCCATCACGCCGCCTAGGCCCGCAGCCTTTTCAGCGTCGCCAATGGTAATCATGGAGGGGTTCAGGATGCGCTCCTTGTCGTCCAAGGTAATGAGCTTCTCGCCCTCTTCAGCGCGGCGTACAATCAGGGTACGACCGGCAACCTTATCCGCATCATAAGCATGCATGGGCTGACCCAGCTCCAGCATAACATAGTTGGTAACGTCAACTACGTTGCTAATGGGACGCACGCCGCAAGCGCGCAGGCGGCGCTGCATCCACTCGGGGGACTCGGCGATTTTAATATCCTTCAGCACACGGGTAGCGAAGCGAGGGCACAGCTCAGGCGCGTCAATTTTAATGCTCACATAATCGCTGGCCTTACCTGCGGCGGCTTCCTTCACGTCCATAGCGGGCATTTTCAGAGGACAGCCGGTGATGGCGCTGATTTCTCGAGCCAGGCCGATAATGCTGAAGCAGTCAGCGCGATTACTGGTCAAATCGATATCGATGACGGTGTCGTTAAGGCCCAGAACCTCTTTTACGTCCACGCCAATGGGAGTATCCGGCGGCAGAATAAAGATGCCATTACGTTGCTCCGGCAGCAGCACCTTATTATCGATGCCTAATTCGTCGGCGCTGCACAGCATACCAAAGGAGTCCAAGCCACGCATTTTCGCCTTTTTCAGCTTCAGACCCTCCGGATTACGACTGCTGGGAGGCAGCACGCTGCCCACTACAGCCACGGGAACGATATCGTATTGGTGTACGTTTTGAGCGCCGGTCAAAATCTGCACCGGCTCACCGCCCTGACCATAATCCATCATGCACACCCACAGGTGGTCAGAATTGGGGTGACGGGAAATTTCCATGACCTTGCCAGTGACAACGCCCTCAAGGCCCTGTCCCAGCTTGGTTACAGTGTCTACCTCTAAGCCAACGCGGGTAATTTTATCGCACAGCTCTTCGGTAGAGATGTTAATATCTACATATTGCTTTAACCATTCTAAAGATGCTAACATGTTGCTCCTCCTTATTTGAACTGATTGATGAAGCGTTGGTCATTTTCAAAGAACAAACGCAGGTCGTCAATACCATATTTCAGCATCGCAATACGCTCTACACCCAGACCAAAGGCGAAGCCGGTCATCTTGTCAGGATCGTAGCCGCTCATGCGCAAAACATTGGGATGAACTACGCCAGCGCCCAAAATCTCCAGCCAGCCGCTATCCTTGCACACATGGCAGCCGCCCTTGCCTTGGCAAATGGGGCAGGAAACGTCCACTTCAACGGAAGGCTCCGTGAAGGGGAAATAAGAAGGACGCAGGCGCACCTTAACATCATTGCCAAACATTTGCTTGCAGAAGAGCTCTAAGGTGCCCTTTAAGTCAGCCAAGCTGATGTTTTTATCTACAACAAGACCCTCTACCTGATGGAACATAGGAGAGTGGGTAGCGTCATAGTCGCAACGATAAACGGTGCCCGGGCAAATCATACGGATAGGAGTGTTGGGCTCCATGCTTTCCAGGGTACGAGCTTGTACACCGGAGGTTTGGGTACGGAGCAGATAGTTTTCCGTAATATAGAAGGAGTCCTGCATATCCAGCGCGGGATGATCCGGGGGCAGGTTCAACGCAGTGAAGTTGTGGTAAACGTCCTCGATTTCGGGACCATCGCACACATCAAAGCCCATGCGCATGAAAATCTTTTTGATTTCCCGCAGGGTCAGGGTTACGGGATGAAGATGACCTTGGGCAGGCTTGCGACCGGGCAGAGTAATATCCACCTTCTCATTAGCCAGCTTGTCAGCTAAGGCTTTTTTCTCTAAAACGCCGGTTTTTTCATTGATTTCTTTTTCCAAAAGGCTCTTAATCTCGTTGACGATTTGGCCAATTTTCGGACGTTCTTCAGCGGGCAGCTTACCCATGCCACGCAAAATCTCGGTCATGGGACCCTTTTTACCCAAATATTTAACGCGCAGATTTTTCAGCGCGTCCAAAGAGTCCACTGCTGCCAATTCGCCCAGTGCTTGCTCTTTTAAAGCTTGCAGTTGTTCATTCATTGTAGCTTCCATGTTTGCCTCCTAAAGCTTTATAGTGGGAAATATTAGCAAATTGAACATATAAAAACGCCCCTGCGTTTTTCACAGGGGCGACAAAAATCGCGGTACCACCCTTATTTGTACTTCATTCACAGCTTTAACGCAGCTTCTGCGCTCGCCCTACGCAATCGCGGCTGCTTAACTAAGCCAACCGCTTTCTTCAGGCGGGACACTCCCAAGGGAACTTCGGAAACTGCTCCTGCGCGAAGCTTGCAGCCGGCGACTTCGCTCTCTGATGCATTTGCAGGACCCTACTTTCTTGCTCATCGTGTACTCAGGGGTATATTCAATTTAAAGCCTATTATAACACAAATACTGTGGGTAGGCAATAATTTTCTAGCTCCTCAAAAGCACGCTAAAGCTAGCGAATTCCCTCCCACCAACTTTTCTTACAGCTTTTCCATGAGCAGATTGCGACCCAGCATACGGTTGTATTCCCAAGTGCCCTTGCCCTCCCGCTGCTCGAACTGGTTCATAATAGCGTTAATCTCATCGGCGTAGTGGACGATAAAGGCTTCGCGGGTAGCGCAGGCTACAGGCGAACCCTTTTCGTTTTCGCCGTGATGGGACAAAAGAATATGCTGGAGCTGCTCTAAGCGCTGGGAGGAAATATTCAGCTTCATGGCAGCCTCCTGAACCATCATACTTGTCATAGCGATATGCCCCATAAAGCGACCGGCATTGGTATAAGGGAAGCCAATCTCTGAGGAAATTTCCTTAACCTTGCCAATATCATGGAGCAGTGCGCCGGCGATTACAAGATCCTTGTCCACGCCCTCGATACGGTCCGCCATGGCCACGGCCAAATCCGTCACATCGATGGAGTGCTGGAGCAGTCCGCCAATGTAAGCGTGATGCAACTTCATGCCCGCCGGATTATGGACAAAGGCATCATATAAATTACCGCTGAACATGGTTTCCAAAAGTCTACGCAGAGTAGGCGTATGGATGGCTTTAATATAATTCATCAGCTTATTTTTATAGGCCTCCACATCAAAATCGCCCGTAGGCACCAGATTACTAATATCATCCCCGGGCACCAGTTCTGCCAAACCATTGACCATGAGCTGCAGGGACATATCATTGGCGATTTTATTGATATCCACTGTGCCGCTTACGAGAAAGGCTTTAGGCCCCTCCAAGCCACGCATTTTTTCGGCCAAGGATGCCTCAAAGCAAATGAAGGCCACATGACCACTGTTATCTTCTAAAATACCGCGAGCGAAAACCCCTCCCTTGGAGGTTACGCCCACCTTTTGCACTCGCACCAAAGCCGCCTGTCGCAGCACGGCCTGACCGGCGCGTAATTCACTTAGCATCATAATTTTCACCTTCTAATCTAAAGCTATGCTCATCAAAATCTATTTAAAAATGCGCATCATTCTTAAACATGCTTCAAAAGCAGGGATTCCTTGGCGACCTTTAAAGTAATATTCCAATCCTTTTCCGCAAAGCGCAAGGATAGTCGATCCGCCAAGTCCTCCAGCACGGGCCATTCCGTGCACTGGTGTCCTGCGTCGATGATGTTCAAGCCGCTGAACACAGCCCGCTGGGCATCGTGATATTTCACATCGCCGGTTACCAGAGTATCCGCATTTTGGTGCAGAGCCTCCTCGATTAAATCGCTGCCGGCTCCGCCACAGAGAGCGACTCTCTGTACCCTGCGTCCCCCATCTCCCACTGCCACATAATCGGCATGGAGAGCTTGCTTTACATGCTTGGCAAAGTCTTCTAAGCTACATTCCTTCACGTAACCAATGCGACCTAGGCCATTACTATTGTCCAAAATATCTTCATCCACGATGCCTAAACGCTTCACCAAGGCATCGTTGACACCATTGGAAACGCAGTCCAAATTGGTGTGGGCGCTATAAACGGCGATGCCATGCTCAGCCAGCTGCAAAAGCAGCTCCTGCTGCCAGTTGCCATCGGTAATGTGAGGCAAACGTTTGAAAATCGCCGGATGATGGGTTATGAGCATATCCGCTCTATATTCTATGGCCTGCGCCACGGTTTCCTTAGTCATATCTAAGGCTAGCATGATTTTATGCACGACCTTAGCCCTACGTCCCAGCATCAGGCCCACATTATCCCATTCCTCCGCCAGACTCGGCGGAGCCATTTCTTCTAAAAGCTCAACTAATTCCGCTACCGTGATTTGTTTGTTCATGGGCTAGCACCTCCGGCTTCATTAAGCGCTTTTCAGCTTCGACTTACTTATGGGCAAATTTTATTTAATACTATGCTTAAGCTCTTCCAATTCCTGCAGGAGTTTTTGGGCTTCCTTGAATTTAGCGCTGGCCTTGGCCCGCTCACTGCGAGCCATATTGGTTAAAAGCTCCTGCAGGCTTCCTTGTTGACGCTCGATTTGCTTTTCTAAAAGGGAATGCCCATCCCGCAAAAGAGCAGGGCCGACTAAATATTCCGCCTCGCTGTAGCTAGCAGGCCTGGTCTGAACCCTAGCGGCACCTTCCCCAGCGACGCTCACAGAGCCACTTTCTGAAGTCCCCGAGCCACGCTCGGCGCAGATAATCTCGTAAAAATGCGGCTCATCCTCCACCAGCGCCTCCCTAACCAAGCGCCAGCCCTGCTCCACTAGCCAGCGTCGCAGGGTAGCGGCTCCGGCCATGGGCTGCAGCACCAGGCGTTGGGCCGACTTAGCCACCGCCAGATCCGCTGCCAAAATATTGATAATAGTGCTACCGCCCATACCGCAAATGGCGATGCAATCCACCTCGCCCGGGGCTAGCACGGCCAGGCCGCTGCCCTGCCGCACCGCGATCTTATCAGCGGTGGCGTACATAGCCACGGTGGCCCGTGCCGCCTGGCAGGGGCCCGTGGCTATGTCGCCGGCCACCGCGCTGACGATGAGCCCCTGATTCAGGAGCCATACCGGTAGGTAGGCGTGGTCAGTGCCTATATCCCCGAGGCGGCTGCCTCGGGGTACAAGGTCAGCCACCGCTTGTAGTCTCTTATCTAAATGCATGTGTTCGCTCCTTTATTACTCCATCTGAGCCATGTACAGCTTGTAATATTCTCCCTGCTTCGCCATCAGCTCCTCATGGGAGCCCTGCTCCAAAATACCGCTGCGGCTCAGCACAATAATCCTATCCACGTGACGAATGGTCGCCAACCGATGGGCCACCACAAGAGTTGTACGGTTTTGACTAAGCTCCGTCAACGCTCCCTGAATATTCTTTTCGGTCTCATTATCCAAGGAAGAGGTAGCCTCATCCAAAATCAAAATAGGCGGATTTTTCAAGAACACCCGTGCTATGGCGATACGCTGCTTTTGGCCGCCGCTTAATTTCACGCCACGCTCACCCAAGGCGGTATCGTACCTTTGTGGTAAACGCTCAATAAAGCGATCCGCCTCAGCGTGCTTAGCCGCGGCCTCGATTTCCTCTTGAGTCGCATCGGGCCGACCATAGGCGATATTGCTGGTCACACTATCGGAAAAGAGGAAAATATCCTGCTGCACAATACCGATATTGTGACGCAGCGAGGCCAACGTCATGGACTTAATATCCTTGCCGTCAATGGTAATACGCCCTGCCTGCAGCTCGTAAAAACGGGCTACCAGATTACACAGGGTACTCTTGCCCACACCGGTGCTGCCCACGAAGGCCACGGACTCGCCTGCCTTAATAGTCAGAGAAAAGTTTTCTACCACAGGCTCCTTGGCGTCGTAGGCGAAGGTTACGTTTTCAAAGGCGATTTCGCCCTTCAGCTCGCCTGCGTCCACAGCATTGGGAGCGTCGGCGATTTCCGGCTCTAAGAGCATCAGCTGCTCAAAGCGTTGGTAGCTGGTAATACCCTTTTGGTAGGTCTCAGCCAAGGCGTTGAGCCGCAAAATCGGCCGCACGAAGATGGACACATAGAGCAAAAAGGCAATTAAATCGCTAATATCCATTCTGCCCAAGGTGATGAGCACGCCACCGGCCACGATAATCACCAGATTGGTAATATTAGAAAAAAACACCATACTAGTGTTGGAATGACTAAGTAAAGCAAAGGATTTTTTACGAGCCGCCAAAAGCTTAGCTGCCACAGCGTCCAGCTTGCTGCACTCCAAATCCTCGTTATTGAAGGACTGTACCAAGCGTACTGCGTTCAGGCTTTCCGTGGTTTGGGCATTGAGATTACCCACCTGGGAGCGAGCCTCGCGGCCTGCCTTTTTCAGCTTTCGGTTGGTGGTGACGCTGTCATAGGCCTTGGCCAAGAGCAAAATATTGACGATAATGGCCAGCTGCCAATTAATGTAGAACAGAATGCTGATGGTGCCCAGCATAAAGATAACGCAAACTAAAAGATAGTTAGGGCCGAGGAAAATCAGCTCTCGAATTTCGCCCACGTCGCTGACGATACGGCTCACTAGCTGGCCCACCCTTTGATTATCAAAAAAGCGGAAGCTCATGGACTGCACATGCCGAAACAGGGCCCGACGCATGTCCTGCTCAATAAGGGCACCTATAGTCCTACCATGGCACATAACCTGATAATTAATAAAGCAATTGAATAAATATAAAGCTAATAGACCTGCCGCAGCCTTTAAAAGCAGGGCAATATCCCGCTGAGGCAGGATTTCGTTCATAATGTGCCGCATGTATAGGGGAAAGAACAGCTCAATAAGAGATGTAATAACCGCCCCCAAGAGGGTTAAGGTCAGCACCTTTTTATAGGGAATGTAAAAACGTAAAAAGCGTCTCAGCATATGTACCTCGTAAACAATTTTTTATCATAATATTATAACATACTTTGAAGCTTTTGGGCAGAAAAAAGTAAAGCGTCAGCCCTCTCGCTACAGAAGGCTGACGCTTGCTTATTAAAGTTTGATTTCAAAGGGGCTTAACTCACCCTTACTCAGGGCATCGATAGCTATGAAATTTTTCTCCACCATGTTAGAAACAGTGGTTTCCACATAAAAGGCCAGATGGGGACTGACGATAACATTGGGGAAGCTACGCAGCATAGCCAGCTCATCGTTGTCGATATGGTCACCCATGCGGTTACAGTAGTACAGGCCCGCCTCGTCCTCGATAACATCTAGGCCAGCTCCGCCGATTTTACCATTCTTCAAGCTGGCGATTAGAGCTCTAGAATCGATAACATTACCACGGGCAGTATTCACAATGATGACCCCGTCCTTCATTTTATCAATAGCGGCCTGATTCACCATGTGGAAGGTTTCACTGTTAGAGGGCACATGCAGGGAAATAATATCGCTCTGAGCATACAGGCTATCCAGATCCATATACTCCACCTGTCCTGCCAATTCCTTTTTGGGGAAACGGTCATAGGCCAAAATGCGGCAACCAAAGCCGCTTAAATACTTAATCAAGAGCTGCCCTATATGACCTGTGCCCACTACGCCCACGGTGCAATTACACAAATCCTTGCCCATTTTTCCCTTCAGGGTATAGTCCTGAGCGGCAGCTCGCAGCATGGACTGCTGGAATTTACGAATGCTACACAGAATCAGCATCAACGCATACTCAGCAACACATTCCGTAGGATAAGGAGTAGTAGAAATATGCATTTCCAGCTCCTTAATCAGCTTGCAGGGCAAATGATCATAGCCAATAGCACGGGTCAGCATGTACTTAACACCGTAGCTGTGATAGGTACGCACCCATTCCTCTCGCATCTCGCAGGGAGTGCAGCTAACGCCATCGCAGCCCTTGGCCAGCTCCAGATTGTGCTCGTTGGGATATTCCGCCGTCCACACAAAATCGATGCCATATTGTTTGCTAAACTTCTCAGCAAAGGCTAGTTCATCAAAATCACGCAAAGCATAAAAAGCGATTTTCATTATCATTTCTCCCTTGTTCCTAATATACTATGCCATTTTCAATTACATGACAGTCTCCATTATAGACCTTTTTATTGTTAAAATAAATAAGCATGGCATAAATACACTGTATACATGGCATCGCCAGCTACTAAGCCAATTTTTTGCATACAAAATAGGCTAAGGACGCGATCAGCGCACCGTAGGCTCTCATCCTCAGCTTGGCCACATCCACCAGCTGCGGATTGGCCGCGTGCAGCTTGTTGATGCCAAAGGTAATAAGCCACAGGCTAATAATAACGATAATTCCCGCTAAATAATCCCAGCTTTCCAGCTTAGCAAAAAAATCCATCTATCTTCCCCCTCATTTATGGTTACATACATAATTATAGGGACAATACTTGCAGGGTGCAAGAGCTGTTACCGCATTTTGCAAATTTTCCTCACCGCTACTCGAGCCCTGCTCCCCGTATTGACGGCAGGCGAAATCAGACTCCTGAGTCTTTTGGCTGATTGCTTCACACAGAGCGAGGGCCTCGGCATAATAATCCACAGCCTTGGCCTGGGCATGCTTTTCAAGACTCCAGGAAGTGTTGTTTTGCAAAAAGTGCAGCTCTGATACAATCCTCGGAACGGGCTTGCCCGCCTGAGCACGGCCCCAACGCTCACGGGCCACCTTCTCGTAAATGGCCAGCTGGTAGGCGTAGCCCTTGTCCACCTCGCCTGCTACCGGAGGCTTGCCTGTTTTATAATCCACCAAAAGCAGGGAGCCATCCTCATGAAAGCCCAAGCAGTCGATAATACCGCTGATGAGCAAGCCCTGCTTTTCATAAACAGCGAAGGCCAGCTCACGCTTCTGTTGCTTGGGGATGGACTTGTAGAGGGGGCTCGCCAGATAATGCTCCAGCATTACGCGAGCTTCATCCCCTTGGTACAGGGGCGCGTTTTCTTGGATTGCTCGCTCTAGGGCAGGCTCCAAATCACCCTTATACAGCTCCAGAGCTCGATGGACAATGGAGCCCAGGTCCTTAGGCGAAAGCTTGTCATAGCTTGAGTTAGCCACGGCCTCCGCTCCACCACTATCAAGGGCTGCAGCAGCTTCGCCACCGCTCACTGCTGCCGCTTCGTCACGCTCCTCGCTCACCTCTACCTGAGGAAGTCCTAGCACATATTGATAGAAATACTTACGCTGACAGTGTAGGTATGTTTGTAGGGAGGAGGGGCTGAAGCTGCGGGGACCGTTTTCCAAATAAGTCCCTAACGGCGAAATATATTCATCAGCTATCGTCAAGCCAATATCATTCTGTTCTTCCATGGCAGAATAAGAAGCACTACCAAAATCAGTTTCACCATCAAGCTGCACCATTTCTATATAATTATTAGTCTCTTGTGAATAGATATTATTGAGTTTGCCCATCCACTCAGCATATTTTAAACCACTTGGGTTCTTGGTCGAAAGCTCGCCTTTTTCCACAATACCCGTTAGGTATAATCTTTCCTTGGCCCGGGTCATGGCCACATACATCTGACGAACTCTTTCATCCTGCTCCAAAAGGTTATTGGCATCCTTAAGCTCCCTAAGAATACCAGTATCTTCCAAAGTTCCATCCTCCAGTTGATTCCTAATTCCTAAGCCAAATTTAGGCAAATAACGCACAGAGGTTCTGTCAGCATTATACTTTTTGTCTAACTGAGCAACAAAAACTACAGAAAACTCCAAGCCCTTAGATTTATGAATACTATATATCTTTACTGCATTGTCGTCCGTTGGTAGCGTTCCCTTTTCTTCGCCACCATTTTCCCGTAGCTCAGCCACATATTCCAACCATTGGGCCAAAGAAGCACCTTTAGCCAAACAATATTCTGCACAGCTATTGCGTAAGATGTTGAGATTTGCCAATTTTATTTCCCCGCGGGGTTGGCAGCTCAAAACATAATCCGGATGCAGTTTTTGCCACATTGTTTCCCATACTTCCATGGGTCCCAAGGAAGTAACTGCTTCTTTTAGTTCAACCAAAACATGGCGAGCATGCTGAGCTAACGCCGCTTGTTCTTCCGCAAGGGCAATATCCATAGCCAA
>SFCN01000116.1 GCA_004558595.1 Phascolarctobacterium sp. | reverse complement strand
AATACGGGGATGAAGCGTTCGCAAAAGCTCAGCCCAGCCAGCCTTCAGCAAAATTACCATACGAGATATCTTGATACCGCCTGCTGTGGAGCCACTACAGCCACCAACAAACATGAGCATTAACAGCAAATACCGGCTAAAGCTAGGCCATTGGTTAAAGTCATCAGAAGCAAAGCCTGTGGTACTGGCAATGGACACCGATTGGAAAAAGCTGTGCCGCAATGCTTGCCCAAAATCAAGATAATCGTGCATATATAAGTCGCCACATATTAAAACAGTAGAGACTAGAATTAAAGCCAAGTAATAACGATGCTCACTATCCTGCCTTATGGCCTGCCAATCACCACGCCAAAACTTATAATACAAAGAAAAGTTCATGCTGGAAATGAGCATAAACACAATGGCGATAACCTCCACTGCCACATTGTGGAAAGAAATCAAGCTATCATGATAATAGGAAAAACCACCCGTGGCCATCGTGGCCAAGGCCAAATTAAAGGCCTGGAAAAAGGGCAATCCAGAAAGCATCAGTAAGCCTATTTCCAACACTGTCAAACCAAAGTAGATGAACAAAATTAAAGCAGCAGATGCTTTAATTTTAGGCAAAGTACGCTCAGCAACTGCACCAGGAAGCTCTGCATTGAAAAGATAACTGGTGCCACCATTCATCTGAGGCATGATGATGATAAAAAGCATAATCACTCCGATGCCGCCGGTCCAGTGGGTTAGGCAACGCCATATCAATATGCTCGGAGGAAAGTCATTAAAGGATCTTGCCGTTGTTACACCAGTAGTCGTAAACCCTGAGACACTTTCAAAAACTGCCGCCAACGGGTCCGCTGGATTGAACAAAAAATACGGCATGGAGCCTAACAAGCACACCAAAAGCCAGCCACAGCCAACCACGGCGATGGCTTCCCTAACCCGTAATCTCTGACGAGAGCGATTACTAGAATATATATTTAGGATAGACGCAACCGTCAATGAACCAATCAAGCTGAAGGCAAAAATCCACACATGGTCCTGATCCTTAAGCAAAGCACCCAATAGAGGAATCACTAGGACTGCGCAAAAAGCCAAAGTAAGCTTGCCTAAAAGACGGTTAACAAGTTTAAAATCCATAATATTTAGCCTCAGCCTTCAAAAATAGGTAGCGTGCTCTTGGATAATTCACTCTTAATAAAGAGAATAATTCGATCGTTAGCATGCAGTACAGTATTACCATTAGGGATATAGGCTTCATTATTACGCACAATAGCGCAAATTAAGGATTCCTTGGGCAGCTTAATATTGCGTACCTCAACACCATCTACATCACTACCACGACCAACAATGATTTCCAAAGCCTCGGCCTGAGCGCCCTCCAGCAAAGAAACAGAAACGATACCGCCCTTACGTACAAAGCGCAATACCTCGCCAGCGCTCAGCAAACGGGAGGACAAAACTATGTCAACGCCTACCTTTTCCATTAGCTCAATATATTCATTACGCGCCACACGCACAATAGTCTTTTGAGCTCCCAAATGCTTGGCTAATTGAGCCAGCAATAAATTCAGCTTGTCATCCTCAGTCAAGCAAATGACCACATCAGCTTCAGCTACACCCTCTTCCATAAGGAGGTCGATGTCAGTACCATCACCACATAAAACCAAGCCCTTGTGCAACTGGGAAGCCAGTAATTGGCAACGATCCTTATTCTTTTCAATAACCTTAACCTGGATACCCTGAGCCTCCAGCATAGGCGCCAAGAAACGACCAGTACGACCGGCACCAATAATAAGCACCTTTTCCAGCTTATCATAGGTGTTACCAAAGCTATTCTCAAACTCACGAATGGCCTCATGCTTGCCTACAAAATAAACATTATCACCGGGCATAACATAGTCATTACCACGAGGAATAATCATTTTATGACGACGGAAAACCATAGCCATCAAAATATCCTTGGGAATCTGTAAATCCTTCAAAGGAATATTCACTAGAGGAGAATCCTCCCTAATTTTGGCCTCAAACATGCGTACCTTGCCCTCGGCAAATTCGTCCACATTTAAGGCTGACGGAGTCATGAGGATATGGTCGATTTCCACAGCAGTAATACGCTCAGGATTAATGACTAGATCAATCTTCATATCATTATTGAGCATTTCCGGAGCATGCACCGCATAATCAACGTTACGAATACGCGCTACAGTATGCTTAATACCATTTTTCTTAGCTAGAAGGCATGTCACCATATTGACCTCATCACTATCAGTACAAGCAATAATAACATCCGCGTCACGTACATCGGGATCAGCAAAGATTGTAGGGCTGCAGGAATTACCTTCAATGGCTAGCACGTCCAAAGAATTTTGCACAACCTCCTTGCGTTTCGGATCAATTTCTACAACTACAACATCAAATTGATCCTCTGCCAGAAGCTGCGCGATACTAAAACCGAGCTTGCCAGCGCCAGCTATAATAATTCGCATTTTAAGCGCTCCTTTTCATCCTATAATTCCCTATATTATAGCATAAATAGTGAGTTTAGTATATAGGCAACTGTCTATCCTCAGTCGGCTCAAAAGATAGCCAAAAGCTATACTAGAGGCTCCCCCTCCGGGGGAGCTGCCGCCTCCGAACATTGGCTATTCTTCTAGCCTAGATGCGGCTGAGAGGGGCTTCTT
>SFCN01000050.1 GCA_004558595.1 Phascolarctobacterium sp. | reverse complement strand
AATATACAATGCATATTTATGATGTTTATGGCAGGCAAGCGAAGGTCGGGGATGAAATAGTCTATATTAATACTGCTGAAAAGGAGCGCATTACACCTGAAGCAGGAAAATTCTATATGTATCTATCCGATGGCTATGATAGCAAAGGAAACGCTAAACACACCTATGACAGTGGCTGTTATTTTAGTGGGACGAATGTTAATAATGTTCTCACTATCGGTAGTGACCATGCCCAACTATATTTCCCCGTGGATTCAAACATCAAGGTTCCCGGCTTGCCCCTCAATGGTGACGAGGGCTATCCTGAGCTGAGTCATATCGAATTGCAGAACAGCTTTTTGAGCCATCAGTATTTTCGCAATTGGTCCGTGCCCATGGAGGCAGAGCTGGCCATGATGCAGGATTTGGGCTACGACATTGATAGGCGTAATTTCTTTGGCTTTTCCGTTTATAATGATGGATTGACAATCACCAATGATAAGGGCTATTTTGCGCGCAATGAAGCTGGCACAGCCTATCTAGATGGACAGGCCAATAAGCAGGATTGGGGCGTGGGCCTGCACGTTTATGGTCAAAAAAATAATATTACCCAAACAGGTAAAATTATGGCAGACGGTGACTACGCTATTGGTATTCGTTTAGACGGCACTCAAGACAATGCGTTAAATTTACAAACCGATGTTACTGCCAATGGCAAGGGCGGCAACGGCATTGCTGTAACCTGGGGACGCAACCACACTGTTAATATTGATAATGGCTCTAGTGTTAAAGCTTTTGGCGATGGTGGCGTTGCCCTGCGCTTTGATTTTGGTCATAATGATATCGGTGACGATGTACCCTCTACTGAAATTGTGGGCTCCTATATTTACTATAAGAATTATCGTCATACTGCTTATGATATGATTATTCCAGCGTCTAAGCTTTTAACAGCCTTAAATGGTCCCTTGGTGAAGGAATGCAACATTAATGGAACTATTGAAGGCAGCGAGGCATCCATTTATATCAGTAAAAATGCTTATGTAAAAGAGATTAATATTGGCACAGGCACAACCATCAAGGGTGATATCATCTCTGAGTGGAATCCTAAAGGCATGCTGTTTAGCGAATCCAACCCTGTTTTCTTAGAAAATAGGCTACCAGCAAACGAGGATGGTTTGACTAATATCAATATAAATCAAACCATGAGCTTTAGCGATAACATTATTGGCAGCGAAAGCTTAGTGCTGAATGTGGCGAACGGCAAAAACTTTTCAAGTGGTCAAGATTCCATAAGCCCCTATGCCTTGCGTACCGTTTCCACTGCAAGCACTGACAGCTCACCCATTGTGGATGTTTATCGCATCAATGTTAATACTGGTGCTACCTATAACAATAGTGCCAATCTTTCTGTTCGCGACACAACTGCACCTAGTAGCAGTACGGACGGAGCCATTACCATTGATGGTGGTCACTTCAATAACTCCGGCAACTTAATAGTTGGCAATGGTCAAGGCACAATTTCCGTTACAAACAATGGCCATTTCATTCAAAGCGAGCATGGCACCCTTACAAGCACCATTGACGGCTCCGGCAATTCCACCAAAATAGCCTTAGCCAATAATGGCACAGCTTCTTTAAATGGCACCCTAAACATTGTCCCTCAAAAGGATTTCTACGGCAGCCAGCAAACCATTAATTTATTGGCAGATGGCTCCACCGGCTCCTACAGTATGAATAATAATCTAAACATCAATATATTACCTACCGAAGGTATGACTATAACTCATACTGTAGACGGCAATGGTAATATTATTATCAATAGAGAACGTCATTTTGATACTTATGGCCAAAGCGCTGCCCAAAAAGCTTTAGGCCAAATCTTGAACGATAACCTTGATTATCTTGGCAATCTTCCTGAGCATGGCGCAGATTGGCAAAAGCTTTTCACAGAGCTGGATGCAGCGGATAGAGCAGGCAAAGCTAGCGCCCTCAAGCAAATGAACCCCAGCATCATGCACAGCTCTACTCAGGCAACTCTCAACACCCACAGCATGCTGAACAATCTCAACATGCTGGGCAGCTTTAGCAATAACATCCCAGCAACCGTCACCGGCGGCGGGCGCGGGCCTGCTGTGGATGAAGCACCGAAATATAACGCTTGGCGCAACATCGTAATGCCCTTTAGCGCCTACACCGACCAACACAGCGGCGCACACGGCTACACCAATCACAACAGCGGTGTGATTGGTGCCATGGAGCGCACGCTGGATAATGGCCTAACCCACGGCTACCACGCTGCGCTAAATCATCAGAGCACCAGCGAAGCTAGTAGCCGCGTCAAGGGCGAGGGCCTATACCTGGGCGCGCAGGCCAGCTACGCCCCTGCCGCATGGCAGGGCTGGCAGGCCTTTGGCAGTGCCCGCCTCGGACTTGAGCAAATGCGCAGCCACCGCAACATCAATATCGGTGGTTATACTGGCACTGCTGACGGCGACTGGACCGGCTACAGCGGCAGCTTTAATATCGGTGCAGCCCTGACCAAGGAGCACGGCGTTGTAAAGAGTGGTCCCTTTGCAGCATTGGACTACAGCTTTGCCCATCGTCCCAGCGTACACGAGGACGGTGGCGCTGTCCGCACCAATCTGGAAAGCGCAACCTACGACTCCCTGCGCACTCAGCTGGGCTATCGCCTCGTTACCAATCCCAAGCCCTTGGATAGCTACGACAGCACTCAATGGCAAGCCCACGCCAGCGTTGCTTGGAACCATGAGCTCCTCAGCGACAATGGTCGCACCAGCTATGAGCTGGCTGAATTCCCCGGTACCCCCATCGAAGATACCATTGAGACCTACGGTCGCGACAGCATGAGCATCGCCGCCGGCGTCATTTTCAAGACTCCTAATCGCCTCGATGTGGGCCTAACCCTGGGCAGCGACATCTATCGCAAGGGTGGCTCCAGCATCTACGGCAAGGCCACCTTCGAGTGGAAATTCTAACCACGAACCCTTTAGGATATAGCAAAGCTTTTTTGCTACTTTTTAGGTCGCTCGAAAAAGTAGGCCAACAATAGCTGTTTAAAAAGCACAGACTTCTTTATTTTCAAGTCTGTGCTTTTAACATATAAAAAAGACGTCATGCCTAAGCACAACGTCTGCATTTACAATTTGGTGCGGTCGATGGGATTTGAACCCATACGGGATTTCTCCCACCACCCCCTCAAAGTGGCGTGTCTGCCGTTCCACCACGACCGCGTCTTTGGGAAATAACCTTGAATATAAAAATGGTGCGGTAGAGAGGATTTGAACCTCCACGGGGTTGCCCCCACTAGCTCCTGAGGCTAGCGCGTCTGCCGTTCCGCCACTACCGCATTTCTATTCAAATGTTGCCGTCATTTGCAACGTAATAATGATAACATAGAAATACTAATTTGTCAACAGCTTTCGCAGGAAAACAGCCACTTTTAGCAAAAATTTACTGTCCAAAGCCTATGACAAGGGCACCCTATCACGATAAAGCAAATAATACTTATCCCTATCCTGCAGCACCTTTATCACATACTCACGGGTATCAGGAAAGGGTATGGCCTTTAAATCGTTAAAATTATCGTCCCAGCCATACTGCTGCATCCATGCACGAGTCTGACCGCGACCAGCGTTATAAGCTATCATCACCAAGGCCAAATTATGCTTAAACTCATGGTCCAGCTCCCCCAGATACCAGCAGCCCATGCGGATATTAGTCCTTGTTTGATACAAATCCGTATCCTTATAGCCCTCAAGTCCCATTTGCTCCGCAATCCAACGCCCTGTATCCGGCATAATCTGCATCAGTCCAACAGCGCCAACCTTGGAAACCGCCTTGTGGTTAAAATTGCTCTCATTCTTGATGATGGCTGCGATGAGAAAGGGATCCACCTTATTCTTTTGGCTATAGGTAATAATATCCTGCTGATGGTCCCACATATACACAAAACGCATCTGCACTGCATCACTGTTCCAAGTTTTCCAGCCAGCGAAGATTATACCCACCAGTACCGCCAAAATAATCAAACATTCCGGCAGCCTACTGCGCTTTCTGCGCCTACTGCCGCGAGTAATCGTTTTGCGTTTAGCAGCCACTAGCATCACCCAAAAGCTTCTTCAGCTCCCCCTGAACCTGAGCCAAGGTTTGCTCCAAGCTACCGCTATTATCCAGCACCACATCAGCATATTTACGCTTTTCTTCCAAAGACATTTGGGCATTAATGCGGGCCACAACCTCAGCCTCGGTCATGCCGCTGCGCAGCATGGCCCGCTCAATCTGCTGCTGGCGGCTTACAGCCACCAGCCACACCTTATCCACCTGCTTATGCCAGCCCGTTTCAATCAACAGAGGCACATCCAGCACAGCCAGCTTAGCGCCCTGCTCCTGCTGCTCCTTTAAAAAGCTTTCCGCATTCTCCCACACTATTTTGTGCAAAATGCCCTCCAAGGTTTTCAACGCCTGCTTATCGCGAAAAACTAGCTCCGACACCTTAGGACGATTCAACTCGCCCTCCGCAGTCAAATACTCGTTACCAAAAGCCTCAACAACCATAGCCAGGCCCTTACTACCCTTTGCCACAGCATCCCGTGCATTTTGGTCCGCATCGAAAATAGGCACACCCTGACGGCTCAGCTCGCCGGAAACGGTGCTTTTGCCGGAGGCAATGCCCCCTGTTAAACCAATTACTATCATCTCAAACTCCTACTTTTGACAATGCTCACAATACACAGTGCCGCGACCGCCTATTTTCGTGCCCACTAGCACTGCCCCACACTTCTTACAGGGCTTACCCTTGCGACTATATACCAATAAATGGTTTTGATTATCTCCCTTATTACCCTCGCCATCCTTGTAATCACGGAAGGTAGTGCCACGATTTTTAATGCCTTGGGCAATGACGGCATTGATAGCCTTGTGTAGCTCCACAACCTCCTCATAACTCAGAGTATTCGCCAAACGCATGGGCAAAATACCGGACAAGGCCAAGCATTCGTCAGCATAAATGTTGCCTAAGCCGGCAATAATCCTTTGGTCCAGGATAAAGGTCTTTACTGCCTTACGACTCTTAGCTGCTAAAGGAGCCAGATACTCCACTGTAAAGCCCTCACTTAAAGGCTCCGGGCCCAAGGTTTCATAGCCCTCGATATAAGCGTCATCATTGGTCACTAAATACAGTGTGCCAAAGGTACGAATATCCGTAAACCACATAGTAACACCGTCTGTAAGCGTAAATTTAATTTTGGCATAGGCAGGGGCTTCCAGCTCGCTCTTTTGAGCAATCAGTGCACCTGTCATGCGCAAATGAACTATCAGCTTTTGGTTCACATCAGTGTGCAGCACTAAATATTTGCCCTTACGTCCAATTCTTTGAATGGTCTTACCCACTAGTCCTTCAACGAACCTTTCTTTAGTGGGGTGCTTAATCAATCTATCTAAATAAACCTCCACGGAGGTTATTTTTTTACCTTCAACATGGGGAGCTAGAGTCTTTCTGACCTGCTCCACTTCCGGCATCTCTGGCATAATACTAACTCCTTTTTATTTCGTCTCAGCCCAGTTTTTACCGAAGCTAACCTCAGCTAGCAACGGTATTTCCATAATTACGGCCTTTTCCATTGCCTCTTGCACAAGCTCTGCAACCTTATCCTTCTCATCCTCAGTAACCTCAAGCACCAGCTCATCGTGCACCTGCAGCAGAATGCGACTCTTCAGCTGTTCAGCCTCCAAGGCCCGCTGCACATCGATCATCGCCTTCTTCATAATATCCGCAGCCGTGCCTTGAATGGGCGTATTAATCGCCGTACGCTCCGCAAAGCTACGCAGATTAAAATTGCTGTGGCGAATATCCGGCAGATAACGTCTACGCCCCATCAGAGTGCTCACATAGCCCTGCTCACGAGCCTTAGCCACAATATCTTCCATATATCTTTTCACGCCCGTATAACGTGCAAAATAGCTCTCAATATAGCCTGCGGCCTCCTTGCGGGAAACCTGCAGCTGGTTAGCCAAGCCAAAATCGCTAATGCCATAGACAATGCCAAAGTTTACCGCCTTAGCCTTACTACGCTGCTGGCTGGTAACCTCATCCAGCGGCAAACCAAAAACCTCCGCCGCTGTACGTGCATGTACATCCTGTCCATGACGGAAGGACTCCAGCAATAAATGATCCTGAGCGATGCAGGCTAAAATTCGCAGCTCTACCTGCGAATAATCGCAGCTCATGAGATAGTCATAGCCAACGCCCGGCCCGAAAATGCGACGAATCTGCTTGCCCTCCTCCGTGCGCGTGGGTATGTTTTGCAGATTGGGGTCAGTGCTGGAAAGGCGTCCCGTTACAGTTACAGTCTGTTGGAAATGAGTATGAATACGACCGGTCTTGGCATTCACAAGGGGCTGCAGACCCTCTAGATAAGTGGATTGCAGCTTAGCCAGCTTGCGATGCTCCAAAATCGTATCAATCAAGGGATGCTTACCCTGCAAGGCCTCCAGCACCTTCACATCGGTAGAGTAGCCTGTCTTCGTCTTTTTAATCACCGGCAGCTGCAAATGCTCAAACAGTACCACGCCCAGCTGCTTGGGTGACTTCAGATTAAAGCTCTCACCCGCTTGCTCCTCAGCCAAACGCTCCAGCTTGCCAATGCGGAAGCTCATATCCTCGTTAAGCTGATCCAAAAGCTCCATATCAGGAGTAATGCCATTGTATTCCATTTGAGCCAGCACCGGTGCCAGGGGCAGCTCCAAATCCTGATACAGAGCTAGCTGCTCCCTTTGCTCCAGCTGCTCTTTCATAAGCGGCACTAGCTGAGCTATATTCTCCGCCTCCGTAGGCAGCGGATTATTTACATAACGTTTATTCAAATCTGCTAAGGCATAGGAGCTATGACCGGGATCAGCCACATAGGCAGCCAAGGCCACGTCCTCCACCAAGCCCTGAGGCTTTATGCCAAGGCACAGACAGCATTTATAAATCTCTTTCGTGTCCACGGTCTGCTTAGGACTAGGACTGGCTAGCCACCGCTTGAAGGCATCCCAGCATTGACTCATGGTATCTAACACATACACAGTATCTCCCAACAGAATTTCCACTCTGCTGAAATAAAGCTCCGGCAAGCTGCCAGCAACCTTCGCCACAAATGGAACTGGCTCAGTTCTCCCAGCCAGCTCCTTGAACAATTCCTCCGCTTGCGTACCACTGGTCAACGTAAGCACCTGTGCCGACTCCTGCTCCACAGTTTCGCCGAACAAATCAAAGCTGTGCTGCTCACCGCCCAAGACTGCAGCAAAACGCTCGTACATATTGCGGAACTCCAAATCCTGTAGCAAAGTCCGTGCTTCCTCCTTAATTGGAGCTAGCTCGTAAAGAGCCATATTAGTATCCACTGGAGCTTCCGTGCAAATGGTGGCCAGCCTCTGGCTCAGCAAAGCCGACTCCTTATTGGCCTCCAGCTTAGCCTTAAGAGATTTAGCCGTAACCTTATCAATATTGGCCAACACATTGGCAACAGTTCCGTATTCCTTAATCAATTTAATAGCCGTCTTCGGTCCCACGCCGGGCACACCGGGAATATTATCGGAGGTATCACCCATCAAGCCCTTCAGCTCAATAAGCTGCTTAGGCTCCAAGCCCTCGTAATTGGCCGCAAATTCAGCCTCATCAAAAACCTGAATGTCGCTGATGCCACGCTTCGTGTAATAAACCTTCGTACGCTTATCCACCAGCTGCAGCTCGTCCCTATCACCGGTAACGATAATAACCTCCACATCCTCAGGGGCACTTTTAGCAAAGGTGCCGATAATATCATCTGCCTCGTAATTATCCAGCTCCAGCGTGTGAATCCCCAAGCTATCCAAAACCTTCATGGACAGCGGAAATTGCTCGCTCAGCTCGCTGGGAGTGGGCTTACGCTGGCCCTTATAGTCAGCATACATCTCGGTACGGAAGGTCTTACGAGACTTGTCAAAGGCCACAGCCATATAGCGGGGCTGCAAATCTCCCAAAAGCTTCAGCAGCATATTGCACAAGCCATACACCGCTCCCGTATGCACGCCCTGCTTATTCATCAAAGGCGGCAACGCAAAAAAAGCCCTATGAATAAGACTACTACCATCTATCACTAAAAACTTATCTGCCATAATCATGCTCTCCTCTTGCAATATCAACTATAAGTCTAATTATATCATATTTAGACATTTTATAGTGTGAACATAAACTGAAAAAGTAAATCCACAACAGCTGGTGAGCAAAATGTTGCCAATTACTTTTTCTGAACATCATTCACTCACTATAAAAAGTCAATAGGTAACATCCAGCGAGCTTTACTCGCGAGCAGGATGTTACCTATTGACTTTTTCTATAACGCAAAATAACACAAAAGGCTGTACCACATAAAGTGGTACAGCCAAAGCCAACTATACTATGCAATTACTCTTGTGCCGCAAGCTTCTTATATCCCTCTAAGCGAGCCTTTGCATCCGCCTCCGTCTTCTCGAACAATGCCTCAGCAGTCTCCGGGAAAGTCTTCTGTAAAGAGCTAAAGCGAACCTCGCCCATCAAGAACTCACGGAAATTACCAGTGGGCTCCTTAGAATCCAGGCTAAAGGGATTCTTGCCCTGAGCCTTCAGCTCCGGATTATAACGATAAGTTGCCCAATAGCCGCACTCAACCGCACGCTTCTCTTCCAATTGGCTGCAGCCCATGCCAGCCTTCAAGCCGTGGTTAATGCAAGGAGCATAGCAGATAATCAGGGACGGACCATGATATGCCTCTGCTTCCTTCAGAGCCTTCAGCAGCTGGTTCTTGTCATAGCCCATAGCGACTTGAGCTACATAAACATAGCCATAGCTCATAGCCATCATGCCAAGATCCTTCTTCTTAGTCTTCTTGCCGCTGGCAGCGAACTTAGCAACTGCCGCAGTAGGAGTAGCCTTGGAGGATTGGCCGCCTGTATTAGAATATACCTCGGTATCGAAGACCATAATATTTACATCTTCACCGGATGCCAGAACATGGTCAACACCGCCGTAACCAATATCATAGGACCAGCCGTCGCCGCCGAAGATCCAGTTGGAGCGTTTCACAAAGTATTGCTTCATTTCATACAAGGCAGCGCAGGTACCGCACTCATCCTTGTGGGCAGCTACTGCAGCTTCCAGAGCATCAGCGCGCTCACGAGAGCCCTCGCCATCCTCTTTGCCTGCCAACCATGCTTCCATCGCAGCCTTCAAATCAGCAGGAATATCCTTGGTCAAGGCTTCGGTGATAATGTCCGCAATCTTAGCGCGGTTTTGGGCAACGCCGATGTACATACCTAAGCCATACTCGGCGTTATCCTCGAAGAGGGAGTTAGCCCAAGCGGGGCCATGACCAGCCGCATTCTTAGTATAGGGCATGGAGGGAGCGGAGGCACCCCAAATAGAGGAGCAGCCGGTAGCATTGGCTACCATCATGCGGTCACCAAAGAGCTGGGTTACCAGCTTCGCATACGGAGTTTCGCCGCAGCCTGCGCAAGCACCGGAGAACTCCAGCAAGGGCTCTTCGAATTGGCAGCCCTTCATGGTGTATTTGTTTACAGGATTGGGCTTCACAGCAACCTTCTTAGTTGCATATTCCCAAGCCTCAGCCTTAGCCAGTTGGGTATCCAGCGGCTTCATAACCAGAGCCTTGCCCTTCGGAGCCGGGCAAACCTGAGCACAGTTGCCGCAGCCCAAGCAATCCAGCGGAGAAACATTAATAGTAAAGGTCATGCCCTTAGCGCCGATAGCAGGCTTCTTAGCCATAATTTCCGGAGCAGCAGCAGCCTCAGCCTCATCCATCAGTACGGGGCGGATAGCAGCGTGGGGGCAAACAAAGGCGCATTGGTTACATTGGATACAGGTATCAGGATTCCATTCAGGAACATCCAGAGCAACACCGCGTTTTTCGTAAGCAGAGGTGCCGCTGGGGAAGGTGCCGTCGTTAACGGACATCAAATCGCCAACAGTAAGCTTGTCGCCTTCCAGACGGTTCATGGGAACCATAATCTTATCGACGAAATCATTGCCGGTCTTAGCAGCAGCCTTAGTCTCAACAGCATTTGCCCAATCAGCAGGAATCTCTACCTTCACAACAGCGTTAACGCCGGCGTCAACAGCAGCATAGTTCATATCGACAATCGCTTGACCCTTCTTGCCATAGGAATGGTCAATAGCATCCTTCATATACTTCACTGCTTCATCAATAGGAATGATATTAGCCAACTTAAAGAAAGCAGCCTGCATAACCATGTTAATGCGAGCGCCTAAGCCAATTTCCTTACCAATCTTCACAGCGTCGATAATATACAGATTGATATTATTCTTGGCAATATATTGCTTCATAGCTGCAGGCAACTGCTCGCTTAATTCTTCAGCAGTCCATTCGCAGTTCAGCAGCAGGGTACCACCCTTTTTAATACCAGCTACAACATCGTAGGAATGTACATAAGAGGACTTGTGTACCGCTACAAAGTCAGCAGCATCAATCAAATAAGGAGCTTGAATCGGAGTCTTGCCAAAACGCAAGTGGGATACGGTGATGCCACCGGACTTCTTGGAATCATAGAAGAAGTAGCCTTGGGCATACATATCGGTGTGGTCGCCGATAATCTTAATGGAGTTCTTGTTAGCGCCAACTGTACCATCGGAACCCAGACCCCAGAACTTGCAGGCGGTGGTGCCTTCGGGAACAACCTCGAGGTCTCTACCAGCAGGCAGGGAAGTATTAGTAACATCATCTACGATGCCAACGGTAAAGTTGTTCTTCGGTTCAGCAGCTGCCAGATTGGCAAATACCGCTTCGATATCACGCGGCAGGGGATCCTTGGAGCCCAAGCCATAACGACCACCGATGATGAGGGGCTTGCGGTCGCTGTTGTAGAAGGCTGCGCGAACATCCAAATACAGAGGCTCGCCTAAGGAACCAGGCTCCTTGGTGCGATCCAGAACAGCGATGCGTTTTACAGTCTCAGGAATAGCCTTCATGAAGGCATCAAAAGCGAAGGGACGATACAGATGTACTACCAGCACGCCAACCTTTTGACCTTCCTTATTCAGAGCCTCGGCCACAGTGCGAGCAGTGTCACAGCCGGAGCCCATAGCTACGATAATGTTTTCAGCATCGGGAGCGCCATAATAGTTGAACAGATGATACTCACGACCAGTGATCTTAGAGATCTCGGCCATATATTCCTCTACCATAGCAGGAACTGCTTCATAGTAGGAGTTAACAGTCTCACGAGTTTGGAAATAAATATCCGGATTTTGCGCGCTACCACGTTGAACAGGATTGTCAGGATTCAAGGAACGCTTACGGAAGGCATCCACAGCCTCCTTATCCAGCAGCTTATCCAAATCCTCGTAATCCATAACCTCAATCTTTTGGATTTCGTGGGAGGTACGGAAGCCATCGAAGAAGTTCAGGAAGGGCACGCGGCTCTTAATTGCAGTCAAATGAGCCACAGCGGCCAAGTCCATAACCTCTTGTACGGAGGATTCAGCCAGCATAGCAAAGCCTGTTTGACGGCAAGCCATAACGTCCTGATGATCACCAAAAATATTCAAGGAGCTGGCGGCCAAAGCGCGAGCGGAAACATGGAAAACACCGGGCAGCAATTCACCGGCAATTTTATACATGTTAGGAATCATTAACAGAAGGCCTTGAGAAGCGGTGAAGGTGGTAGTCAACGCACCAGCCTGCAGGGAGCCGTGTACGGCGCCGGCAGCGCCAGCCTCGGATTGCATTTCTACAACACGAACCTGTTGACCGAAAAGGTTCTTTCTACCTTGAGCAGACCATTCATCCACTACCTCAGCCATAGGAGAGGACGGAGTAATAGGATAGATACAAGCAACATCAGTAAAAGCATAGGCGATATGCGCAGCAGCTGTGTTGCCATCCATGGTTTTCATTTTTGCCATTAAATTCCCTTCTTTCTATTATCTCTAAAAAATTTAAAGCTTGACCTTATCTAAAGGCAGGATTGCTCCCACCAGTAAATTTAGTATACACTATCTACACCCTTTTGTAAAATCAAAAGGGCTCTGAGATTCCAATGTATACATAATTTTTACAGATGTGAAAAGAAGGAGATACCTATGCTACGGTATCTCCTTGTACGCTTTACTTTATAATTGTTACAGGCACAGTAGCATTCTCCAGCACCAGCTGACTAACACTACCACGGAAGATTCCTTCCAACACGCCCATCCCGCGACTGCCCAACACAACGCCATCACAGCATTCATCCTGAACCGTCTGCAAGATGCTGGCAGCCACGTTGCCCCCATTCTCTAGCAAATAAGTACAATCAATACCCTTGCCTGCCAGCATAGCATTGGCCGAGTCCAGCACTTCGTTGCCGATATGAGCGAAAAGGGACTCACCCTCCGCCGCCAACACCGGCTCCGCATGCTGTCCCTTAGTCACAGTCATCACAACAAGACTGCCACCGCTCAGCTGCACCAGCCCACAGGCATATTCCAAAGCTCGCCACGAACATTCTGTACCATCGATGGGTACCAGGATACGGTGCAGCATTTTATTTCACGATTAAAACGGGAACAGATGCATATTGAGAAACCTTGGAGCTGACGCTGCCCAAGAAGAATTCAGCAATACCGGACAAGCCACGGCTACCGATGACAATAGCATCTGCATTGGCCTTTTTAGCTAACGCGATAATGCGCTCGGAGGGATGACCAACCTCTAGGCTATACTCGGTTTTATGAGGATAGGAAGCCAGTCTTTCCTCAGCCATTTCCAAAACCTTGTCGCCAATCTTTTCCAGCTCACTATTGCCCTGGGTTACTGTAGCATGGTCCAAAGGAATAGCCAAAAGCGCAGCATTATTATAGGGCTGAATTACATTTACAACCAACAAATCACTATCGAACTTTTTGCCCAGCTCCACAGCCGTGTTCAATGCTCTCCAAGAGCCTTCGCTACCATCAATAGGAATGAGAATTTTTTTGAACATATACAACACCTCCATATATAACCTAAAGACATGGATCGCTAATTTGCTTCTATCTACATATATATTCGTTTTTTAGATGCAATTTTCCTGCTTGCGCAGCACAAGTTAAGTAAGATTATTCACGACCACGTTTTTTTCTGGAAGCGTGAATGCGAGCAGATTTTTTACTGAACTTTTTAGGCTCTGCTGCCGCCTGAGCCAGCTCGGTAGGAGTTTTTTGAGGATTAGCAAAATCCTCGCCCTTTACGAAGCGATAGTACAAGGCTAAGCCGGCAACACCCAAAAGAGGAATACCGCCAATCAAATAACGATAGCCGCTAGGAGCAGCGATGCAAATAAAATCAAAAATTACTACACAAGCAGGTACCAGAATAATCTGTCCCATGCGAGATAAGAAGCCCTCCTTGCCCATAAAACGCACCACCATGGCATAAGCCAAAAAGGCAATAGCAAAGGACACAAAGGACATGAACACTAGAAACGCAAAAAACTCAAAATTCACTACTACAACACCTTCCTACAATTTTTATGCTTTTTCTTTTATACGCTCACCGATTACTCGGGCCACCCACACACCGGAAGCACTGGCTTGGGACAGTCCCCTTGTAATGCCTGCGCCATCGCCTACGGCAAACATATTGGGAATCTTCGTTTCCAAATTGCCGTCCAGCTCTAAGCGCGCACTATAGAACTTCACCTCAACACCATAAAGCAGGGTATCAGCATTGGCCATACCCGGAGCAATCTTATCTAGAGCATATATCATCTCAATGATATCATCTAACTGCCGTTTAGGCAAGACCAAGCTTAAATCTCCCGGTGTTGCAGAAAGAGTGGGCTTGGTAAAGCTCTTTAAAAGCCTCTTTTCGTTAGTACGACGCCCCTTGACTAAATCGCCAAAGCGCTGCACTAACACGCCACCGCCCAGCATGTTAGAGAAGGAAGCGATACGCTTACCATATTGCAAGGGCTCATGGAAGGGCTCAGTAAACTTGCTGCTTACCAAGAGAGCGAAATTAGTATTCTTACTGTGCAGCTTCGGGTCACGATAGCTATGGCCGTTAACAGTGATAATGCCATCGGTATTTTCCGCTACTACATAGCCATAGGGATTCATGCAGAAGGTGCGCACCATATCGTTATAGGTCTGAGTGCGATAGAGAATCTTCGCCTCATAAACCTCGTCCGTAATATGCTTAAATACATCTGCAGGCACCTCCACCCGTACGCCAATATCAACTTGGTTATTGATGAAGGACAGGCCTAACTTGCGACATTCTTCGGTGTACCATTCCGCGCCGGCACGGCCAGGAGCCGCGATGAGATACTTGCACTGCACACAGCTACCACCAGCTAAGGCCAGCCTAAAGCTACCATCCTCCTGCTTTTCAATGGATTCCACCGCTGTATTACAGCGAATTTCCATCTTCTCCCACAGGAAATTATAGATATTTTCCATAATCACAAGGTTGTTTTCTGTTCCCAAATGGCGCACCTTAGCGTTGAGCAAATGCAAATCATAGCGCAAAGCCTTGCGACCAATATCGCTATTTTTCGTTGTGAAATATTCACCCGGCGCACCATGACGGCAGTTCAGCTCATCCACATAATCGATAAGCTCAATCACCTTTTCCTCTGGCAGATATTCATTGAGCCAACCGCCGAATTCTGTAGTGAAATTGTACTTGCCATCAGAAAAAGCCCCTGCGCCGCCAAAGCCACGCATAATGCTACAGGGCTTGCAGTTAATACAATGGTCCACCTTTTTCGCCGCCAAGGGGCAGTGACGCTTATCAATGGCATTACCAGCCTCCAGCATCACCAGCTTTAGCTCCGGATATTTTATTGCAAATTCATAGGCCGCGAAAATCGCTGCCGGTCCGCCGCCGATAATGGCTACGTCATACATAGTCATCCTCCTAGCTTGTTGCTTCATAGCTTCTCTATGTTTCTTAAATCTCGTAATGATGCTTTTCATCACCTAAGGGCTCATTCTTGTGGGGATTATCCTTAAAAATATCGATGTTCTTCTTGGCCATATTCATAGCATCATCATAAACCTTTTTAAAGGGACTCATATCCTTGGGCTTGCCCGCCTTGAGCCATTCGGTAACCACGCGACCTAAAGCATAGGTTGTACCTACCGCCACAGGAATTTGCATGGGTGGGAAGGGAATCAGGGTAGTAAGGGTGCTGCCCACGAAATATGCGCCCAGGCTACCT
>SFCN01000049.1 GCA_004558595.1 Phascolarctobacterium sp. | reverse complement strand
CTCATAATGCTGCTGAAAAAAGCGCCCAAGAGCTACAGGCTGCCGCTTCTAAAAACCAGATTTTGTCTGAAATCACCAAGATGCTGTATAGCTATAATTTGACCTTGAATTTGCGTACCGGCAAATATAGCATGATTATTGGCACTGGTATGACCAAATTCATGGAAATTTTTAAATCTACCGATGATTATGAGACTGCTTATAATAAAAAGCTGCAATATTTAGACCCGGAAAACGTGATTCAGTTTGCTGCTCTGGCTAGCTTAGATGCTTTGCGGGCACGTAGTAATGCCCACGGCTTTATTGGTAGCTTGGAATATGGCGCCATTATCGACAATGGTGAAGAATGGCATGAAATGAATATTTTTATGGGCACTAACGAAAAAGGTGAGCCCGTGGCCAATATTCTCGGTCGCGATATTACCGAATCTCACAAGCGTCAGGAGCAAAGGGATAATCAACAAAGAGCCGTTATGGCTCGTGACCAGTTGCTATCCGGTATTACCAAAATGCTCTATAGCTTTAACCTGACTGTAAATTTGGAAAGCTGGCATTATTCCCTGATTACCGGTACCGGCGAACCTGAAACCATCAGTCTCATGCAGGAGACTGATGACTATGTGCTTTTATACGCCAAATTACTCAAGTTTGTGGGCCAAGAGCACAAGGAGGCCTACGATAATTTGATTGGCGTGCAGGCATTGCAAAAGAGACTGCATTTTTCTGGCTACGCAGGCTCCATAATCTGTCGGATGCAGATTAATGGCACGAACCAGTGGCACGAGGTTAACCTTTTCATGGGTACCAATGAGGCCGGCGAGCCTGTGGCCAATATTTTGGGGCGTGACGTGACCGAAGCCCATGATAAGGCTGAAACCATGGCCCAGCTGGAGATTGCTAACCGTGCCAGCGCTGCCAAATCCGCCTTTTTGTTCAATATGAGTCATGATATCCGCACGCCTATGAATGCTATCATTGGCTTTACGGAGCTGTTAGAGAAGAATTTACATGAGCAGGAGCTGGCGCAGAACTATATTGGCAAGATTAAAACTGCCAACGATTTCCTGCTTTCTCTGATCAATAACGTGCTCGAAATGGCCCGTATTGAAAGCGGCATGATGCAGCTGGAGGAAAGCTGCTGCAATATTCATAGCTTTAATGATTCCTTCTATTCCCTGTTTGACCCACAGCTGAAGGAGAAGCAGCTACGCCATATTCGCCTCGAAAAGGTACAGCATGCGGATATTATTTGCGATGCGGTTAAGCTGCGTGAAGTGATGTTCAACATCTTTAGTAACGCTGTGAAATATACTCCTAACGGTGGCAGTATTTCCTTGAGCGTGGAGGAGCTCCCCATGGATAAGCCCGGCTATAGCTGGTACAGGACCACTATTGAGGATACCGGCATCGGCATTTCCCAAGAGTTTTTGCCCCATATTTTTGAGGAGTTTACTAGGGAGCATTCTTCCACAGAAAGCAAAATCCATGGCACCGGGCTGGGTATGCCCATCGTGAAGAAGCTTGTAGAGTTTATGAAGGGCACTATTGAAGTGGAAAGCCAACTGGGCCAAGGCACGAAAATCACCATAATGTTACCCCTTCGCTGGGCCGAGCCAAGTCAGGTGGCTGTGCAAAAGAAGAGCACGGAAAGCAAGACTCTCGATTTCCGAGGCAAACGCATTTTGCTGGCCGAGGATAATGAGCTGAATGCAGAAATAGCTACGGCGATTTTACAGAGAATGGGCTTCGCCGTGGAGCTGGCTCAGGATGGCTGTGAGTGCGTGGCTATGCTGGAGGCGGCTCCCGCAGGCTATTACGATTTAATTTTGATGGATATCCAAATGCCCAGGATGAATGGTTATGAGGCTACGAAGGCCATTCGCGAGCTGGAAAATAAGGAGAAGTCCAAGGTTATTATTCTGGCAGTTACCGCCAATGCTTTTGAGGAGGACCGCAAGAACGCTTTGCAGGCCGGTATGAACGGACATATCGCTAAGCCTATTAAGGTGGATGTGTTGGCGGAAACCTTGGCTGAGTTTTTCGAGTAATAGTGTTATGCACTATATCTTGGGAGGAAGACGCAGATGAATTTCAATTTTAACGGACAGGAATATCCCTATACCTCCCGCCGCCGCGTAATTTACGCGCGGCGCGGCATGGTGTGCACGAGCCAACCCTTATCGGCTCAGGCGGGCTTGGCCATGCTGCAGCAAGGCGGCAACGCCATCGATGCCGCCATCGCTACAGCGATTTGCCAAACCATTGTGGAGCCCACCAATACGGGCCTCGGCAGCGACTGCTTCGCTCTGGTATGGGTCAAGGATAAACTCTATGGCTTGAACGGCAGCGGCTACGCCCCCACCTACCTTACAGCGGAAGCGGCTCGGGCAGCGGGCTGTACCGATAAAATTCCCTTCTTCGGCTGGGTGGCCATGACTATCCCCGGCGCCGCCGGCGCCTGGGCCGAGCTGCACAAACGCTTCGGGAAGCTGCCCTTCGCCAAGCTCTTCGAGCCCGCCATCGATTATGCCCAAAACGGGTTCCCCGTTTCGCCCATCGTGGCTCGCTTTTTGCAGGCTGGCTACGATAAGTTCCTACCCTATAAGGATAACCCTGCCATGCGGTACTGGTTCGAGACCTTCGCCCCCGGTGGTCACGTTCCCAAAACAGGGGAGCTGATGAAGCTGCCGGACCACGCCAAAACGCTACGCCTTTTGGCGGATAGCTATTGCGAAAGCCTTTACCGCGGTGAATTGGCTGAGAAGATCGTGGAGTTTAGTAATGCCACCGGCGGTTATCTGACCAAGGAGGATTTGGCAGATTATTATCCTGAATGGCAGGAGCCCATTCATATCAATTATCGTGGCTATGACGTATGGGAAATGCCGCCTAACGGCCATGGCATCACCGCCTTAATGGCTCTGAATATTCTCAAGGGCTTCGACTTCCCTGAGAAAAACTGTGGCGATACCTATCACAAGCAAATCGAAGCCATGAAGCTGGCTTTCGCCGACGGTATGAAGTATATCGCTGACCCTCGTTACATGCGTACCAAGGTGGAAGAGCTGCTCAGCGAGGAGTATACAGCTCAGCGTCGCGGCCTCATAGGGGAAGAGGCTCTGGATCCTGTTCCAGGAACTCCCTTCTGCGGCGGCACAGTATACCTGAACGCTGCCGATGACGAGGGTAATATGGTGTCCTTCATCCAGAGCAACTACAAGGACTTTGGCAGCGGCATTGTGCTGCCCGGTTATGGCCTTAATCTGAACTGCCGCGCCGCAGGCTTTAGTCTGGATCCGGAGAGCGATGACTTTTTGCTGCCACGCAAGAAGCCCTACCATACCATCATCCCCGGCTTCCTCACTAAAGGTGGCAAGGCCGTGGGACCCTTCGGCGTTATGGGCGCTTATATGCAGCCCCAGGGCCATGTGCAGGTGGTCATGAACACGGTGGACTTTTTGCTGAACCCTCAGGCTAGTCTGGATGCGCCTCGTTGGCAGTGGATTGAGGGCAAAAAGATTTGGCTGGAGGACCGTGTTCCACCGGAAATTATTGAGGACTTGCGTCGCCGTGGTCACGAAATCACGGTAAAGGATGACTACACTAGCTTTGGTCGCGGAGAAATCATCTGGCGTGATGACAATGGTATTCTCGCAGGAGCTACCGAGCCCAGAGCAGATGGAACGGTGGCCGCTTGGTAAACGTAAGTAGAATAAGCTATTTGATCCCCGCAGAGAGCTGTGGGGATTTTCCTTTTGCCTAGCTGAGCATTTTGTGATACAATGAAATATCAACAAAAAAGTAGCGCCTGCTCAAGGCAGGCATCAATATAGGAGCGCGAAGACAATGACAGCAAAAATCATTATCGGAGCAAGCGCAGATGAAACACGCATGGGGCTTGTGGAAAACGGCAAGCTGGTGGAATATTTGGTGGAACGCACGGCGGAGCAGCATCTGGTGGGCAGCATCTTTAAAGGGCGTGTGTGCAACGTGGTACGGGGCATTCAGGCAGCCTTTGTGGATATTGGCCTAGAGCAGAACGCCTTTCTTTACTTAGGCGAAGCCATGGACGTAACCGAGGGTCAAAGCCTTGTGGTACAAATTTCCAAGGATGCCCGTGGCACTAAGGGACCCACCGCCACTAGGGAGCTGACAGTGCCCGGGCGTTACGCTGTGCTGCTGCCCCAAGCGGATTATGTGGGCATTTCCCGCAAGATTTCCGATAAAAACGAAAAAGAACGCTTAAATAGAATTTATAACGCTGTGAGACCGGAGGGTATGGGCGTAGTGGTACGCACTGCTGCCTCCGGTGTCGATGAGCAGCTCTTAGCCCAGGACGTGGCCGAGCTCAGCGCGGCCTGGAAGGTGCTTTTGGCTCGGGAACGTGTGGCCAAGGCTCCCTGCTTGCTACGCCGAGAGCTGGATTTGCCTATACGCATTGTCCGTGATTATCTGCGACCGGGGCTCAAAGAAATCGTTATCGACGATTTGAATACCTTCAAGAGAGTGGAGGAGCTGTTAGGCCAGCTGCCTCAGGCTAAGCGCATTCGCCTTACTCTTTATCAGGGCCTGGAGGATATTTTTACCTACAACCAGCAGCAGGAGGCGGTGGCAGGCATCTCCGATAAGCAGGTGCCCCTGCCCAGCGGTGGCTATTTAGTCATCGATTACACCGAGGCCATGACCGTCATCGACGTGAACAGCGGTAAATTCAGTGGTCGGGAGAATTTAGAAGAGACCATTATGCAGATAAACCGAGAGGCGGCGGCGGAAATCGCGCGGCAGCTGCGTCTACGGGATATCGGCGGCATCATTGTGGTGGATTTTATCGACATGCATACGGAAGCCCATAAGAAGGAGATTCTCAATGTGCTTCACGAGGCCTTGGCCGGGGATAAAATGCATCCCAAGGTGCAGGATATTACGGTGCTTAACTTAGTAGAGATTACTCGCAAAAAGTCACGCCAGAACCTGTCCAGCGTGCTCTATGCTCCCTGTCCGGTGTGCGACGGGAGCGGGCGAGTGCAGAGCCGCGAAACCCTGTCCTTAGAGGTGAAGCGGCGCTTGCGTACCCTGCTCAAGCGGCGTGGCAGCGCTAAAAGCCTACTCGTTGTGGCCAATCCATGGCTGGCGCAGTGGCTCATTACCAAGGATATACGGGCTTGGGAAAGGGAGCTGGCCTGCACTCTGAAGGTGGAAAGCGATGCCAGCCTCCACATAGAAAGTTTTATGATTTTAGATAATACTGGTGTTGACAAATAAGCTCAGTATTGGTAAAATATACCAGTATGGACTGTCGTAGTCCGTCCCCAACCGCGCAGAGAGGTCTGAAAATCCTGCTGCGAAGCAGTGGGTACCGTATTTGGCGAGTCTATCATTAAGGGAGGTGCAAATAGATGTACGCAATTATCAAAACCGGCGGCAAACAATACCGTGTTAGCGAAGGCGAAACCCTGCAAGTTGAAAAACTGAACGCAGAAGTTGGCGCTGAAGTTGTTTTTGAAGAAGTTCTGACCGTTGTTAACGACGCTGACGTGAAGATTGGCAAGCCCGTAGTTGAAGGCGCTAAGGTTGTTGCTAAAGTTGTAGAACATGGCAAGGCTGACAAGATTTTCGTTTTCAAATACAAGGCTAAATCCAACTATCGTAAACGTCAAGGTCATCGTCAACCGTTCACTGCTGTTGAAATCGTTTCCATCAACGCTTAATAGCAATGGTACAGGTCGATATATTCAAGGATAAGCAGGGCATGATTAATGGCTATAGAGTCAGTGGTCATGCGGGCTATGCTGAAGAGGGTATGGACATTATTTGTAGCGCCGTTTCCGCTTTGACTCAGGCTCCATTGCTTGGCTTGGAAAGACATTTGAAGCTCAAGCCGTCCTACAACGTCAATCAGGAGGACGGAATTTTAGAGGTAGCATTGAACAGTGCTCCTACTGACCTGACTCAGGCGATTCTCCAGACCATGGTTTATGGAGTGGAGTCGATTGCACGTCAGTGTCCGCAATATGTTCGCATCCAAGAACATAGGAGGTGAAAGTAATGTTTGAAATTATTCTGCAATTACATGCACATAAAAAAGGTACCGGTAGCTCCCACAACGGTCGTGACTCTAACGCGCAACGTTTGGGCACCAAGGCTCATGACAGCCAATTGGTAACCGCTGGCAGCATCATCGTTCGTCAACGTGGTACTAAATTCCATCCCGGCAACAATGTTGGCATGGGTAAGGACTACACCATTTTCGCTACTATCGAAGGTCGCGTTAAATTTGAACGCAAGGGCCGCGACAAGCGTCAAATCAGTGTATATCCCGTAGAAGAAGCTATCTAATCTACACAAGCAATCCGCATCCGTTATGGGTGCGGATTTTTTATGCCCTTAAAGGCCACTTTAGCCAAGAAATAACTGCAGAAGCTTGGGGAATGTGGTATACTGTAGCTAGCTAGAATAGCAGTAATACTTGATAATTGGAGTTGATACATATGTTAGAAATTGGAACTGTGGCTCCGGTCTTCACCCTGCCGGATAAGGAAGGTAAGCTGGTTAGCCTCAAGGATTTCGCTGGCAAAAAAGTCGTATTGTATTTTTATCCCAAGGATTCCACTCCCGGCTGCACCCGTCAGGCTCAGGCCTTTCGTGATGCCTTCGCACAATTTGTGGAAGCCGGCGCTGTGGTCATTGGTATTAGCAAGGATAGCGTGAAATCCCATCTGAATTTCGCTACTAAGCAGGAGCTGCCCTTTATTTTGCTGTCCGACACTGAGCACACCGTGCTGGAGGCCTATGAGGTTTGGCAGGAAAAGAAGCTGTACGGCAAGGTAAGCATGGGCGTAGTGCGTTCTGTTTACGTTATTGATGAAGAGGGCAAGGTTGCTGCCGCTTGGACCAAGGTTAAGCCGGAGCAGAGCGCAGTGGACGCGTTGAATTTTGTGTGCGGTTGCGAGCGATAACGAGGAGTATTAATATTTACCTTTGAAAAGAGAGATGAGCAAGCCTTGACTTGGAAAAATGGACCTGTAGCTTCCTCTTGACAAAAGGTGTCCCATATCTTATAATAATCTAGTAAACGCTGGCATAGCTCAATAGGCAGAGCAGCTGATTTGTAATCAGCAGGTTGTGGGTTCGATTCCTATTGCCAGCTCCAAGAAAAATAACCTCCGGATAATGTTCGGAGGTTTTCTTTTTGCCCCTTTTTCAAAAAACAGCTTTATTTCACACTTATTTTACAGTATAATATAGGTTAGATTATTTTCAAAATTATATGCAAGGAGCTAGAAGAAGTGAAGCCTTACGAAATACAAGAATTAGAACAATGTGGTTTTTTCTCCAAGATGTTCGGCTCTAAGCCTGCGGAAAACGCCTGGAAGGAGCTTAACAATCTGCTGGCTAACGCTGAGAACATGGATGCGGTCACCGCTGAAGCTGTGCAGGCTGCCATCAAAAAATGGGGCGTAAAATTTAATGACGAAAACCTGCAGAAACGCAGTGGTCTGTACCGTAAATTCGCCGATGTGGTTTATACCGAGGCCCTGTCTAAGGACGAGCCCCTCTTTGCTCAGCTGGCTCATTTGGCAGAGGTGTTGGAGCTGCCTCCGCACTTGGCGAAATTGGCCGATAAGGGCGCGAAGACGGCAGCCTTCTTTATTCGCTGCCGCAATTTGCTCACCGGCGAAGAAAAGCTGGATATTCATGCCATCAACGAGCTCTTCGGCTACGATTATGAGGATGGACTTTCTATTCGCAAGCAGGTTTTCCAAGCTCATTTCAATACGCTTTTTGAAGACATTGTGAAGGCTGCACGCTATAGCCCCGAGCAGGAGGCTGGCTTTAGGGATGACTGCGCCAAGCTGGATATTCCCTATGAATTCAAGAATAATATTGTTAATGCCTTGCAAAAGTATCGCAATCTGTGGGATGCCGAAAACAAAAAGCTGGAGCCTATGGAGCTGGATTTGCCCTTGGAAAAGGGTGAATACGCCTATGCTACCGTAAACTGCGGCTGGTGCCAAAACAAGGAAATCGAGCGTGAGGACAATTACTTTGAGCTGACCCGTAAGTTTAGCATCGATGAAACCGTAAGCTTTAAGGGTGAAAAGCTGGAGCATCCTAAAATTAAAGAGGAAGCCACTATTTTAGAGGAGCTGGGCCATTTTGTGCTTACCAATACACGCATCATTTATTTGAGCAAGAAGAATGCTATAGCCATTAACGTGGACGATATCAAGAGCGCCGATTTTGATGACATCAATCTGGTTACCTTCCATCATAAGAACGGCAGCGATATTCTCATCAAATTCCCCGATGAAGCTGCCGGTGTAATGCACATCCTCTTTAACAGAGTGAAGAACAAGCAAATTTAAGCGAAAAAAGAAGCTAGAGCCGTTGGACTCTAGCTTCCTTTTTATTTTCTACCTTCTATGAACAGCTTTAAGGCGTTGAGCTCCAGGGGCTTAGCGATCAAATAACCCTGGAAATATTCCGCGCCAAAATCGCGGGTAATACTCATGAGCTCCTCGGTTTCCACGCCCTCCACGCATACCGCTGTGTTCAGCCGATGGGCGCATTCGATCATGGTGTTGACTAAAACCTTGTCCCTTGAGCGATTGAGCATACCGCGAATAAAATTCTGGTCGATTTTAATACCGTCGAAATCAATATTTCTCAGCAGCATCAAGGAAGAATAACCGGTGCCGAAATCATCCGCCGAAATGCGGATGCCATGGGAATTGAAGAAGCTGACAATGTACTGCAGGCGATTAATATCTAGGCTGCGGCAATGCTCCGTAAATTCCAATATTAGATTTTGGGCAGGGAAGCCCGTTTGCTTCAGCAGGGTCAACACATCATCCGGGAAGCTTTCCCGTTCTAGCTGCTTATAAGAAATATTCACGCTCATGGTCATATCCGGATTAGCCTTCAGTAAGCCCAAGCCGTCGTACATGGCCTGACGTAAAATCCACAAGCCCAGCTCGTAAAAGCTGATATCACGTTCTAGCCAAGGAATAAAATCGTTGGGCGGTACAACACCATGGGTAACGCTCTTCCAACGCAGCAGCGCTTCCACGCCGGAAACCCTGCCATCCTTAAAGATTTGAGGCTGGTACACCAGATAAAAGCCCTGACAATTGTTGAGGATGCTACGCTTGACGGCGCCTAAAACCTCCAGATGGTGCTTAGCACCCTCCTGGTGATGCTCGTCCACATAAACCAGGTCGCCGCTGTTTTCGCTTTTGGACAAATCGATAAGATAGTCAACCTCGGAAAGCAAGGTGGAAACATCGTCCTCCACGCCCTCGTAATGCAGGGCAGAGGCTGCCATGTATAGCCGAATAGGATCCTTGCCCAGGAAAAGCTGATTTTTCATAATGCCCAGTATTGTGTCGTACAATTGACGCACCGCGCTGCGAGAGCTTACGGGCAGCACAAAGGCGAATTTCATGCCGTTTAAGCGAAATACCTTCTTGTCCTCGCTGGCTAGCTCCCGGAGCCGCTGGGCTAAATCCTTAAGGATGCGGTTGCCGTTTTCGTAGCCATAGGTATCGTTAATCAGATGGAAGCCACTGATGCCCAGCACCATGATATCCACGGGCATGCCATCCCTTTGGATCTTTTTCATGTAGTTTAAGAATTCATAGACATTATACAAATTGGTAACGGGGTCAATGTTTTCGATAACACCGAGATTTTGAATAGTGCCTACGAATAAATCCGGCTCGTCTCCTTTGCCCTTCATGCGATAACCGTTGCAGGCGCACATTACATAGTAACCATTGGCATCCTTAGCACGGTACTGCATGGAGTGGAAGAGGGAGGTGCCGTTGAAAACGGCGCCAATATCGTCTAAATAGGCCTGTCTATCATCGGGATGGATACATTCCAGCCAAATATTGCCCGCGTCAAACATGTACTCGCCGGGCAAATTGAAGTCGCGCACAATATTGCTGGACCAGCGGGACATATTAGTACGCATGTTGCATACATAAATATAACGATTACGCATCGTCATGCTCAGAGCATAGAAAAGACGGGACTCTAAGCCGAAATTATCGTCATAGACGCTATCTGTAAATTTGGCCTTTTCCTGCTCGTCCCGCAGCTGCTTTTGGTGCAGCTTATATTCATACATTTTTTGGTCAGCAGAGCTCAAAAGATTGTTGTAAGCATCGGGAGTCGCCTCGTTAATATGGGTACAGCCATAGCTGAAGCCACAATGATAGTCCACCTGCTTACTTCTGCTTTCCACATAACTAGCATGAGCCTGCTCCAATCTTTGGGACAAGTCCTTTTCCGTCGCCCAAGGGGAAATAATGACGAATTCATCGCCGCCAATGCGGAAAACCTGCTCGTTTTCCATACATACACCCTGTAATAGGCTGCTCACGCTTTGAATGTAGTAATCGCCTTCCTTATGGCCGGCGTGGTCGTTACAATACTTCAGGTCATCCATATCTACAAAGGCAACAGTGCAGGGCATCCGTTTTTCCCACAGGCTTTGTACCTGCTTATCAAAGGCCAAGCGGTTGCCGATACCGGTCAGGCTATCCGTATGAGCGCTGGCCTCTAGGCGACGCTGCTGCTCCAGCATGCAGGAGGCTAGGTTTTGTAGTCCTCTGGCCAATTCATGCTGCTCTTTAGGTAAGGCGGCTATCTCTAGTCGAGCTTTGGCGGGCTCTGCCAAAATATCCTTGATGTATTGTAAAAGCTTAGCTTCTCCTTGTTGTTGCTTTGCTTCCATGTTTTCACACCTTCACTTTGCTAGACTTAGCTAGAAATATATTTTTAACGAATCTCAATTTATAAAAAAGCATTTTTCCTGTATAGATAAAAATATAACACTACAATGACACTTATTCGATAATATTATAACATAAAAGACGCTTTTAGCAAAGCTGAAGCCTATAAAATTAAGGCCAATAAAAAAGGCCGACGCCTGGGCGCCGGCCTTGGTAAAGCTAGATAAAACAAGGAAACCAAAGTATATGCAGCTATAAAAGTCTAATCCAGTGGCTCTTGGGTAACCTTCACAAAAACGCTTTGCTCTTGCTGCACGTTGCCAAAGAACACACCCTTATCAATGATGCAATCACTAGCATCACGACCCTCGGAGAGTTTGATATACATATCGTCTACTACTCTGTTATTGGTGGGGTCAATGCCGATCCAGTGGCCGCGGGCATAAACCTCCAGCCAAGCGTGGGTCGCGCCCTCGCCGATCATAAAGCCGGCCACATAGCGTGCCGGAATACCCAAATGGCGACACAGCGCCAGCATAATGTGGGTATAATCCTGGCACACACCAGTGCCTTGATCCAAGGCCTGCTGGGCCGTGGTGCGGGTATTGGTGCTTTTAGGCTTATAAATAAAACGATGATAAAGCTCGTCGCTCATGCGCAGAGCCTTCTGCACCGGGTCCCGTTGCTGCTGGGCTAGGGCCAAATAGGGCTCAATACCATGGGTCAGCGTGGTCTGGGGCGTGGGGTAATAGAAAATATGGTTCAACTCACCGTGGTCAATGTTTTCACTATTGGTAATGGCGATGCCGGAAACACAAAAGCTAAAGGAATCATGGGGCTCGTTAATCAAACCAAAGCACATGGTATTGCCAAAGGCATCCCAGCTTTTGGTAAGAGAGGTTAGGGGTGTGATAGCGCAGGACAGCTTTTTAATGTGTTGAGTGCAGGTTTCCTTAGGCAGACAACGCAGGGCAAAGCTGTGACGGGTAACATTTCCGGTAAACTCAAGCTGCATTTCATAATTGAATTTTAGCTTTCTCAATCAAATCAATCCTTAAAAATACTATTAAGGTTCGGTAGGATGGAGCAAAGATTACCGCCCTTTTTTATAGCCTCACTAACAATTGCAAAATTATTTTCATCATAGGCAGCACGGCTACGCTGTAAACGGTAAGCCATGCGGTCATATGCAAGCTCCATTGCCTTTCTATCATAATCCAATCGAATGTACAAGTCAAGTCTTTCTATATAGCGACCGGTTTTCATGATATTACGGCAGGCGCTGCTTTCTACATAGTCATCGATGCTGCCCCAGAAGGCGTATAAATCATCCAAAACCTGCTGCAAACGGAGCAAGCAGAAGGATTCTTTTTTAGCATCGACCATTTCATATAGGGCTAGCTGGATATAGCTTAAGGCGGTGGAGCTAATCATATCGCGCAAAACGCTGGCGTTGTCGCAGGCGCGTGATAGATTGCTGTATACGGAGTTGGGGTCGGTTTCATCAAAAAGATAATTAATGATGAAAACTTCCTTGCTGCCATACACATCGGGAATATGCAGTTTTTCGCAAACCTTTTTATAGGCATTGGGGTCCTGGTCCAGCATGGTGTCATAGGCATCCATAAAGGTACGGATGGTGGTGAAGGCGCGCTCACTGTAGCGGCCCAGCCAATAAAGATGGTCTAATTTTTCTAACGAGATAATACCCATGTGTCTTTAAAGCCTCCTCCTTGAGATGAGTTAACCACAAACGAATCCGGATTACGAGAGAAGCGAGTCAGGCCGCTGGGCCAAACCTTGGTGCTGTCGCTGGCGCTGAGCACAAAGGCACGCAAATCGGCCTTGCGCATCACCTCTAGGCCATTATCCATAATGGGCAGGTCGATGAAGTCGATTATTTCCTGGGCAATGAAGCGGCGTGGCTCGGCCTTCATCAAATCGATAAAGTCGGCCTTCTTTTGGCTGTCCAGGTCGCGACCAAAGAAGACGCCGTAGCCACCGGCCTCGGAAACATCCTTGAAGACTAGCTTATCGAAGTTGGCCAGAGCATAATCCCTATCCTTTTGATAATACATCAAATAGGTAGGAGCGTTATGAGTAATGGAATCCTCACCCAAATAGTATTTAATCATGGCCGGAACAAAGTAATAGATACCCTTATCATCGGCTACGCCGTTGCCCGGAGTATTAATAATGGCCACATTGCCGGAGCGATAAGCAGCCATTAAATTGGGCACACCGATAAGGGATTCCGGCAGGAAGGTCAGCGGGTCCAAGTATTCATCGCTGATGCGGCGATAAATAGCGCCGACGCGCTGAGGTTTATCCATAGCCCGGTAATAAACCTGGCTGTTTTCTACATATAAATCGGAGGGCATAGCTAAAACGCTGTGAGTCATTTCAGCTAAATATGCATGCTCAAAGAAAGCAGCGTTATAGCGACCGGGGGTCAGGATAACGTTAATGCCGCCGGTGTTGACGCTGTTCATCACCTTGCTCAGCATGGTGCCATAATTACGATTATCCACAACAGCGTTGGTAGCATAGGTTTGGGGGCTGGCGATGCGGCATAGCTTGCGAGCGATCAAAGGATAGCTGGCACCGGAGGGAATACGCAGATTATCCTCCAGAATATACCATTTTTTGTCCTGCGCCTGCACTAGGTCAATACCGGAAATGTGGGAATAGACGTTTCCCGGAGGAGTGATTCCGGCACATTCGGGCAAATAGCCCTTGGAAGAAAAGACAAATTCCTCAGGAATAATTTTGTCCTTGATGATTTTTTGCTCATGATAAATGTCATACAAAAACATGTTCAGAGCAGTAACACGCTGTACCAAGCCCTTTTCCATTTCTTCAAATTCAGAGGCAGTGATTACGCGGGGAATAGCATCAAAGGGAAATAGCTGCTCGTGAAAGACATTATTCTTATAAATGCCAAACTTTACGCCAAAACGGGCCAGCAGCTTGTTAATATTGTCCGTATATTTTATAAGATCCTGCATATGGGTTGCTCCTTTCTATTTTCTCCTCCCTAATAGTAAAAAAGGCAAAGCCACAATCGCGACTTTGCTTCTCATGGTTATTGTAAACTTTATGTGACGAAGTGTCAACGAAATTCTCCATATTCTAAGGAAAGAATTATTTTTCGGGGCTTTTTGTTTGCGAAGTTACACATTGAGGAGAAATTTGCTTTTAGCAGTGCCATACTTGATGTAATGTGCTATAATATTCATATCAGAGAAATGCGCGTGGAGAGATTATCAAATGTCTGCTTATAATGAAGAGAATACTAAAAACACAGTATGGAAAAAGAATTTACCGGTGCTGTGGTTAGGCGTGTTTTTGTGCTGCGCCAGCTATACTAGCTGCATCCCTTTTTTGCCGGTGTACCTATTACGGGAGCTGGGTGTGGCTCCGGAGGAAGTAAATTTTTGGGCAGGTATCAGCTTTGCGGTGACCTTCTTAGGTTGCACCGTGATGGCGCCCTATTGGGGCGCACTGGCCGACCATGTGGGCCAGCGTAAGATGGCCATTAGGGCGGGCTACGGCCTGGCCCTTTCCTATTTCCTCACCGGCGCCTGTCAGGATATGTACCAGCTCATAGGAGTACGTATTTTGTGTGGTTTGGTGGCCGGCTTTGTGCCTGCCTGCATGTCCATGGCCTCTTCTTCCCTGCCCGAAAGCCGCATGGGCTGGGGCATGGGCCTCATGCAGACCGCCATGGCCTCGGGCAGCATCATGGGGCCGCTCATGGGCGGCTACATGGCCAGCTGGTTTGGTATGCGTATGTCCTTTTATGTGGGCAGCTTGGCCCTTTTCGCCGCCACCACAGCAGTGATGCTGGTGGTCAAGGATATGACCATTTTGCAAAAGGGTGATTTCAGCGCTATTAGCCTGTGGCGTGATTTAAAAGATTCCCTTCGCAACAAGGAGCTACGCTTTATTATGTTCATGTTCTTCATGATCCAAACCTGCGTCATGACCATTCAGCCCTTGATTACCCTCTATGTGGGCCAGCTCATGGGCGCAATGGGGGATGAGGCCGTGAAAATGAGCGGCGTCATCTTTTCCTTAGCCGGTTTCGCCGGCATTCTGGCCGCGCCCTTCTGGGGCAAGCGGGGCCAAAGGTATGGCTTTGTGCGTATCTTCGCTCTGGTGACCTTCGCTGCAGGCTTCATCAACCTTTTTCAAATCTTTATCCAGAACGTGTGGCAGTTCGCGGCTATTCAGTTTATCTATGGGCTTTTTTTGGCCGGAGCAGTGCCTAATATTAACGCTGATTTGACCGTGGTTACTGATAAGAATACGCGAGGTAAAGCCTTTGGACTATCCACCAGCGCCAACCAATTTGGCGGCGTGGTAGGGCCGCTTTTAGGGGGCGCGCTGGGAGCCGTGATGGCGACTCGCTACGTCCTTGTAGCCACTGGCTGCATCCTCATGTGCATGGGCGCTTATTCCTATGCGACCAGGGTGCGTAGCTGAGCGCAGGGAGGGACTAGAGTAGAAAAAATTTCCGAAATACTGTTGACAAAATCGCCATAATCCTGTATAATTCTTTTTGTCGCAAACGGAGAGGTTCCCGAGTGGCTAAAGGGAGCAGACTGTAAATCTGCCGCGTTTCGCTTCGTTGGTTCGAATCCAACCCTCTCCACCAACCCATTCATCGCGGGGTGGAGCAGTTGGTAGCTCGTCGGGCTCATAACCCGAAGGTCGGTGGTTCAAGTCCGCCCCCCGCAACCAATTTCATATGCTGATGTAGCT
>SFCN01000115.1 GCA_004558595.1 Phascolarctobacterium sp. | reverse complement strand
GACAAGATAGTACGTATCGGTGAGCATATTGAACAACCCGAAGGCTTATCTTGTCAGGTTCTAGATGCTCATGGGGGCAAGGTTGTTCCTGGTTATGTGGATCAGCACGTACATATTATTGGAGGTGGCGGTGAATCAGGTCCATATAGCAGAACGCCGGAAATTTTTCTCAGCGAGCTTACACGAGTTGGCATTACTACAGTGGTGGGCGTTTTAGGTACGGATGGAACCAGCAGACATAATGAAAGCTTGCTGGCTAAGGCTAGGGGGCTGACTCATGATGGTATTAGCGCTTATATGCTGACGGGCTCCTACGAAATCCCGGTGCATAATATGACCGGGGATGTACGCAGGGATATTATCCTTATTAACGAGTGCTTAGGCGTGGGCGAGATTGCTCTTTCTGATCACCGTAGTTCCCAGCCTACCAGAGCGGAATTAGAGAAAATCTTGACGCAAAGTCGTCTTGGTGGCATGCTTTCAGGCAAAGCAGGTGTGGTACAATTCCATATGGGTGTGGGCGAGCGAGGTATTGACGTTTTGTGTGATATTGTTCGCGAAACAGAAATTCCTGCTAAGCATTTTATTCCTACCCATGTGAATAGGGCCTTTCATCTTTTTGCGCAAGCCAAGGAGTTTGCTAAGCTGGGAGGGTATATTGATATCACTTCAGGCATTCGAGAACAGGATGGTTTTCCTGCCTGTGTAAAGCCCAGTGATGCTATTAAAGAGCTGTACGAAGAAAAGATTCCCATGGATAGGGTGACCATGAGCTCTGATGCCAATGGCTGCATGAGCGTAACTTTGCGGGATGGTAGTCAAAAGCAGTTGGCTGTGGCTCCTGACTCCTTCCATGATGAGGTACAGGCAGCTATTTTGCTGGGAGTGCCCCTTGAGATTGTAACAAGGGTTGTAAGTACTAATCCGGCCCAGGCTAACGGGCTGTATCCGCAAAAGGGTTGTTTGCGTGTGGACAGTGATGCAGATTTCATCATTTACGATGATGATTATGCAATTGCTACTGTGGTTGCCAAGGGTAAGGTTATGGTGCAGGATGGACAAGTCTTGGTGAAGGGCACATTTGAAAGGTAAAGTGATAGATTTGATTAAATTATTAAAAAACGCAGAGGTATATGCACCTGCGTATTTAGGTAAAAAAGATGTCCTTGTTATTGCCGATAAGGTGGTCCGTATCGAAGACGAGATTACAGGCTACGAGGGTTTGCCGGAAGTAGAAATATTTGATTTGACTGGGAAAAAGCTGCTTCCCGGCTATATTGATATGCATATGCATATTACTGGTGGCGGTGGTGAGCAGGGTCCTGCTTCCCGTGTGCCGGAGGCAATGCTGAGCCAGATTACCAGCTGTGGTATTACCACTGTGTTGGGCCTTTTGGGCACTGATGGTGTTACCAGAAGCGTTGAAAATTTGGTTGCTAAAGCTCGTGCTTTGACTGAAGAGGGCATTACGGCTTATTGCTTAACCGGTGCTTACGGCATGCCTTCTCCTACCATTACTGGCTCTGTGGAAAAGGATATTATGATGGTGCCGCCGATTATTGGCACTAAAATCGCTGTATCCGACCATCGCAGCTCTAATCCTCAAGGGGAAGAGCTTATTGCTATTGGTTCGGCAACTCGTCGTGGTGGTATGCTGGCAAATGTTGCCGGCTTAGTAACCATGCATATGGGCTCCGGTGTTGGCAAGCTTGATCCGCTTTTCTATGCTTTAGATCATTCCGATATTCCGGCAAAGAACTTTTTGCCGACTCATATGCTGCGTACCCATGATTTGATGGAAGAGGGAGCTAAGCTGGTGCGTAGAGGTGGTTATTTTGATATGACTGCTGGCAGCACCGATGAGGATATGGAGCTTGGGGCAGAGAAAATTATGGAAATCCTTAGTTGGGAAGGTATGAGCACTGATCATTTGACTATGAGCAGCGATGCTTTTGGTTCTCAACCTAAGTTTAATGCACAGGGTGAATGCATTGGCCTGACCTATTGCTCTCCCAAATACCTGCATTTGACTATCAAGAGTCTGGTTCGCAGAGGCTTGGCTCTAGAAGAAGCTATTAAGCTTTTGACATCCACTCCGGCTGAAATGCTGGGAAAGGCTGGCATAAAGGGCTGTGTTGCTGTTGGGGCAGATGCCGATTTGCTGGTGCTGGATGAGGCTCTAGATATTGACAGCTTGTTTGCCAAGGGCAAGGTGGCTATTTGGGAAAAAGCAATTGTTTTAAAGGGCCGTTTTGAATAATTATAAACCTGAGTCCTATTTTAGATTGTAATATAGGCAAAAGCTCTTCATGAGTAGGGTCGAAGGCATAGTTAGCCTCTTGACATCTACTTATGAAGAGCTTTCTTTTTATTTATGATCTAGCCCGTCTATCATGGCCAGCATGGGAGTAATAATCGTATTGATAAGAACACAAAATGTCCGGTCAGATGAAGGTGCATATTGACTGCATGAATTCTATGTATCCTACTGCGATAAAGGTTTCTGTCGCCAAGGGTGTAGGTTATGCCGTTAATATTGTTAACGCCGCTGGCTGTGATTTTATCGATAACGTTACCAAGCTTTTTTAGCTCACGAACAGTGATACGTAGGCTGGTTTCGGCCTTGTAGCCCGTAAGCTTACCCTTATTATCATAAGTGGAATGGGTATTGTAGCTCATGTTGACAATATCTTCGCCAACGATGTTGAGACCAAGCAGA
>SFCN01000048.1 GCA_004558595.1 Phascolarctobacterium sp. | reverse complement strand
CCTAGGTAGCCGGAGCCCAAAGAGGGAGCGATATAGCTTTTGTCATTAATATAAAAATTACCACTATACACCGGTTTGCCATCCTTATATAAATTGGTATAGCCAGTACCATATTTATAAGTGCTTTTCGCTTTGGTGAAGGAATATTTTAATGATTTACTATCATCAAAATCGTATTTAAAATAACCGTGATAATTTTCATTCTCCCAAAGCTTATTACCACGACCACCAAAAACATACTTACCATTACTTAATTGCGGAGGAAGCTTATCCAATTTTTTGACATTATCCTTGGTTACCTCCGTATCATACTTCTTAGTTGAACCAGTATAGAGATAATTCTGATATCCATCTGACTTTTTATTCTCGTAGCCGATGCCAAAGCTCACCTTGTCATTGGCCTTGACATCAGCATAAACAGATTTTTTCCACGTATTATTGCTACCATAATTTACAACGGCGTTTACATGAGCGCCCTTAGTCTTTGCATCCTTAGTAATAATATTAATAACGGCACCTACAGCACGGCCACCATAAAGAGAAGAGCCAGCACCCTTAGCAAGCTCAATACGTTCAATATTCTCAACAGGCAGCATTTCCCATTGAATATCGTTATTATAGGCTGAGTTCATGGGCATACCATCAACCAATAACAGAACATTATCAGAGCTAAAGCCACGAATTTGAATTTCACCGGAGCTGCCAAAAGAATTAGCCTGACTCATATAAACTCCGGGCAGTGTTTGTAATGCCTCGGGCACGGAATTAATGGATCTTTTCTCGATATCTGCAGCGGTCACAACACTCACACTTGCCGGTACTTCCTGTAGTTGTTTCATGGTCCTCGTTGCCGTGACCACCATCGTATCCAGTGCAAATTCGCCAACACTATCTTTAGCAAGCGCTTTTGTCCCCCCCGAAACTATAGAAATACAAATCAAAGCTGCAAGCAAAGCCTTCTTGTGCATTCTTCTTTTCATCAAAGCTACCTCCTACATATTCACCAATAAGATAAATGCTATCATAACGAGATGCAAATACGATTTTTAGATGTATTAGTATTATATCTTAATTTGCACCTTCTCACTTATATGATATAATAAGATGTATAGTAGCTAGACAGTCAAGGGGGCAAAGGCAAAATTATGAAAAAATCTTTAGAAAATTATTTTACCACAGGCGAATTGGCCAAAGCCTGTCATATTTTGCGTAAAACTCTACTTTATTATGATAAACTAGGCCTCATTCAACCCGAAGTAATCCTAGATAATGGTTATCGTTATTACAAGCGAGCACAACTGTTTTTATTAGAACTGGTAATAACCTTGCGTAATTTAGATGTTCCGTTAATCTCCATTCAAAAATACTTAGCGAATCGTTCTCCAGTAAATTACAAACATTTACTTTTGGAGCAACAAGTACACATTCAACAGGAAATACAACGATTACAACAATTAAATGATAAATTAGGTTCTTACTTGGCGGAGTTGGACAAGTTAAGTACCATCAATTATGGACATATTAAGCTTGTAGAACAACCTGAGCAATATTATTTTGTAGTAAAAGGCTGCAGGTATAGTGAATCCTTTAAAGAGCGCTCCCTGCATGCAGCCAAGTTATTTTTAGCATTAAGAAATGCTCTACCCTTTAAGCAGCATTTTTTTGGTTATATTGTAAATACACAGGCACTTTATAATCAAGAGCATTTTTACGGCCAAGAATTCTTTTATCCTTTGCCAGAACCATTGCCTAATCTCAAATATCGCATACGTCCGGCTGGTAAATACCTTACTCTTTACTTTCAAGGTACTTATATGCATAACAGTACGGAAAATCTAAAAAAACTAGGACAATACTGTCTCGAGCACAACTTAAAGCCTGTTTCAGATATTTATGTCACTAGTCTACTAAACTATTGGACCACTACCGAAACCCAAGAATATGCTTACAAATTAGAGATAAGAATACAATAGACACAAAAAAGACCATTCATACCGCCAAGTATCAATGGTCTTATGCATATTTTTTACTTCACTCACCGGCTTGCCATTTTTAGACTGCATATTGCTTGGGGCATAGCTAGTGCATTCCAGCACTCCCTGATGCTTTTTAGCATGCTCTGGCTTACGCCAGCTTCACAGCATCGCTGTTCAGCATGGGCACCCGATTGCCCTTCTTACTCAAGCGATACAGATTGAGGCGCTCAATATCAGCCATTTCCACAGGCAGATCCAGATGATAATGCTCATTGAAAGCGTTCAATAAATCCACTGCCTTCATGCTGCCAGTGGGAGTGATTTTACAATCGAAGGTGAAGACGGTTTTTTCCTCATCTTGGACAAGAGTCACCTGAGGAATGTAAAACTTCACATCGATTTCCTTAAAGCCAGCCTTAGTCTTGGGCGCAGCCTTTTTAAACAGCAGCTCCGTCGCTGCATTAAAGGCTGCTACCGCCTCGCTAATATCCTGCGTATAGGGCAGCGTCACCCGGTAACCAGCCCCCGCGGCCTGACTCATCAGAGCCGCATGATGTGTGTCCACAGCATCCGCCGCCAACACACGAATACCGCGAGGCAGCGCTGCGTCCAAGGCTCTTGCTGCCGGCTCCACCTCCATGGGCTGCGCCAGCTCGATTTCTACGAATTCCGTGTAGCTGACAACGCCGACGCCAAGGGCGGAGGCAAGACTAAACTTTAAGTGAGGATTGAAGCCCTCGCTATAAGCGGCGGGCAGCTTTGCCCGCCGAATGGCGCGGCTAATGGTACGAGCGTATTCCAAGTGAGAAATAAAGCGAATCTCTGGGTCCTTTGTGATTTGCATACGCAGCTTCATTAGGCCTCCACCTCCCCTTTATAGTCGATAATCTGCACGCCCAGCTTTTGGCAAACGCCGCAGCCAGTGCAGGTGGAACGACGACAGTCGTGAGTAAGCTGCTGCGCGTAGGCTTTTTGCCATTCGTTCCACAGGAATTTGCGAGATACGCCCGGAGAAATATGCTCCCAGGGGAAAACCTCATTTTCACCGCGTTGACGCGCAGCGTAAAAGTCCTTGTCAATACCAGCCTCAGCGAAGGCCTCCAGCCAACGCTCATAATCAAAGCAATCGCTCCAGCCATCAAAGCGAGCACCCCTGCGCCATGCCGCCAGCAGAGCCTTACCCACCTTGCGGTCACCACGAGCAAAGACGGCCTCGATAATGCCGGTTTTGCTGTCATGGTAATTCAAGGTTACATTCTTAATGGTCTTAATTTCATCCTTCAACAGGAACTGCTTGCGACGGATGGTTTCCAAATCGTCCTGAGCAAACCACTGAAAAGCGGTGTAGGGCTTGGGCACGAAGAAGGAGGCGCTGCAAGTAACTTTACAGCCACGCTTTCCCGTAACCTGATAGTATTTATACTGCACCTTGCGAGCCAAATCCGCAATGGCCAGCACATCATCATCATTTTCAAAGGGTAAACCGATCATAAAGTACAGCTTTACACTGTTCCAGCCGGATTCAAAGGCTGCGCCCACAGCATTCATCAAATCCTCCTCAGTTACGCCCTTGTTAATCACATCACGCATCTTTTGGCTACCGGCCTCAGGAGCGAAAGTCAAGCCGCTCTTCCGCACGGCTTGAATCTCCTTGGCGATAGCTACACAAAAGCTATCAATGCGCAGGGAAGGCAGGGAAACACTAACCCTATCGTCCTTGAATTCTTCAATCATGCTGTGAACCATGGGAGCCAAGCAGGAATAATCGGCGCTGGACAGGGAGACCAAGCTGATTTCATTGTAGCCTGTGTTATCCACTAGCTTACGAGCCAAATCTTGCAAAACCTCTGGTTTACGCTCACGGACAGGACGATACACCATGCCCGCATGGCAGAAGCGGCAACCCCGACTACAGCCACGGAAAACCTCTAGCATGATGCGGTCATGGACGATTTCCCCAAAGGGTACAATAGGAGCAGTGGGATAATCCACACTGTTCATATCCTTAACTACTCGCTTATATACCACAGCAGGCGCATTCTCGTTAATCGGACGCACCTCCTTCACAGTGAGGTTTTCGTTATATTCAACTTCGTAGAAGGATGGTACATAAATACCCTTGATCTTTACAACCTCTTGCAAGAAGGCCCTGCGCCCACCGGGCTTACCAGCACGCTTCCAAGACTTGTAGGCCTCCATGACCTCGGCCATAACCTCCTCGCCCTCGCCAATAATGGCAAAGTCAAAAAAGTCTGCCAAGGGCTCAGGATTATATACGCAGGGTCCGCCCACGATTACCAAGGGGTCCGCCTCGCTACGCTCGGCAGCTACAACAGGAACACCGCCCAAGTCCAACATATTCAAAATATTGGTATAGCTCAGCTCATATTGCAGGGTAAAGCCCACAATATCGCATTCCTTGAGAGTCTTTTTCGTTTCCAGCGTGCGCAAGGGAATCTTACGCTCCCGCATTTTGGCTTCCATATCAATCCAAGGCGCATAGACACGCTCCGCCTGCACGCCCTGCTGTTGATTGAGCAGATGATAGAGAATCTTAAAGCCCAAATAACTCATGCCCACTTCATAGACATCGGGAAAGGCCAAGCAAATAGTGGCCTCCACCTCCTCCACAGGCTTAATAATGCTGGCGAATTCGCCGCCGGTATAGCGAGCAGGCTTTTGCACGCTGCTTAATATATCAATGGTCAATTCCTTCTCCATATTTCCTCCTTAGAATTGCAAATTCTGCTTGCGCACCTTGATATTAAGCAAAATGGCAACCAGCATTAAATTGGTGGTCAGCGAGCTGACACCATAGCTTAAAAATGGCAGGGGTACACCGGTAACCGGCATGATGCCGGCAGTCATACCAATATTAACCATCACATGGAACATGAACATACTGGTCACTCCCACAGCTAATAAGGTACCAAAATTATCATCAGCATCTAGAGCAATGGCAATACCACGCCAGATAATAATCAAATATAAAAGAATAATAACGGCAGCGCCCACAAAGCCAAATTCCTCACCGGCCACCGCAAAGATAAAGTCCGTATGGTTTTCCGGTAAAAAGTTCAGCTGACTCTGGGTTCCGGCAAGCCAGCCCTTACCCAAAAGGCCTCCACTACCAATGGCGATTTTGGACTGAATAACATGATAGCCACTACCAAAGGGGTCCAGCTCCGGATTCAAAAAGACGCGAATACGATTCTTTTGGTAATCCTTCAGCACCAGCCAGAAGGCAGGCATTAGAGCCACAAAGGCCACGCCCAAACGGAAAAACCATTTGTATTTAAAGCCGCTGACAAAAATCATACCGATTAAAATGGCGATAAAGGTTAGAGATGTACCTAAATCAGGCTGACGCATTACTAAAAGCCAAGGGAAAAAGATGTACAGAAAAACCGGCACATAGTCCTTAAATTCCTCCAGCCATTCAATACGCTTATCCATAAAGGTAGCCAAGCAAATTATCAAAAAGACCTTAGAAAACTCGCTAGGCTGAAAGGACAGTGAGCCAATCTGAATCCAGCGCTGAGCGCCCAGCTGACTGTGTCCCACGAACATGACGGCTACTAATAAGACAATATTAAAAATATATAATTTTGAAGCGTAATTCTTTAGCATACGATAGTCAAAGGCCAAGGACACAATGATCATAATGATACCAAAGACCATGAACATGCTTTGCCGCTGGACATGCCAAGCCTTGCCCGTACTCACAGCAAAGGAATGGGTCGCGCTGTCAATAAGCACCAGACCACAGCCCATAAGCACCAGCACAGCCGCAATTAGCCACCAATCCAGATTTTTCAGGATGCGTTTTATATCCACAATGCTGCTCCTTCCTTATTGCTGTAGCTGCTGCTCAGCAGTCTCCGGCTTTTCCTCCGTCATCCAGCCCCGCTCCTTGAAGTATTCCTCAAAGGCCTTGTACACAATGGGACCTGCTGCCGTGGAGCCGAAGCCGCCCTGCTCCACAATGCATACTACGACCAGCTCCGGATCCTCCACCGGACCATAGGCCACAAACAAGCCATGGTCACGACCATGGGAGTTTTCCGCCGTACCGGTCTTGCCCGCAATGGGCTTGGGCAATTGGCTAAAGTAGGAGGCTGTACCGCCCTCCTTGGTAGTAGCGCTCATGCCCTGACGCATGTAATCGATGGTCTGCTGGGAGACATCAATATGCTTGGCCTCCGCCCGCTTGGGCCTATCGAAAAAGCTGCCATCCGCATTCAAGATGCTGTCCACTAAATAGGGCTGATATTTAATGCCACCATTGGCAACAATACTCAACATTACAGAAAGCTGCATGGGAGTGGTCAAATTGAAGCCCTGACCAATGGCCGCGTTGAAGGTATCGCCCAAGCGCCAGTCCTCGTTCCAAATTTCTCGCTTCACCTGCTTAGAGGCCACCAAGCCCTTACTTTCGCCCTCTAAATCTATGCCTGTTTTCTCGCCGAAGCCATAGAGTCGAGCATATTTAGCGATATTATCGATGCCCACACGATTGCCCAGCTCATAAAAGTACACGTTATCACTCATGGCCAGAGCAGATATAAAGGTCAACCAGCCCAGCACCTCGCCACCGGCGTTGCCCATGGTGGGCACCAGAGGATGGAAGCCGCCGTCATAGATGGGCTCGTTGAGCCCTACCTTGTTTAGCTCAAAGGCCGCGCTACCGGTAACAATTTTAAAGGTGGAGCCGGGAGGATACTCGCCGCTAATGACCTTATTATTTAGAGGATAGCTGTCATCATTATTAATTCTATTCCAATCCTTGGAGGAAATGCCGTGAACGAACAGATTAGGATCATAGCCGGGACGGCTCACCATAGCTCGCACGGCCCCATTTCTTGGATCAAGGGCCACTACCGCTGCCGCCCTAGCTCGGGGAGCAAGACCGCTGCTACGCAAAAAGGCCAAATGCTTATCCGTAAAATCCTCCAAAGACTGTTGCAGACGAAAATCCAAGGTCAGCTGCAAATTCTTGCCCGGCACCGGCTGTACGCTATCATAATGCTTCACCACATTACCGGCCACGTCAACCTCTTCCATAAAGGCACCGTCCTCGCCTCGCAGGATCTTATCATAGCTCTTTTCCAGACCGGATTTGCCTACAATGCTACCTTGAGCAACATTTTTAAAGAGGCCCTTCTCAATTTCGTAGGAGCTAACCTCGCCCACATAGCCCAAGGCGTGTACGCCCAGCTCCTTATAGGGATAATTACGGATAGGCTGAACCGAAAGCATCACCTCCGGCATGTACCGACGCTGCTCCTCGATTTTCGTAACCATTTCCAAGGATAAATCACTTTTTAATAAAATAGGCTCATAATAATTTTGGCTTTCCTTGATCTTCTTTTTAATGACCTCCACAGGAATCCCCAAAAGCTGGCTAATATGCTGCAGTGTTTCCGGCTTATAATCCGCTTGCTTCTGCAAAACCACCGCATATCCCGGCAAATTATTCACCAGCTCCTTGCCATTCTTATCAAAAATAAGCCCACGGGGAGCAATAATGCGTGATTGACGCAAGCGATTACCATCGGACTGCTTAGTATAATACTCTCCACGCCATAGCTGCAAATACACCATGCGCCCTAAAAGAATGACAAACAGCAAAAAGCAGAGGCCCAGCATAGTTTGCAAACGCAGGGTTTGTTTTTTATTCAGCATTAGCGCTCCGCCTCCATTTCTTTAGTAGGAGATATCCTCCTCTTTAATCCATTGATAAATTCTCTTCACAATATTTACCATGGGCGCCACAAGCAGCATGTTACCCACAATAAAGCCCACGCTGGCCCACAGATAATCCCAAAAGATACCCCAGCGACCACCGCTACGAATAAGCTCCAGCCACCAATAGGTAAAGCGAATGCCGCAGCTACACAGGGCAATAAGCAGCATGTGGAAGGTAGCGTTATCCTTAACCACCTTTTCCTTCATCAGGCCTACCAAAAAGCCAATGCTAATGCGGCTCAGCATATGGTAGCCAAATACACCCACGGTCATAGCATCCTGTACAAAGCCAACGCCAAAGCCCGCCAAGGACCCTTGGCGCTCACCCCGCAGCATGGCAAAGGCGTAGAGAGCCAATAATGGCAAATCAAAGGCCAGCCAGCCTGTGTAAAAGGCCGAGGCCGCCCCCTGTACCAGCATTAAAAGCAGAAACAGGACGGGCCAAATCAGTCTCCTCATTTTGCCTGTCCTCCCTGCCTGTTAAATTCAATTTTCGGTGCCGGTGTAAAGCTGGTGATTACCAAAACATGCTCCACATCCGCCACATCCGCCGCCGCATGCACGTCGGCTTCCTGCAAAAGCCCCACGTTGTCCATGCGAATCTTCGTCACCGTGCCGATGAGAATATCCGCTGGATGGCTGCCACTGTAGCCACTGGTAACAATCACATCACCCTCGCGAATGCTAGCCTCGCGGAAAATATGCTCCATGACCAGCTTATCATCAGCGGTGGTTTTGCCGCCAACCACGCCCACGGCACGGGAATCATGGCGCAAAACCCTAGCGCCTACCTTACAGCGGGGCGAATTTAATAGCAGCACCCGTGCATAGGAAGCATAAACCTCATCCACCACGCCCACAAGGCCCTCGTTCACCACAGCCATCTCTCGGGCCAGGCCCTTGTCCTGACCGGCATCGATGTACATGCAGTCTCGCAAATCACCGTGATTACGGGCGATAACCTTAGCGGCAACTACCTTTTGGGTTTTGTGCTGCTCCTTATAGTCCAAAAGAGAGCGCAACTGCTTATTTTCCGCATAGACAGAGGCCATTTGGATATTCGCGTTGCGCAGCTCGATATTATCCTTTTTTAATTGCGCATTTTCACTTTGCATCACTGTCATGGCCTTCCAATAGCCACGCACGCTATTGCCGGCATTAGCCAAGCCGTTGAAGCTGCTCTCCACGGGCAGCATCACGCTGGCCACAATGGCGTTCACAACTGGAAAGCGACTGCCCCCAGCCACAGCCATGGCCAGCATGCCCACTAGCACAAAAGCGAACAGGATGCCCAGCATAAATTTCTTACTCATGCTTACTACCTATTATTTAGAAGTCATGAAGCCCTTACGATAAATATCAATATTTTCCACAGCGATACCGGTACCCAGGGCAACGCAGTCCAAGGCCTCGTCGGAAACGTACACAGGCATGCCGGTTTCCTTGGAAATCAAACGGTCCAAATTGCGCAGCATAGAGCTACCACCGGTCATCACAATGCCACGATCCATAATATCTGCGCTCAGCTCAGGCGGTGTGCGCTCCAGAGTATTACGAACAGCATCCACGATCATGCTCACGGGCTCATCCACAGCCTCGCATACATGGTTAGCGTTCACCTGAATACTCTTAGGCAAACCACTCAGCAAATCACGGCCACGTACCTCCATGACCTCGGGCTTGTCCACCTTCATGGCCGTGCCGATTTCCATTTTAATATTTTCCGCGGTACGCTCACCAATAAACATATTAAAGCTTTTGCGCACATAACGCACGATGGCCGCATCAATGGCATCGCCACCACAGCGCACGCTCTTGGACACAACGATACCGCCTAGGGAAATAACGGCAACCTCGCAGGTGCCACCGCCAATATCAACAACCATACTACCAGTGGCTTCCTGAACAGGCATGCCCGCGCCAATGGCAGCCGCCATGGGCTCCTCAATCAAATATGCCTCCCGTGCGCCGGCCTCAATGGTAGCGTCGATAACGGCGCGCTTTTCAACCTCTGTTACACCACTGGGCACACCTACCAGAATACGGGGACGCACAAAGGTACGATTGCCCATAGCCTGCTTAATAAAATACTTCAGCATGGATTGAGTAATCTCGTAGTCGGCAATAACGCCATCTTTCATGGGGCGAATAGCCACAATATTGCCGGGGGTACGGCCAATCATACGCTTGGCCTCGGCGCCAATAGCCAAAACCTCGTTAGTATCCTTTTCCACAGCCACAACGGAGGGCTCACGAATAATGATACCCTTATCCTTACAATGTACCAGGGTATTGGCTGTACCCAAATCTATACCCATATCATCGGACATATTGTTAAAAATACTAATATTTGGGAAAGTAAATTTCATTTCCACCCGTCCTCCTAATTTTTTAAAGCTCCATCCTCTTGAAAACTGTAATAGGTGCCATCTCCGATAATCACATGATCCAAGAGAGGTAACAAAAGTGTTTTTCCAGCCGCATACAGCTGCTTAGTCAACTCCTGGTCCTCCTTGCTGGGATGGGGATCACCAGAGGGATGATTGTGAGCTACCACAATGGCAGAGGCATGCTGCAAAATAGCTATCCTAAACACCTCGCGTGGTTGCACCGTGGTAGAGCTCAAGGAGCCCTCACAAATAACCTCCGTGCCTATTACTTTATTCTTGGCATCTAATAATATCACTAAAAATTGTTCTCTAACGGCATAGCGTAGCCGTGGCATCAAAAAGGCCGCCACCTGCTCCGGGTAGCCAAAATGTAATTTATCTAAAGGGCGTGCCGAAGCTAAACGCCTCCCCAGCTCCAATGCAGCCAACACAGTGGCAGCCTTAGCCTGTCCCAGGCCCCTTATTTCCGTAAGCTCTTCAACACGACTAATACGAGCCAGCCTTTTATACAGGCCCCCGTCCCTAGTCAGCTCCCTGCCCAGGGTCAACGCCGATTTGGAGGCAGTACCCGTGCGCAACAAAATCGCTAGCAGCTCCCCATCGGTCAAAGCCCCTGCACCATAAGCGATCAGCTTTTCCCGTGGTCTTTCCTCCAGAGGCAGGTTTTTAATTATTTCCTTGTGTTGTACAAATTCTGTTAAGTCGATACTACTAAAATCACTATCACCCAGGTGATAGGTACTGCCCTTCAAGGCTGTCATGCAGTCATGATAACTCCTATTTCCTTCAACATGGAATACAACATCGTTAAGGGAAGGCCCACCACATTATTGTAGCAGCCCTCGATTTTTTCTACTAAAACTGCGCCCTTGCCCTGAATGCCGTAGGCACCGGCCTTGTCCAAGGGCTCACCCGTCGCCACATAAGCAGCAATTTCTGCTTCAGTAAGCTGACGAAAATACACCTTTGTGGTACACACCTGAGCCAGCTCCTTGCCCTGATAACGCACTGCCACACCGGTCAGCACCTGATGGCTACGCCCTGACAGACTGGTAAGCATGGCCTCAGCCTCTAAAGCATTGTGGGGCTTGCCCAGAATTGCCTCATCAATCACCACAATAGTATCGGCGGCCACTACAGGAATCGTGTCCCCTGTTTGGGCAGCCACCGTCCTGCACTTGCCCAAAGCATTGCGCAAGACTACCTCACGGGCCGACTGGGCCCTGCCTGCTTCTTCCTCAAAATCCGCAGGACACACGCGAGCCTGCACGCCCACCTGCTCCAGCAACGCCAAACGGCGAGGCGAAGCCGAAGCTAAAACAACCTCCATAGTCAGCGCTCCTTTAACCCTTCTTGCTCATATCAATAACCATTTCCTGAGCTTGGATTTCGTAAATTACAGGCTGCTTACCCTCACGCACCGCGTCACGCTTAAAGATGCGGGCATAGCTAATGGTCACAATAAGCCATAGGATAATGCCACCGATAATGAAGGGCATTTTATCCATGTGGAAAAAGGTGGCCAGACTGTTGCCAAAGGCAACACCAGCCAACACACCAGTTACGGGTAGGCCATAAATAATCATTTTGGCCTTAGTATTATCAAAATCGCGATATTCAGCGCCCACCACATCACCGGCCTTAGCGCTGACCGGATTCCAACAATCAAGATATTTGGGCAAGCCTTGCAGCTCGCTCTCGGTTTTATCAACCTTGATCTCAGCGCGCTCACCCTGCTTTTTTACAACAATGCCTCTAATTTCAGCCATGAACTATACTTCTCTCCTTTATCACTAAGCATAAAGCTATAAATCAATATGCGTGCACAAAAATATACCAATAGCCAAAGCCAAAAATTACGCCATAAATAGCAAGGAACACCAAAATGCCCTGCCAGGTTACAGGATAGCCAAAGTTAATATCCTCGCCAAAAATACCACGGCGATTAAAGAAGGTATATTTTTTACGCTTTCTAAACCATAATTTTTTATTTTCAGGACCAACCTGCTTGGCAACAAAAAAGATATAAATAAATGAGCCAAAAAACACCTGAAAAACCCTGGAGCACACCGCCAAGGAATCTACATTTTCAATACCTGTCATTCTTCCATCCTCCAAAGCTTACAGCTGAATGTATTTATCCGGCAAGGTCTTTTGCAGCTTCTTCAGGAATGTATCACTGCACTTGAAAATCAGACCGGCCAGCTTATTCTTCTTGCCCTCAGTGAACACCAAAAGACGCTGGGGATTTTCATCCAAGGAGCTATAACGATGGATATAATGGGTCAGCTTGGTCTTGCGGAAGAAGCTGCGCACATATTTATTGGTAAAGCTTTCGGTGCGGGTCAAATCCACGCTGTAGCTGCGCTTAATAAAGAACATACCCTCAGTAATAACCTCTAAGCGTTTATCCTTATAGAGAATAAGCGTGTACTTGAAGGACACACGCCAGCACCATAGTCCCAGCAGCACCAGATTCAGACCCCAGCCCACCAGGCTCAGATGACGAGTTTCCTGCACATTATTCCATTCATTTACAAATAAGCACACGATAAGCAATAGCGCGATGCCGGCAATTACCTTGCGCGTAAAATTAGTAGTTGATTCCTCACGATAAATCTCTTCCAAAAAAATAACCTCCGTATCTCGATGTGTGGCAACACTATTCCATTTTTTATCTTCACTATTATATCAAATTTCTCTCCTAAAGCATATACCTCCAGCTCACAATTCATGATAAAAAATGTGAAATTTAAGCAGAAAAAATCGCCCACATTTAGTGAGCGATAAAAGCAACGCATTTTATTAAAATAGGAAGGACTAAAAGGGCTAAATAATTACAGAACCAACGCCTTCTGCACAACACGCAGCTTGTCTTCTGTTACAAATTGATTTACTACGCAGCCAGGGCCAAGGAGTTATCCTTAATAATCTCAATGATCTGGTTGACCAGGCCTGGCAACATGATGGGCAGCGCTTGAGGCAGAATAATATGCATTACTCTCCGCCAAGGACTCAGCCCGAAGACGATAGCTGCCTCTGTTTGTCCCGCCGGCACAGCCTCTAAAAGCTTGGGCCATACCGACAAAAAGTATTCAAAGCTAAACGTAAGCACAATCCCACATCCCCTAATTATTTTTTAGGGTCAGCGCCAAGAGCACGCCATCCCTTCATTTTAAAAGCTTCATCAAATCATTCTTATACCACTTAATGTTGATTTTCCTTAAGGTACCGTCAGCACGCAAGGCCTTCAAGGCTTCGTTAATTTCTGCGGCTAGTTTATCTTCCTTTTTATTGACCAGAACATAGGTTGCATTAACCTTTACAGGTTCAGCCAAGGCCACCAGCTTCACGCCCTGCTTTTCAGCCCCTTTCATCCACCCAGCTCAGAGAAGCTTCTGTACCGCTGATAACGGTCTTGACTACGGTTTTTTTGCCATCAGCTGTCGGAGCCTTTTTGCTCTCGCCACCGCAGCCTGCGGTCAGGGCTGCAATTGCCAATACGCCAAAGGATGCTACTGCTAATTTTCTAAGTAAAGTTTTTTTCAATATAATAATTTCTCCATTCCTAATTTTTATATTTTTTTAAATAACATATTCAATTTCCGGTGGTGGCAGCACACGCTTCAAGAATTTGCGAGTTCTTTCTTGATCCGGATTTACAAAAATCTTTTTCGGTAGGCCCTGCTCCACAATATTCCCATCGGCCATGAAAATAACATTGGTAGAAATTTCCCTAGCGAACTGCATCTCGTGTGTCACGATAACCATAGTTTTGCCCTCATCCGCCAGCTGCTTAATTTCTCCAATCACTAACCACAACCATAGCAAGAACACATTCGTATTTGTTCAGCACAACAACAGGACACAGTGCTGCCCTGACACATGCTACACATCATTTGCATCTTTGCTTAGTTGAATTTTTGCATTCTCGCTTCCTCACTTTTCTTAACCTACTTTTTATCTAGGTTTCCTATGTTGTAGATTGTTATATGCTCTTTTTAGCTTTTGTCAACACTTTTTTACAAAAAAGTTCCTAAAAAGGCGAAAAAAGAAGGCTACACTCCAAAAGTGTAACCTTCGTTATAGTTTACTTCATTAGCTTTAGATGGCTATATGCTTTTTGGCTTCCACAGCCTTGTGTTATACTTTATGAACTGTAACCTTAAGAATGCCATTCTCAAATTTAGCTTTACTCCTGTTGTACATTCACCCTAAAGTTAATAAGCTCACTCAGTCCTTCCGTTATGACCAGGCCCACATTTTGCTTTGACAGCATTATCTATTTTGGCTTTGAGCTTATACTTGATTCGTTCTACATCAGTATCTTTAGTTAGATGTTTCATTATACTTTTCATTTTTGCTAACCTCTGGTAAGTTTAAAAGCCTTAAAAAGGCATTGGCACAATATATAATATAAGCCTGTAAGTTCTTATCATCCAACAATCTGTAAAACGCTTCATTGAATTCAATAAAATTGGGTACCTCATCTATAGATAGTTCTTTGCCATTATCTGAAATCTTATTTTCCAAATATCTCCAATTGCTACCGTCATCAACATGAATAGTGTCTAGTAGCTCCTTATATTTTTCTCCCAATTCCTTAGAGACATTTTCTGGTATCTTCTTATCGCTATCAATGGTAAAGCCAATATATACTCTCCAATCAACTTCTAGCCTTACTTTAACTTCACCATAATTATCGTTTTTATATGACAAGCTCGGCAAACTCTTACCATTTCTGTATTTTTCTATTGCTTCAACGAAGCAAGCTTCCTTACTTATTTTGCATTTATTTATAGACCTAGATATCACCTCATCAACTTTTTCTTCTATCCCACTAAAGAGCGCTTTTAATACATTTCTTCTTGCCAAGTTTATGGCATTTTCTATCCTGAGCGCATCCTGCAAATTCTCTTTTGATGCACATAAATATTTAGCAATCTCTTCCATTTCCAAATCCTTCTTTCTACTTGTAAAGCTCTTTATAACATCTATTAACTGATATATAGTATTTGAAACCGTACTCAATCGCCATGTTTCATTATATTGTAGACATTTTTCAAGCCAAGGCAAGATATGATCAGCGAATGATATAGTTTTAATATTTAAATGTTTATCACCCTTTGTGCTATAATTAGTCGGCAATGTTCCAAAGCGAGTTAAATAGAAAAGCGTTGTTGGTGATTCTTGCGAACCTATTCTATTTGCATAGTTATAATAATCTAAGCATTGTTGTTCTTGTTCACCTGCATATATTTTTACTTCTATCGGGATAAACTTTTTTGGTGTTTCGATAACTAAGTCAATGCGTCGCTTGCTATCAATTACCCTTTCCCTTTCCACTTTGATATAACGCCATTCATCCTCCGCAAGTGAATTCTTATCAATACAGAGCACATCTTTCATAAAAATTTCAAGATAGGCCACTCCTTGACCATGGCTGCCCTCAGGTGATAATAATTCATAGAGTACTCTACAAATGGGAACCTCCTTATAATGAACATTCAATACTTGGAAAATATTAAAAAACTCGCCAGTATGTTGATTTATCGTTACGTACTTATCATGAATATGCTTAGCATGTA
>SFCN01000047.1 GCA_004558595.1 Phascolarctobacterium sp. | reverse complement strand
TGAATTTGGCGGCGACGCTAAGGCAGCCATCAACGGCTATAGCGCTCCCACTCCCTCCCTGCAGGGCCACAGCGCCATCGTGGAAGCAGGCTACAAGCTCAATGCAGGCAAGAACCTGACCCTGGACTTCAACCTGAACGGCGCTATGGGCAAGCAACGTGGCATCGGCGGCGGCATCGGCGCTCAGTGGCTGTTCTAAAAGCACCGCACGTCCAACAGTTAGACAATATCGCATCTACACTTCCCTTTTATAAGACAAATGTAGTATAAAAAAAGCACAACCGCAATTGTACTGACCCCCGAATGTTAGACTAGAAATCTATCATTTGGGGGTCAGTATTTTTATGACTAAGTATGATTTTGAACTCAAGAAAAAAGTAGTCATGGCATACTTTAATGGTGAGGGCGGAAAGTATGTTTTGGCCAAATGAAAAGAAGCTTTTATGATAGATAAATTTTCTATAATAAATTGGAATATCTATGCAAATGATAGAGAATGATGTATAATTGACTTAAGCTTGCCTAAGGAACATAATAATCAGGTAGAAATATGGAATTACATTATGCATACTTATTACACAACTAATAATTACGTTAGAAGAATATTTGGAAAAAAGGTGTATAAGCTTAGTTTGTCAGCGGCTACTACCTGTCCTAATCGAGATGGCAAGGTAGGTGTAGGTGGCTGCACGTTCTGCTCGGCAGGTGGTTCTGGTGATTTTGCGGCCTGCGCAGCCTTGCCTATCGAGGAGCAAATAGCACAGGCTAAGGAAATTTTGGGTGCTAAGGGAGCCAATATGTCCTATATTGCCTATTTCCAAAGCTTTACGGGGACCTATGGCAACTTAGACTATTTAGAGAGTATGTATCAGGCGGCCTGTGATTATCCTGAGATCGTAGGCATTTCTATTGCTACTCGTCCCGACTGTTTAGATGCTAAGGCTATGGCTATGCTGGAACGCATAGCTGCGAAGAAAACTCTTTGGGTGGAATTGGGCTTACAGACTATTCACGAGGAAGCTGCTAAGCGTATAAATCGAGGCTATAGTCTAGATGTTTACGAAGAGGCTATGGCTAAGCTGAAAAAGCTTAAGGTGCATCGTATAACTCATGTTATTTTAGGCCTGCCAGGAGAATCTAAGGAGAATATGCTGGCTACGGTGAAATATGTGGGTGAGCGCACGGACGGCATTAAGCTGCAGCTGTTGCATGTTTTGGAAAACACTCGCTTGGCAGAGGAATACCGTGCTGGTAAATTTCAGGTACTGGAGCCGGAGGCCTACTACGAGCTGGTAGCTGATGCTGTGGAACTGCTGCCAGAGGATTGCATTATCCATCGCTTGACAGGGGATGGACCTAAAAAATCGCTAATTGCACCCTTATGGAGTGGCAATAAAAAGCGCGTCATGGCGGATATGCAGAAAGCTTTACGACAACGAGGCATTGTGGCCTATCAGGAAAAAGAACATCATAAATAAAACAAGGAGCCGTGAAAAAACACTTAATTTCTTCACGGCTCTATATTTTTTGCTATGGATGGTCTTACAGCTCCTTGATCATGGCAATCAGCTTGTCCACTTGGGCATCATCGGTGGCCCAGCTGGTGCAGATGCGCACGCTGTAAGTGCCATCGGGAAGATAGGCAATGTGGCTCAGAGCGAATTCTTCGCTGATCTTAGCGAATTGCGCCGGCGTCATGATGACAAACTGCTGGTTGGTGGGAGAGTCGGTAACGAATTTGAAGCCGCAATCTAACAGTGCTTGCTTGATTTTCAGGGCTTGCTCCGTGCCCTTGGCGCAGATTTTGGTATACAAATCGTCCGTAAAGGCAGCGCCGAATTGCACGCCCAAAAGGCGCCCTTTAGCCATAATAGCGCCGCATTGCTTAGCGATGGTGCGGAAGTCGGGCTTAATCTCATCGTTCATAATAACTACTGCTTCACCAAAGAGCAGGCCGCATTTGGTACCGCCGATGTAAAAAACATCGCAGTTAGCAGCTAAATCGGCGGGAGTCATATCATTATCAGGAGCGCCTAAAACATAGCCTAAGCGAGCGCCGTCCACGAAAAGGTAGAGGCCCGCTTCCTTGCATACAGCGTATAAATCCTGCAGCTCCTTTTTGCTATACATGCTGCCGATTTCCGTGGGCTGGGAAATATAGACCATTTTGGGTTGAGCCCAATGCTCGCGGCTGGGGTCGGTGTCGTATTTAATCCACTCGGCCTTGATTTGCTCGGCGGTGAGCTTGCCGTCCTCGCTGGGCAGGGGCAGTACGCGATGGCCCACATGCTCGATGGCGCCGGCCTCGTGGGTGTTGATGTGGCTGGGCACAGCGCCAAAAACGGCCTGATGAGGACGCAGAGCGGCGCAAATGACGGTTAAATTGGTTTGGGTACCGCCTACGAGGAAATGCACGTCGGCGTTGGGGCAGCTAAAATATTCCTTGATTTTGGTGCGAGCTTCGTCGCAGTAGGGGTCCAGACCATAGCCATCGGTCTGGTCCATGTTAGTCGCTGCCAAGCACTCTAAAATAGCAGGATGGCAGCCCTCGGTATAGTCGCTATTGAAACGATACATATCAAAACACCTCTCATTTTTATAATTAGTTGCCTAAGCTGCTTTGTCAGCACATGCTGTCTCTAAAATAATATTCAGCTTAGGCTGTTTAGAAAAAGCTTACTCTTTGTGCAAGAGCTTTTTGCCAACCAGCTCCCAGAGCACAGGCAGCACGGAAAAGATAACGATGCCCAAGGTTACCAGCGTAAAGTTTTGCTTAATCACAGGGATATTGCCAAAGAAATAGCCGCCACCAACAAAAAGGGTTACCCAAACCACAGCACCGATAACATTGTAATGAGCGAAGGTCAGATAATGCATCTTGCCCACGCCGGCTACGAAGGGAGCGAAGGTACGCACGATGGGCACGAAGCGGGCCAAGAAGATGGCCTTGTGACCATGCTTGGCATAAAAGGCGCTGGCCTTGTCCACGTGCTCTTTTTTAATCAGGCTATGCTTGGAGTTAATCATTGCAAGGCCTAGCTTTTCGCCAATCATATAGTTGCAGGCATCGCCTAAAATGGACGATACTAGGAAAATAACGGTAATGATTTTGATATCCATGCCCTCGGGTGCAGTTGCTGCCAGAGCGCCACAGGCGAAGAGCAGGGAGTCACCGGGCAGGAAGGGGGTTACAACCAAGCCGGTTTCACAAAATACGACTAAAAACAAAATTGCGTAGATAAAATGACCATAGGCGGCCATGATTTCGGGTAGATGCTTGTCCAAATGCAAAATAATGTCAATAAAATAGAGTGCATACTGTTCCATAACGTAAAAATTTCATCCTTTCTCATTCTCCAGCCTGTATCAGCTTGCCAATTAGACAAGCTAATAAGTTGCATGCAAATATTTTAACAGAAAAACTTGACTTTGTCATAATATTTTCCACAAAAAATGTGAAATTTGCCTTAAGTGTGGTACAATAGAAGATATTAAAAGATTATTTTAGCTTTTTTAGTTTAAGGAGTATTACATGGAAGAAAAGAATAATTTGTGTTGGTGTGGCAGTGGTAAGGCTTATGGCGACTGTCACCAAATGATTGATGCGAAAATTGAATTGCTGCGTTCTCAGGGCAAGGAGGTGCCGGACCGCTGCATGATTAAAACGCCGGAACAAATCGCCGGCATTCGCGAGGCCTGCAAAATTAATACGGGTGTTTTGGATGAGGTCGCTAAGTATATTAAGGCTGGCATGACCACGGAGCAAATTAATACTATTGTTTATGATTATACTATCGCTCATGGAGCGACACCAGCTCCCTTGGGCTTTATGGGCTTTCCGAAAAGCGTGTGCACCTCCGTTAATGATCAGGTGTGCCACGGCATTCCCAGCGAGCACGATGTTTTAAAAAGTGGCGATATCGTGAACGTGGATGTTTCCACGATTTACAAGGGCTATTATGCTGACGCCTCCCGCATGTTTATGATTGGCAAGGTGCGCAAGCCTGCGGCTGATTTGGTGGCAATCACTAAGCAATGCCTGCTGAAGGGCATCGCTGCCGCTCAGCCCTGGGGTTATATCGGCGACATTGGCGCGGCTGTGTCCCAGCTGGCGCATAAGCATGGCTACAGCGTGGTAACTGAGTTTGGCGGCCACGGCGTGGGCATTGACTTTCACGAGGACCCCTTTATTTGCCATGTGGGCAAGCGCAAAACCGGCATGGTTTTGGTGCCGGGGATGATTTTTACCATTGAGCCCATGATTAATATGGGACGCAAGGGTGTGTTCGTGGATGCGGCTAACGACTGGACTGTTTATACTGATGATGGCAGTCTTAGCGCGCAATGGGAGCATACTATATTGATTACGGAGAATGGACCGGAAGTGTTGACGTACTAAGAACGCAGACGTAGAAACAATAAAGGATGGTGTTCTTCGGTGAGCTTGCTTGAGTCGATTTTCAAGCTAAAAGAGAATAAAACCACTGTTCAAAACGAAATCATCGCTGGCTTTACTACCTTTATAACCATGGCCTATATCTTGGCAGTAAATCCGAGCATTTTAAGTGCTTCGGGCATGGATGTGGGCGCAGTCTTTACTGCTACAGCTGTAAGCGCTGTTATCGGCACCCTGCTCATGGCGGGCTTGTCCAATTATCCCTTTGCCTTAGCTCCCGGCATGGGACCCAATGCTTTTTTGGCCTACACAGTTTGTGGCGCTATGGGCTATTCTTGGAAGATTGCTCTTGCGGCAGTTTTTATCGAAGGCATCATCTTTGTACTGCTTTCGGTAACGAAAATAAGGGAGATGCTCTTTGACTCCATCTCCTTGAGCCTAAAAATTGGTATTACTGCTGGTATTGGTTTATTTATTGCCTTCATTGGCCTTCAAAATGCTAAAATTATTGTGGCTGGGCCCGGCTTGGTTTCTCTGTTTCCTTTTAAGCAGTCCCTTGCTGATGGCACCTTTGCTTCCCAAGGCATAGGGGCAGCTCTGGCTTGTGTGGGAGTGTTTGTAACAGCGATTTTGATTGCGAAAAAGGTGTCGGGTGGTTTACTTTTAGGTATTCTGACGACTTGGATAGCAGGTATTGCCTGCGAGCTTTCTGGCTTCTATATTCCTGATCCTAAGCTGGAAGCTTTCTCCCTTTTACCCGACTTCTCCAAGGGGCTTGCTGTACCTAGCTTAGAGCCGACCTTGCTGCAAATGGATTTTAGCGCGGTTGCTACCTTTGATTTTTTAACGATTATGCTGAGCTTCATGTTTGTGGATTTTTTCGACACCCTTGGTACCTTGATTGGTGTAGGAGCTAAGGCGAAAATGCTGGATGAAGAGGGCAAACTTGCGCATATTAAGGGTGCTTTACTGGCGGATTCTACCGCAACTGCCATAGGAGCTCTTTTGGGAACTTCAACAGTCACCACCTTCGCAGAAAGCAGTGCTGGTGTGGCTGCGGGGGGAAGAACAGGGCTCACAGGCGTAGTGGTGGCCGTTTTGTTTTTATCCAGTCTCTTTTTTGCTCCTATTTTTTTAGCGATCCCGGCCTTTGCTACAGCACCTGCTTTGATTGTGGTGGGCTATATGATGTTTTCTACTGTGACAAGCTTGGATTTTGATAATTATGCTGAGAGCTTTCCTGCCTTTATGGCGGCAATTGCTATGCCCTTTATGTATTCCGTTAGCGATGGTATAGCCTTTGGCATTATTTCCTATGTGGCCATGAAGTTGGCTACAGGTGCTTTGCTGAAAAAACAGGCAGATTATATCGTTTGCGCTTTGGCATTAGTATTTATATTAAAATATATTTATATGTAATCGAGGTAACAGAATATGAACGACCGTATTAGAGCGGTCGCATTAGGCAACGACCCTGCTGATCTGCTCTTACAGAACGGCAGGGTTGTTGACGTGTTGACCGAAACAATTTATGAAGCCGATGTGGCCATCGCTGATGGCAAAATCGCTGGCATTGGGCCCCGTGGTAGCTATAGTAAGGCAAAGCAAGTGCTTGATGTGCAGGGGGCGTATCTTGCTCCGGGCTTAATCAACGCGCATTGCCATGTGGAAAGTAGCATGGCCGCTCCGGAAAGCTATGTGCACGAGGAGCTGCGTTGGGGTACTACTACACTGATTACGGACCCTCACGAGATCGCTAATGTGGCCGGCGCTGAGGGTATTCGCTATATGCTAAAAGCCGGTGGACAGATGCCGATTAATTATTACGTGGAGCTGCCTAGCTGCGTGCCTGCCACGCCCTTTGAGCACGCAGGCTGCGTCATGGACGCAGCCGCCATGGCGGAGCTGATGCACGATGAGGGCGTGCTGGGCATGGGCGAGATGATGAATGTGCCGGGAGTTTTGTACGATGACGCTGAAGTGCATAAGAAGCTGGACTTGTTCCATTCTGAAAAACGCGCTGTGGACGGACACGCGCCTGCGGTTACGGGCAAGGAGCTGCAGGCCTATGCGGCTAGTGGCATTGATACGGACCACGAAGTAATGTCTTGGGCAGAGGCCTTGGAAAAGCTGCGTGCCGGTCTAGGCGTTTTGGTGCGTCAGGGCAGCGCTGCCCGTAATTTGGAGTCCATTATAAAAGGAGTTTTAGCTAGCGGTATCGATGTGCAGAATCTTGCCTTTTGTACGGATGATAAGCATTTGGCGGACATGCGCAAGGAGGGCACCATTCGCTATTGCGTGAAGCTGGCGGTGGAGTTGGGGATGAGCCCGGTGCGAGCCTTAAGGATTGCCAGCATCAACGCGGCGAAGCTTTTTGGATTGCGTCATGTGGGCGCGATAGTGCCGGGTTATGACGCGGATATTGTTGTGTTTAATAATCTAGAGGATTTGGAGCCGTTGCACGTGTTCTGGCATGGGCGGGACGCTTGGGCGGAGGCCGCTGGGATAGCGCCTGTGGAACCAGCGGCTAGCCTCAAGGGTAGTGTACGTCCGGCAGCCTTTAGCGAGGAGACCTTTGCTGTGAGCCATTTTGAAGCGGGCAAGGAGTATCCTGTGATTCGCATGCTACCGGGTGATGTGTACACGGAGCGTGAGTCTATAAGGGGCGAGAATGTGGCAGTGGAGTTAGCTGCTGGTGAGCTATATCTCATCGCTGTGCTGGAGCGGCATCATGGCACGGGGCATGTTGGTTTGGGTTTACTGCGAGGTTATGGTCTGCGAAAAGGAGCGGCAGCGACTACGGTGGCCCACGATTCCCATAATTTGATTGTGATTGGGACGAGTCCTAGGGATATGTTAGTGGCCGCAAACGAGCTGGTGCGTGTGCAGGGTGGGTACACCTTGGTGCACGAGGGGCAGGTTGTGGGCACGGTGCCGTTGAATATTTGTGGGTTGATGAGCAGCGAGGCTCCTGAAAAGTTGATTGTTGCTCTTGAGAAGATTGCGGAGCAGGCCCATGCTCAGGGGGTGCCTGCGAATATTGATCCGTTTATCAGCTTGAGCTTTATGGCGTTGCCAGTTATTCCGAGATTAAAGATTACCGATATGGGGATGTTTGATGTGGATAGGTTTGAGTTTGTGAAATAAAGAATGAAATTCGTAATAAGTAAGCATCATGCTCGCAAGTGATTTTATCAAGCGAGTCGCCAAATTATGCAAGTGCCACGCACGCAGCAGAATTTGTGCAGGGAGCTGTCCCCTTGGGGATAACGCAAATTTCGTGGGGTACAATGACGAAGCTGCGGTGTCCAATCTGTTCGCAGAAAGCGTTAGGTTTTCGAAACGCTTGCTTCTATTGTACCAGCCACTCATTTGCTAAAAATCACAGCTCGCCTGCTGCTTACTCATTACTCAATTTCAGCTATTTAATTAAACCTTCGCAAGCGAAAAGCGTATACCTGGGAAGTGGCGGAGGCAAGAATGCGACTACAGCAGCAATTCGATGAATAATCGAATTACGATAGCAATGGACAGACTCGCATGTTCGCGAAGCGCCTCGTCACGCTACGGCATGTTTTTCTCTTGACGAATTAAGCGCTCTATGTGAACATTGTATCAAGCATTCGCAGACCGGAGCACTTCACAGGTATACCTTTGAGCGATAACGCCTTAACTAATCGTTAAAGTACAATTTGCAACTTTTTAATGGAGGGGCATATGCATAAGTTAGTTTCTAAATTAATCGTGTACCGCAATTTGCCTGCGGATAATATTTTAATGCCGCTGGCTGAGGTTTGTGCTCAGGTGGAATGCGGTGATTATCATAAGGAAGCAGTGATTGGTAAGGTTTATGACCAAATCCACAAGCTGCTGGATATCGCTACTGTCTATGGCTTTAATAAGAATTTATGGCATAATTATTTGACGTATCTCTTGGTGAGCGTGGAGACTCCCTTTGCCATCACCTGCGAAAAGGAAGGGGCCTGCGAGGGCAGTGTTAACGCTTTAGCGTTGAATGATTTCGCTATTTTTAAGGCACTTTTTGACTACGACTTTACTGCTCTTGAAAAGGAGCTGGGCATTAATTGCTTTGACATTATTACCAATTACAAGGCCGTAGCGAAAAAGGAAACACGCTTTAACAAGAATATCAGCGAGAAGGTGCAGGGCCTGAGCGAGAAGCTGGAGCAGGCGGCTACGGCGGAGGATTTTTATCAGCTGGTTACCGATTTTTATAAGGCCTATGGCGTGGGCAAGCTGGGGCTGAACAAGGCCTTTCGCATTGACCACAAGGGCAACGAGGTGGAGCTGGTGCCTATTTCCAACACGGAGCTCATTACCTTTGCTGATTTGATTGGCTATGAGCGTCAAAAGCAGGCCTTACGGGAGAACACGGAGGCCTTTGTGGAGGGCCGTCCGGCCAACAATGTGCTGCTTTTTGGTGATAGCGGCACGGGTAAGTCTAGCAGCATTAAGGCGCTGATTAATCAATATTATGACCAAGGCCTACGCATGATTGAGATTTATAAGCATCAATTTCAGGATTTGTCCGCTATTATTGCCCAAATCAAGAGCCGCAATTATCGCTTTGTCATTTATATGGACGACCTTTCTTTTGAGGAATTCGAGACAGAATATAAATATTTAAAGGCCATTATCGAAGGTGGTCTAGAGGTGCGTCCCAGCAATATTTTAATTTACGCGACTAGCAATCGTCGTCATTTGATTAACGAAACCTGGAAGGACCGCAACGATGTAACTCATAACGAGGGCATTTATAAGTCCGACACCATGCAGGAGAAGCTTAGTCTGGTAAACCGCTTTGGCTGCACCATTTACTACGGTCAACCGGACCAAAAGGAATTCTATAATATCGTTGTAGAGCTGGCCCATAAGGCAGGACTCGATATTAGCGATGAAGAGCTTTGTGCGGAAGCGAAGAAGTTTGAACTGCACCACGGAGGAATTTCCGGACGCACGGCGCAGCAATTTATCAACTATATGCAAGGTGTGAAGCTTCAAGAGAACATTGATTAAATTGATTAATATCTTCGATTTAATAAGAAATGAGGGAAGCTGGCGATGCTATCGTTTATCTATAAAAAAATCAATGAGAAGGACTTCGTTCTTGACGCGAAGAATATCGATATTTTTTCTGAAGAACTGGAGCACTTACATGGAGATAAAGGTATTAGATACAAGTAATCCTACTCAGTTAGCGATTATCGGCAGGGTGGATACTGTGACTGCTGATGAGTTTTTAAAGACCATGGAGAAAATCCTGCAAGAGCATCCTCAGGATATGGAGTGGGATTGCACGGAATGGAAATTTTTGAGTAGTGCTGGACTGCGTGTTTTGTTTATCTTGGTAAAGAAAACAAAAATGCTCAAGGCTACAATTACCCTTAAGCATTTGGATAAGAATGTTTATGAGGTTTTGAAGATCTCCGGCTTTACCTCTTTCTTGAAAATTGTGGATTGATCGCTTAAAGCAAAATCAGTAAATATGAAAAAAGCGTCTCGGTGCAGTGGGTGCTGCACGAGACGCTTTTTTAGTTTGAAGATTATTTGGCTGTATGCTTATAAACGTAGTTCGCCAGGTTCTGGGAGGGCTTTTCAAAAAGCTGATAAAAGACCATGGCTAATAGATGGGTAATGACCATGCAGATTATAAAGCAGAGGGTGAAGCTTAAGAGATGGTTGGGGGCTAGGGAATGCAGCAGTTGATAGATGCTTTGGCTAAACCCGACCAGCACCCAAATATGCACTAAAAGCACGGAGAATGAATATTGGGCATGGTGTACGAGAAAAGGCCTAGACAAGATGCCCTGCAGGAACGAGTTAAACATTAGCGACAGGATGATCAGGCCGGAGGCCACAGCATAGGCGTAAAACGGGGTGATGGGTTTAGGGAACATAAAATCAGGCATGTAGCCAATGATGATGCTGAGTCCTAGTAAAAGCAAAGAAAAACAGTTTCTTTGGCATGGGGAAAGGGAGATTTGGGGGAATTTATGCATATAAAAATCGCCACAGGCGATGCCTACGATAAAGGCTGCATAGGTGGGATAGACGAGCAGCAGGGGGATGCTGGCCAGGTAGAGCCATTTGCGGAAGGGACTGCTGCCAAAGAGAGCCAATAGTGCTAGCGTCAGCATGGAGCCTAAAAAGATGATGTACATACACCACATTACTGTTAAAATATCGCCACCGTTTTCAAAATAGCATTGGATAAAGGCGTTATAAAAGAGGGCTGGCAGAGACATGTCCTTGGGCTCGATGAATAAGCACCAAGGAGAATTGTTCAATGCGGCTAAGCTCTTAAAGTCTAGTAATCCCCAGAAGTGGAGCAAGGAAGTGCCGAGAATAGCTACTCCTACTGGTAGCAGAAAGCGAAAATAACGCTTGATGGCCTGTCGCTGCAGTGATGGGTAAGGCTCTTGAGAGCGATAGAAGGCAATGGTTGGTAAAAGTGCCACCAGAGCGAAGAAGACATGCAGGGGAAAGGGTGAATTGGTATAGATGGAGTAGGGCAGGCCTGCCCAAAAGGCTGGAATCCGTTCCTCTGCCTGATAAGTGGAGCCATAGCCAATAAAGCCCACCGGGAAATAAGCGATGGAAAAGTGAATCAGCATAATCATGTAGCACATAATAAGCTTAAGACCATCTATATATTGGATGCGTGTAGTCGATTTGCCTGCTTGGGACATCTTGCTTTACCTCAAATAATCTTTAATTAAAATGTTTTATTCTCTGCATTTGTGGGAAATTCCTGCTTCTGGTCTGTTCATTTACTGCCATTTATGCTAAAATATAGCTATCTTTGATTTGCAAATGAGGAGGATTCATCTAATGAAAAAAGTATTGCGTTATCTTCTGATGACCGTATTGGCTATTTGCTTTACCGTGCCTTGCCTTAATGCGGCTGAGGCTGCGACTGTGGCCCTGTTGCCCCTGATTAATAATGTGGCCGGGGACGAGCTGGCCAACCAAGTGTATTATAAAAATGCTATTAAGGCTTTGAAATCTCAGCCCGGCTTTGTAGTTATGGAGAATAATACCTTGAACAATGCCATTGAGGCCAATAAGGTAGAGGGCTCCGTGCCCAGTGAGGCAGCCTTGGCGAAGATCGCTAAGGATGGCGATGTGGATATTGTTTTTGCGATTCAGCTGGACAAGCTGGGCAAGAAGCCTATGAATCGTGTGGGCGAGCGCATGATAAAGCTGGAGATGGAAGGCAAGGCAGTGGCTTATAATCGTCTCAGTGGTGTTTATTATAGCCATAATCTGAGGGGCGGCAAGGAAATCGACGAGACCTTAACCACTCGTTGGGATTGGCCCCATGAGGAGTTTGGTCGTGCTGTGCGCCAAGAGATTAGCCGTGCTATGCGCGCTAAATAAGCGTTGCTAAAAAGAGCATAGCAACAAAAGCAAGGGAGACTGCTGCTGGCGGTCTCCCTTTTGTATGTCAATAAAGACGTTTGTCCGCAGGAAAAGATGCGAGCTTTACAAAATTAAAGGCTTTCCGAAGAGGAAAATTGTTTTTCTAGAGGATAAAATTATGCTATAATATATAGTAAGATCGAATATACAAGGGGGAGTTCGTTGATGTTTGCTGAAATCGTAGGGGCAATTAGCAATTTTATGTACAGCTATTTGTTGATTGTAATGCTGGTGGCGGTGGGCTTGTACTTTACTGTGCGTACTCGTTTAGTACAGCTACGCATGTTTAGGGAAACCATTCAAGTAATTATGGAAAAGCCCGTGGGTAAGGATGCGGTGTCTTCTTTCCAAGCCTTGATGGTTTCCACTGCATCCCGGGTCGGCACGGGTAATATTATTGGTATTTCTACCGCCATTTGCTTGGGCGGCTATGGTGCTGTGTTCTGGATGTGGGTGATCGCTGTAGTGGGCGGCGCCTCCGCTTTTATTGAAAGCACACTAGCTCAGATTTATAAAAAGCGTGGTCAGCAGGGCAGCTATGGTGGCCCGGCCTACTATATCGAGGCGGCCTTGGGCAGCAGAGTGCTGGCTGTGCTCTTTAGCATCGCCTTGATCGCTACCTATGGCGTGGGCTTTAATATGCTCTGCGCTTATAATTTGCAATCCACCTTTATCGCTTACAGCTTCTATGATCCCGATACCACGCCTTGGATTATCGGCGGTGTTTTGGCTGTGCTGGTGGGCTACTGCCTCTTTGGTGGCGGTCGTCGCGTTATTGCCGCAACCTCTACGCTGGTACCCATTATGGGCGTTATTTATATTTCTGTGGCCTTTATTTTGACCTTAATCAATATTGGTCAATTGCCCACTGTTTTGGGTAAAATCTTTAGTCAGGCCTTTGATTTTCAGGCTATTTTCTCCGGCTTCGCCGGCTCCTGCGTCATGTTCGGCATTAAGCGTGGCCTGTATTCCAACGAGGCAGGCGTGGGCTCCGCTCCTAACGCTGCCGCAGCCGCAGATGTGTCCCATCCTGTAAAGCAGGGATTGGTACAAATGCTGTCCGTTTTCATCGACACTCTGCTCATTTGCACTGCCACTGCCTTTATGTGCATGACCTCTGGCGTGGAGCCTGTAAAGGAATTAGCTGGCGCGCCCTATGTGCAAACCGCTTTGGCTGCTTCCATGGGCGGTGTGGCTAAGGTTTTCATCACTGTATCCATGGTGCTCTTTGCCTTCACTACCCTGCTGGGTAATTTGTACTACGTTGATAACTGCTTTGCCTACATCATGAAGGCTGTGCCCGGTCCTACCTTTAATATGGTCTATCGTGCTCTCGCCTGCGTGGTAATTTTCATCGGGGCCGGCTCTAGCATGGGCCTCATGTGGGACTTGGCCGATGTGCTCATGGGCTGCATGGCCATTATTAACCTGCCTGTAATTTGCATGTTGGGTGGTCCTGCTCTGAAGGCCATGGACGACTACAGCGAGCAGCGTGCTGCAGGCAAGAATCCTGTTTTCCGAGCTCGCTCCATTGGTATCTCCCAAAAGCTGGACTACTGGCAGGAGTAAGCTTCAATATAATCTAAACTAAGCTTAATAATGCGGCTGTCGCTCTATGAAGTGATGGCCGCATTTTTTGCAAATATTTTTATTTTCTTAGCAGTAAAAATCAGATTCGTGTAGAATATAGACTAGGAAAAGCAATTTAGGTCAAGGTTGTTTTGTGTTTTTAGCCTCAAAGGAGGGAATGAAATGATTTATAATTATTATCCTGGCTGTACGCTTTCAACGAAGGCGCAAAAGCTGGATAGGGCTGCACGGCGTGCGGCGGAGGCCCTGGGCTTTCCCTTGGTAGAGCTGCCGGAATGGCAGTGCTGTGGTGCTGTCTATCCCATGGCTCCTGATGCCATCGCGGAGCGTCTTAGCGCCGTGCGGGCGTTGGCCGCTGCTAAGGCCAAGGGCGGTGTGCTGGTAACGCTGTGTAGCGCTTGCCATCATGTGCTGAAGCGAGTGAACCACGATATGGCTACGAAGCCGGAAATCGCCGCCAAGGTTAACGCTTATTTGCAGTTGGAGGAGCCCTATCAGGGTGAGACCCAGGTTTTGCATTATCTGGAGGTTTTGCGAGATCATATTGGTTGGGGAAATTTGGCCAAACAAGTCAAAAATCCTCTGAAGGGACGTTTGGTAGGCGGCTACTATGGTTGTATGCTGCTCAGACCGGGACAAGTAATGACCATGGATGACCCTGAACGTCCAAGAATTCTTGAAGATTTTCTTAAAGCCTTAGGAGCGACGCCTGTGGAATACGGCATGCGCAACGAATGCTGCGCAGGCTATTTGGCTGTAACTCAGAAGGATTTATGTCAGCGCATGGTAGGCGAGATTAAGGGTAATGCAGCCGGCTGCGGCGCGCAGGAGCTGATTACAGCCTGCCCCTTATGCGCATACAATTTAGTAGCCAACGCTGAGGCTAATACCATTCCCGTGGCTTACTTCACAGAGCTTTTGGCAGAGGCCTTGGGTGTGGCTGAAGGAGGTGCGGAGTAATGGAGCTGAAGGGCAAAGAATTGGCAGCTCAGCTGCTGCGCCTTGCTGATACGGACGTCGATCGCTGCATTCAATGCGGTCGCTGCAGCGCTAGCTGCCCCATGGGCGATAAGATGGACTTGCTGCCCAGCCGCATGGTGTGGGAGCTCATTAACGGTCGTGGTGAAGATATTATGGCAGCCAAGTCTCCTTGGGTGTGTCTATCCTGCATGGCCTGCCAACAGCGCTGTCCTAAGGGAGTAAGTCCCTGCGCCATTATGGAAGCGGCGCGTCTACTACATATTCGGCAGCAGGGCGGTAACCGCCTGACAGCGGAGGAACTGGAGCGTTACCCTGAGGATATGCCCCAGCAGGCTCTTGTGGCTGCCTTTAGAAAATACAATAAATAGGAGGTATCCTCGTGCAAAAAATAGGTGTTTTTGTATGTTGGTGTGGCAGCAATATCGCCGGCACGGTGGATGTTGCCCAAGTGGTGGAGGCGGTCCGGCAGGTGCCGGATGTGGCCTATGCCGTTGATTATAAATATATGTGCTCGGAGCAGGGCCAGGAAATAATTCGTAATGCCGTTCACGATTATAAGCTGGATAGAATCGTAGTGTGTTCCTGCTCGCCTCGTATGCACGAGGCTACCTTCCGCAAGTGTGCGGAAGGCGTAGGCATTAACTCATACATGGTGGAAATCGCCAATATCCGTGAGCAGTGCTCCTGGGTATTGAAGGATAAGGTCGAGGCGACGGCTAAGGCCATTAAGCTGGCCAAGGCAGCTATCGCCAAGGTGCGCTTTAACAGTCCTCTGCATCCGGGGCAGAGCGATGTGGTAAAGCGGGCGCTGGTCATTGGCGGCGGTATCGCCGGCATCCAAACAGCGCTGGATATTGCCGAGGCCGGCTATAAAGTAGACATTGTTGAGAAAGAGCCCACCATCGGTGGGCGTATGGCTCAATTGGATAAAACCTTCCCGACTCTGGACTGCAGCGCCTGCATTTTAACACCGAAGATGGTGGATGCAGCCCAGCACGAAAATATAACCCTCTACACCTATAGCGAGGTGGAGCAGGTAAGTGGTTATGTGGGCAATTTTGCGGTGACCATCCGCAAAAAGGCTCGCAGCGTGAAGGCGGATATGTGCAGCGGCTGTGGCATTTGCACGGAAAAATGTCCCTCTCGCAGAACTCCCAGCGAGTTTGATATGGAGCTGAAAAATCGCGGTGCCATTTATATTCCCTTTGCCCAAGCTATTCCCAAGGTGCCTGTTATCGATAGAGAAGCCTGCATAAAGTTTAAAACAGGCAAATGTGGTATTTGCTCCAAGGTTTGTCCCTGCGAGGCCATCGATTATGCGCAGCAGGATGAATTGGTTACAGAAAAATACGGTGCCATCGTGCTGGCCACGGGCTTTGAAATGATTAA
>SFCN01000114.1 GCA_004558595.1 Phascolarctobacterium sp. | reverse complement strand
TACAGATACTGCATTTAACTATCTTAAGGCCAACTGCCGGCGCATTAGTGGCAATATAAACATCACTACGAGTGACTTTATTATCAACTATCAAGATTTGCAGGGTATAGGGATTACTAGCACCTTGGCTTTACCGTCCCTTATTGCAATGTGTTCTATTGCCTTAGGTAAGCCTGTATTGAGCTCCTGCGCTGTTTTAGGGGAGATTAGTATTGCGGGAACAATGCAAAAAGTAGATAACTTGGCAGATACATTGCAGGTATGCCTTGATAGCGGTGCAAAAAAGATTTTGTTGCCCTTGACTTCTGCAGCAGATTTAGGTACTGTGCCAGCGGAACTGATTGGCGCATTTAGCTTGATTTTCTATAATAGTGCTGAAGATGCGGTATTTAAGGCACTGGGAGTAGAGTAAGAACTTCGATAAGCCCATCACATTTTTTGAATTTACAAAGAGGGTAAAATCGAGGGTAAACGCACTTTTTTAACTAGGTTTTTCAGCCTTGCGAAAAAATTAACCGCTTGCAGAACTAGTCTACAAGCGGTTTTTCGTCTTGGTGATCCAGGAGGGATTCGCCTGTGCCCTTGGGTAAACCCCAGGCCCACGGCTTAGAAGGAAAAAACCACCATAGCACATATACTATGGTGGAAATTATACTTGGTGATCCAGGAGGGATTCGCCTGTGCCCTTGGGTAAACCCCCGACCCACGGCTTAAAAATAAAAACCACCACAGCACATATACTATGGTGGAAATCACACTTGGTGATCCAGGAGGGATTCGAACCCCCGACCCACGGCTTAGAAGGCCGTTGCTCTATCCAACTGAGCTACTGGACCATATTAAATTGGAGCGGGCGATGGGAATCGAACCCACAACATCAGCTTGGAAGGCTGAGGTTTTACCACTAAACTACACCCGCGGTAAATCTGGTCGGAGTGACAGGACTTGAACCTGCGACATCCTGATCCCAAATCAGGTGCTCTACCAAACTGAGCTACACCCCGAGCACGCAGTATATTATAGCATACACACAGATGATAGTCAAGCACAATGCCCTAAAACTCTGTTTAGAGAAGCTCTAGCAGTTTAGCAAAGCATTTTACATATAAAAAACGGTTCCTCTTTCGAAGAACCGCGGAATATCTTGGTGCCGAAGGCCGGACTCGAACCGGCACGAGCGTGAACCCGCTTGATTTTGAGTCAAGTGCGTCTGCCAATTCCGCCACTTCGGCGTTTCAAGGTCCCGATGTTCTCGGAACAAGTAATATTATACTAGGGGTGAATGTGTTTGTCAACACTTTTTTATGCTATTTTCTAGCATTTTATATTACTTTCTAGCATTTTCTAATATAAAATAATATCTCTTGTGTTGTTCTGAATCCTGTGGCAACCTTATTTCCCAAGCAGGGCCTTCAGCTCCTTCAGCTTAGCAGCAAACTTTTGCAGAGTTACAGTTACAGGCTGGGGCGTATTCAAATCTACACCGGCCTTTTGCAAAATGTTTAAGGAATAATCGCTGCCGCCAGCCTTGAGGAAGCCCAGATATTTTTCTACAGCACCAGGAGTACCACTCAGGATGGAGCTAGCGAAGGCAGTGGCTGCACTATAGCCTGTAGCGTATTTATATACGTAGAAGGGACTATAGAAATGGGGGATACGGGACCATTCGCTGGCAAGTTCCTTATCCACGGTCAACGCCGGACCATAATATTCCTTATTGCTTTCGAGCCAATAATCCTCCAATTTTTCTGCTTGTAGGGAGCGGCCGGCAGTGATTTCACCGTGAATAAACTTTTCAAACTCTGCAAATTGCACCTGACGATAAACTGTAGTGCGTACCTGCTCCAAGAATTGGTTGAGCAAATAAATCTTTTGTTCATCGGTAGCATGAGCCAGAGTATATTCTAAAAGCAGGTTTTCGTTGGTAGTGGAGGCTACTTCAGCACAGAAAATAGTGTACTCAGAGTTCACATAGGTCTGATTTTGAGAGCTATAGTAGCTGTGCAGAGCATGCCCCATTTCGTGGGCAATGGTGGAAATACTGCTGTAGCGTTTTTGATAGTTGAGTAAAACAAAGGGATGGACTCCATACACGCCCCAGGAATAAGCACCGGAGCGTTTACCCTTGTTTTCATAAACATCAATCCAACCACTGGTCAAGCCCTTGTGCAGGGTAGCAAGATAATCCTCGCCCAAAGGCTTTAGGGCTGCCTCAACCGTGGCACAGGCTTCAGGAAAATCACAGGCAAAGCTGTCCGCAGCCTTGGAAAGGGGTACATAAATATCATAGGGATGTAGCTCGTCATAACCAAGCACATCTTTTTTTAACTGCATGTATTCATGCAAAGGTGCAAAATTATCATGCACAGTCTGGATGAGGCCATCATAAAGACTGGTGGGAATATTATCCTGGGCAAGGCATGACTCCAAGGTATCCTTATAATTGTGAACTTTAGCGAAATACAAAGCAGTGCGAGCACTACCGGTCAGGGTAGTGGCTAGGGTGTTGCGGAACTTATGATAGGTTCCGATCAGTCCTTGGAAGGAATTTTTTCGCAGCGTTCTATCAGGGGAGGACATGTTCAAAATGTAATTACCCTCGCTGACGATGGCCGGTTTACCAGCTCCGTCCGTGATGGGAGGAAATTCCATATCAGCACTGACTAAAGCACGGAAGGCATTAGCCGCAGAGCAGGTTGCCAAATGGCTTTGAGCAAAAATAGCTTCCTTATCCGCACTGAGAACGTGGTCGGATAAACGCAGCAAATTAGCAATATAAAAAGCATATTCCTGGAGCAAGGGCTCAGATGCGATCATTTCCTCGACCT
>SFCN01000113.1 GCA_004558595.1 Phascolarctobacterium sp. | reverse complement strand
ATATATCCTTATCTCAAATACTACAACTGGTAGCAATGCTCTGCCTGCTAGCAATACTCTAACTGCTAGCAATGCTATTACTATAAATACCGATAGCATGAATATTGTTGGTGGCACCTTCAATGCAGGTACTTTAGAAGCTAACTTAGCAAAAAGTGGTGCTTTGAGCATAACTGGTGGCACCATCAACGCAGCTAATGTAAATTCCAATAGAGATATGATCATAAATGGTGGTGCTATTAATACTGGTACGGCTCAGGGAAGCTTAAGTGCAAAAAATATTAGCATGGAAAGTGGCTCCGTTACTGGTAAAGATGTAACTATTGCTGCCGCTGAGCAGGTGCAGTTGCAAGGTGGTAGCATTACTGCTCAAGCTGAAGGCGCAGGTAAGCTTACCGTTACTGCTGGTACGAATTTAGTTCATGATGGCGCTACAATTGCAGCAGATAACGCCACTTTCAGTGCAGGTAACAAGATTGATTTGCAGAGTGGTAGCTTGACTGCTACTGGTGCTGCTGCTTTTGGAGTTACTAGTGGCACTGCTGGGGCAAATAGTATTGTTGAAAGCACTAGTGACTATAGTCTTAGTGCAGGTTCTTTGAGCTTGAGCGCAAATCAAGGCAATATTATACTGAATGGTACAAATAATGTTTTGCAGGGTGTGACCATTGCTAATGTTGGTGGCAACATTGAAATTGTCAACGGTAATGACACTAATAAAAAGGCATTGACTATTGCTACTGCTGAAGGGACTACAGTTGGTGGCACCATTAATGTTACTAACAATGGCGAAGGCATTACTGTAGCTGGAATTAATGCAGCAAATGATGTAAATCTGACTGCTGGAGAAAATATTACGGTAGCTGGGGATGTGAATGCCGCTAATGCAAGCTTTAATGCAGGCCAAGACTTCATCCAGAATAGCGGCACCATTACAGCTAGCGGAGCTGTGGTAACTGCTGGACGAGATGTGAAGCTCAATGCAGGTAGCATGGAGGCTAGCACTAGTGTAAGCTTGACTGCTGGTAGTGCTACAAGTGTTGCTGAAGGTCATGGATATATTTCCGAGGGAACTGAGTATGCTTTGATTGCTCCTCAGGTTACGGCAAGTGCGGTCAAAGCTATCACTTTGGATAGCAGTGCTAACCAATTAGTAAATGTAGATATCACCCAAGTTGGTGGAGATTTAGCTATTGGCAGTGGCAATAAAAATAGCACTGAAGCCCTGCAGGTGAACATAGCTCAAGGAATTACTGTTAATGGCAGCTTGACGATTAAGAATTATAAGGATGTCGGCGATAATAGCTCCAATGATATAGTTTTAGCAGGTGCGCTGAGTGCCAATCGTATCACTATTACGAATGCGGAAGCTGATATCAATGCTGGCACAGACGCAGTAATCAGTGCTGACAGCATTAGCTTGCAAGCGAATAGCGGTGCTGTGAACGTAGATGGCAATGCTACAATTACTGCAAGGAATACTGCAGAAAATAACGGCACATTTGCAGCCAATGCGCAGGATATAAATATAGCTGGCGGTCAGATTACTGCCGATACAGTAACGCTTACCGCTGCAAACGCTATTAACCAAACTGCGGGCAGCATTGTGGCAACGACCACTGTGGCCTCAGCTGGCACTGATTTGAGCTTGGCAAGCAATGCTAACAAGCTGCAAAACGTTACTGTTAAAGCGAATAATGGTAGTGCAAGTATTGTTAGTGGTAATGACGCAGGGGTTGCTTTAAAGGTTCAGACCGATGGCACCGTTGGCGGCAGTTTAAGCATTCAATCTACAAGTGATGTTGTAAGTGAAGGCACCATCTCAGCAGCTGGCGATGTAACCATGACCGCAGGTGATAAGGTTACCATCAATAGTGGTACTATCAATGCTAATAGTGTTACTGCCAAAGATACAGACCTTTTTGTAAATGGTGGCACCATTAATGTCGGTACACTAGCTGCAAGTAAAGACTTGAATATTGCAAGCAATTCTAGCAATACCACTAATATAACTGCGAATAATATTACTGCTGGCGGAAGCATAGGCATAACTGGTGGCAATGTGGTTACGACTAGCGTAGCTGCTGATGAAGCATTGAATATAACTGGTGGTACTGTATCTAGCGATGGAGCAGTTTCTTTGAGTGGCGCTACAGGTGTAGCCATCGGCAGTGCAGCGACTATTAATACTGGCGGTGATTTGACCATTTCTTCAAGTGGTGGCTCAGTGACTAACAATCGCGCTCTGACAGCTAATGGTGGTTCTGTAACCTTAAGTCGAGCATTAGGATTTGCTTCTTCATTAAGAGGTTTTGCATTTACCTTTGCTTCAACAGATTCATTCTTATGTCTGTTTGGTTTAAATTTGAACTTTTTCTTCTTAGGTTCTTCCTTTTTAGGCTCTTCTGTCTGTACCTTTCCTCTTTCAGAGACTTCCTTTGGCACTACAGGTCTTCCCATAGGCACTCTGGTTCTTCCTTCCAGTTCTTTATTTGCAACAGGCTTACCGATAGGCGGCCTCTGAGCAGGTCTCTCCGGTACCGGCTGCTGCGGTTTTGCCTGTTTCGTCTGAGTTCTTACCTGCGGTTTTACCGCTGCTTTAACTGTCACTCTTGGCTGTTCTTCCTGCTGGCTGTCTGTTTTTTTGGGCGTGGCCCTTACAATTTTTGTTTCTTTGGTATTATTTTCTGTTGCCATTAGAACACCTCCTATTTAAGATTCGCTATGATCAATCTCTTCTAAAATCGCTTTTGCAAGATTTGCGTCAGTCACTCCGAAAATCCCGGAATCTGTCTTTCCAGTGAAATGAGAAAGTTCCTCTTTTGTGCTCCATTTTCTCCACGGAACATTGTTTCTTTCGGCGGCAGACGTCATCTTTTT
>SFCN01000046.1 GCA_004558595.1 Phascolarctobacterium sp. | reverse complement strand
AGTATGTTAAATCATTTAATTTATCGGATGATATAAAGCTGAATTGTATTCGCCAAATTCTTCATATCATGACAGAAGTACACAAGCGTGACATTATCCATAGAGATATTAGCGCAAACAACATTTTTATTATTTCTGGAATGATCAAAATCGCAGATTTCGGATTAGGTAAAGACCTGAACGTCTTTACCTCTCACCAGACAATGCATACCAACGCAGTAGGACAGTTTTATTACTGTGCACCGGAACAGTTTATGATGCTCAAAGATGGTGATAAACGTAGTGATGTGTATTCTCTCGGTCGTGTTATAAACTTTATCATGACAGGAGACCCCAAAAATTCACATCATACCTACAGAAGTATTGCAGAAAAAGCCACCAATACGGATACTGCATATCGTTATGCGGATGCGGAGCAGTTATCCATCTTTTTCGAGAAAGCGGTCTCCTATAAGCAACAAGCAGAAAACCAAACACGGATATGCGAAAAAATCACAAGAAAAATTTTCGATGACGAAATCGAAAGCTACATATATGATTTAAGCTCAGAAAAAATATCTATAGCTATTCTTCATAAGAAAAAAGGGTTCGTTGATGTGCTGTTAGCGTTTATGAAAACAAGCGAGGAACACGCATTGTATATCATCCAAAGCGTAGATAAATCATATCAAGATGTTTGCGGAAGAGATTTCGTTGCCTATGACCCCTTTGCCTCATTTGCCTATTTGGTTCTCCGTAGCGATTTTCCTTATGTGGTAAATGAAACTGCGGCAAATATTTTGCGCTTTGTAGCCAGAGATGTCAACCGATTTAGTGCTCAACACTTGATTAACGACATAAAGAATATCGGTGTTGAACCAATGATAGAGGAAATATTGGATTCTTAAAGAGTAAGCGTCAATTCTACCACGTAAATAGGCAACAAAAAAGAGAGAAATCCGTGCAGACCAATGCATCTACACGGATAGTATACTATTAAATTGAACACTCCACCAAATCGTGTGATGTGGTGGAATGCCTTAAATTGAGTGCCGATTAAGCCGGTGGCTTATTTGACGCTTACGCTATAAATACCATATGTTATATATTGTATATATTATATCCTCTTTTTACAGACCCTTGGCCTCATACTCGGCCTGCTTGAAGCCAATGAGCACGACCTCACCATCCACCACGATGGGACGCTTTACCAGCATACCATCGCTGGCCAAAAGGGCTAGCTGCTCTTCCTCGCTCATGGTCGGAATCTTATCCTTCAGATTCAGCTCCTTATAGAGCTTGCCGCTGGTATTATAAAAGCGCTTCAGTGGCAGTCCACTGGCCTTGTACCAAGCAGTGAGCTCCTCCAAGGAGGGCTTATCATTTTTAATATCGCGCTTTTCTAGGCTAATGCCCTTATCCAGCAGGTATTTTTCGGCCTTTTTACAAGTACCGCATTTGTCATAGCATACAAACAACATTTTCTATCAACCTTTCATAAGCGCTTCGCTTACAGCATATGCGCACGCAGCTCCTCAGCGGACAGAGGAGAAAGATAAGCAGGCGCGATATCGAAAACAGTCTTGCAGCCGTTCACGCCCTCTTGATGCAGACGATTGATGGCTCTAGCAAAGGCGCAAATAACGGAGGAAGTGAACTCAGGATTGGAATCTAGCTTCAGATTGTATTCAATAATGTGCTTATTCTCACCCTTGAAGCCCGTAACACCGCTACGCATTACAAAGCCACCATGGGGAATGCCTGCGTGATTAGCGGCAAATTCTTCCTCACTGATAAAGTTTACAGTGGTATCATAATCGGCGAAATAGTTAGGCATTTCCTTGATTTCCTTCTCGATAGCGGCCAAATCCGCACCCTCCTCAGGCACTACATAGCATACGCGAGTATGCATAGCACGAGTGGATAATTCCGGATTGGAGCCACTGCGCACAGCCTCCAAGGCTGCTTCCACAGGACAGGTGTATTGCTTGCCGTTTTTTACGCCCTTCACGCGACGAATAGCATCGGAATGGCCCTGACTTACACCCTTACCCCAGAAGGTATAATCCTTGCCCTGGGGCAGCACAGCGTTGGCATACAGGCGGTTCAAGGAGAACATGCCCGGGTCCCAGCCGCAGGAAATCAAAGCGATGTGACCATTTTCCTTAGCTACCTTGTCCACATTGGCGAAATGCTCCGGAATACGAGCGTGAGTATCAAAGCTATCAATAACGTTAAAAAGCTTAGCCATGGCCGGGGTTTGCTCGGGCAAGTCAGTAGCAGAGCCACCGCACAGCACCAGTACATCAATCTCGTCCTTATGGGCAGCAGCGTCAGCGATATTATATACCTTCACGCCTTCAGTAGCCACCTTTACAGTAGCAGGATCCCTACGGGTGAATACTGCTACCAGCTCCATGTCAGCGTTTTGTCTAACAGCTGCCTCCACACCACGACCTAAATTACCATAACCATAAATTGCAATTCTCATTTGTCTTACTCCCCTCAACTACATAATAGTATAGTTTTATAATTCACCTAGTCTTTAACTAGGCTTCTACATATTTTAACACAAAATCATTATAAATGCGAGAGATATTTTACAGCGGCCTCAAGCTGCACATCCTTTGTTGCTGTATCTGGCAGCTCCACCACCTCATCCGGCTCAATGCCCACATTATGAATGGAGACACCGGAGGGCGTATAGTATTTAGCGACTGTAATCTTCACAGCGGTGCTGGTATCCAAACGATACACCGATTGCACGCTGCCCTTGCCGAAGGTTTTCACACCAAAGAGCCTACCGGCTTTAGTGTCCTTGATGGCTCCCGCCACAATCTCAGCAGCGCTAGCGCTACCATGGTCCACCAGCACAGCTAAGGGGTACTTCACCTTTTCCAAAGTAGAGCTTTCTACATACTTGTTTCCGTCCTTATCAATGACGGAAACAATGGGCCCCTTGGGGACCAGCAGCCGGGCCACCCCTACGCCGGCATCTAGGATGCCGCCCGGGTTGCCCCTTAAGTCTAGGATCAGTGACTGCATCCCCTGCTGCTCCAGCTTTTGGTACTCCTTCGTAAAGTCCTCCACCGTACTTTCGTTGAACACCGCGATGCGGATATAGCCAATTTTCGTCTCAGGCACAAACTGTCCGCCCACGGAAGGATTCTTAATCTCCTTACGAATGACGCGTACCTTCCGCAGCTGCCCATCCTTACCCTTTAGCTCCAGCAGCACCTCCGTGCCCTGCTGGCCACGGATTTTTTGGGCTACCTGCTCCATATTCAGAGTGCGCGTGGCTACATCATCGACAGCGGTGATAATATCACCGCTCTTGATGCCCGCCAGCGCGCCGGGATTATCGGGCAAGGCGGAAATGACGATGTAATCGTCGTCCCGCTTGCCAAAGACGATGCCAATGCCACCGAAGGTGCCATTGGTCATTTCGCTGAGCTGCTTGTAGTCCTTACGATTCAAGTAAACCGTATAGGGGTCTCCCACGGACTCCACCATACCCTTAATGGCGCCGTCAAACAGCTGATGTGTTTCCACCTCGCCATTATAATTGTTCTTTAATAGATGCATGGTACGCAAAAACCGCACCGATTCCGAGGCGCTGCCTGTTAAATTTTGTAGCAGTACGCCCTCCACCCCCACGATGGTGACCGTGGTCAATAACGCTGTGGCCACACACGCGGCAGCTAACTGCCAAACTTTTTTATTTAGCATTCCTTGCGCCTCCAAAAACTCTTGTTAAAGCTTTATTTTGTAAAATTGAAAATCTCATTACGGTAAATAATTGAGCGGCTCCGTTACCTCGCCATGCAGGCGTACCTCGAAATGGCAGTGAGGTCCGGTGGAATAGCCCGTACTACCTGCATAGGCAATGCAGGTGCCCTTGGTAACATATTGACCCTCGTACACATTTAAGCTTTGATTATGGGCATAAAGCGTAACGAGGCCGCTACCATGGTCAATCATCACCGCATAACCATAGCCGCCCAGCCAACCGCTATAAATGACGGTGCCAGAATCTGCCGCCAAAATGGGAGTGCCATAATCCACCGCGATATCCATACCGCTGTGGTATTTAGTGGTACCGAAAATGGGATGGGTACGCCAACCGAAGTAGGAGGTGATTTCACCGCGGCAGGGCCAGATAAAACGACCTGTGCCACCGCTGCCGGAGCTTGAGCCACCGCCACTTTCCATATTGCGCAGCATCGCAGTGATGTTCTCGCTAATAGCCAAAAGACGTTCGTACTCGCTCTGGCTCTGGCGTTCTTCCTCCTGAGCCTTATACAGCATGTAGGAACGCTGCTCCTTCAGCCTATTAGCCCGAGCACGCTTAGCCTCCAGCTCCGCCTGAGTACTCTTGATTTCCTTCATCTCGGCGTCCAGCTGCTCCTGACGACTCTTGACCTCGGCCTCAGCCTTTTGCAGCTGGGTCAACATCTCAATATCGCTGCTAATGATTTTTTGCAGCAGATACATACGAGAAGAAAAATCTCCGAAATCCTTTGCTCCCAAGAGAACATCTAAATAATTGATTTGCCCGTTGATATAGATTTGCCGTAAACGCTTACTGTATATTTTTTTGCGCTGCGCTACCTCAGCCTTTTTCTGAGCCAGCTTGGCCTGATTCTCATTAATCTTAGCCTGTAGAGCATCACTTTTGCCCTGTAAATCCCTAGCTTGGACACGCAAACGATTCAGACTGGTTTGGATTTCCTCCAGACCCTCAGTGGCAGCCTCGGCTTTTTGGCGTGCCTTTTCCTTGCGCTCCTGCATTTTTTGCATTTGGCTTTGTACTTCGTTCAGCTCGGCCCGCTTGTCATCAGCTTCGCTAGCAAAGCTCCACACAGTAAAAAAAGGTAGCGCTGCCACACAAGCTGCGACAAGCAGGGAAATAAACTTTCCTTTGAGCATTGCTTACGCCTCCCTTACACACGCAAAAACTTGCGCAGGGAAATATAGCTGCCCAAGGCACCGATGCCCGTACCGGCCACCAAAAGGAATAAATCCACATAAAAAAGCAGTGGAGAGGTCGGTAGCAGGGGCAGGAAGGCCAACGTGGCATGAATGCGCGTCAGCAGTCCTGAATAAATACTATTAATCAAAATAAAGGCTACCACCGCGCCGAAGAAGCCCAGAGTCATACCCTCCAGGATGAAGGGCCAACGAATGAACCAGTCCGTGGCGCCCACATATTTCATGATAATAACCTCCTTGCGCCGGGCAAAAACTGTCAGGCGAATGGTGTTACTAATGATGAAAAGGGTGGCCATAGCCAAGAATACTACCAATAAAATACCTCCGAAGCGCAGTATTTTCGTCAGCTGAAAAAGATGCTCCACCACCTCTTGGCCAAATTTAGCGGTCTCAACCTTGTTAAGCTGACCAATTTGCGGTGTTAGCACCTTAATACGCTCGGGGTTATCCACCTGCACCTCAAAGGAATTGGGGAAGGGATTTTCCTTACCCAGACTATTTAAAAGCTGGTCCTGATCACCTAAGCGTTTTCTGAAGCGCTCCAAGGCCTCCTGCTTGCTGACCTGCGTAACCTTGACCACGCCTGGCATTTTCGTTAGCTTATCCTTGACGGACGCCAGCTCCTTATCCGTAGCGCTATCCTGCATATACACAGATATCTGCACTTGATTTTCCAAATACTGAGCCAGATTATTTGTATTGAGGAAAATCATCAGGAACATGCCCAAAACCAACAGGGACACTGCCACAGTGGAAATAGAAGCAAAGCTCATGAAGCCATTACGGCGAATGGATTTATAGGTTTCTTTGATAAAGTATTGCTTCGTACTAAACCTCATAACCATAAGCTCCTTCTTTTTGGTCCCGGACGATGCGTCCCTTTTCGATAGCGATAACGCGCTGACCCATGGCATCAACCACCTCTTTATCGTGAGTGGCCATCACGATGGTGGTGCCTGCGTCGTTGATTGCCTTAAAAATTCCCATAATATCCCAGCTCGTCTCCGGGTCCAGATTGCCAGTGGGCTCATCCGCGATAACGAAAACAGGGTTATTCACTATTGCCCGGGCAATAGCGACACGCTGCTGCTCACCACCGCTGAGCTCGTTAGGATAGGCGTTAGCCCGATCACGCAGGCCCACCAAATCTAGTACATTCATCACCTGACGCCTAATCTTGCGGTGGGGCGCTTCAATAACCTGCATAGCGAAGGCCACGTTTTCGAACACGGTGCGGTCCGGCAGCAGGCGATAATCCTGGAAAATTATGCCTAGTTGCCGCCGCATAAAGGGGATTTCCTTGGGCGAAAGGGCCAAAATATCCATACCATTGACAAAAATGCTGCCCGTAGTAGGCAAAACCTCACGGAACAGCATCTTGATAAAGGTAGATTTACCGGCGCCGCTTGGTCCAACAACAAAGACAAATTCGCCTGGCTCTATATGTACGTTGACGTCCTGCAAGGCCACGGAACCACCGGGGTATACCTTGCTCACATCGCTCATAATCAGCACTACCTTCAAACTCCTTTCGTCAGCAGGGACAAGGCCTGCTTTGCATTCAGCATCGCCTTCGTCCGCAGCTTATCCAGCCTGCCCCGACAGTATGTCTCGGGGGCCAGCGCTTTTTTGGCGGCGGCCACCACCTGGGCGGACTGCAAATTCTCTACACTACCGGCAGTAACGCCGTTAATATCCTTCACAAAGCCGTCAATTTTGGGGTCATAGGACACTGCCACAAAGGGTCGCTCCATCACGGCAGCAAAAACCAAGGCATGCAGACGCATGCCAATGAGTAGTTGAACATTGCCCATCAAGGACAAAAATTGCTCCGTATCACAGTCGGCCTTCAGCACCGTGCTGCGCTCCTTGTGCACCATAAAATGCTGCAGCCTGTCGCAGGCAGCCACATCAACAGGATACTGCAGAGGCAAAATTACCACATGAGCAGAGTACTCACGACTCAAAATATCTGCCGCCTTAGCCAGCTCTAACAGATAACGGTCATCCTCCTGCCATTTCCGCACGGAAATGGCGATGAGCATCTTATCCCGAGGAACGCCCTGCTCATCTAAAAGACGCCGTCCCTGCTCCTTGCCCTCCTGGGGCAAGGTTAGCACGGCGTCAGCCGTCAGCTGGACCTTTTCCGCCGGAATGCCTATATGGCGCAGCTCGTACAAAGAGTCCTGATCTCGCACCGTAATCAAATCCGCATGACTGCACACCAGCTTCGTCAGCTTGCGTAGAAGGCCGCTCTTTATGGGACCAATGCCCTGGGCAAAAAGCATGACCTTTTTGCCCAGCGCAATTCCTAAGGCCAAAATTGACAAATAATACAGCAAGCTTCGCTTGCTTGTCACGTCCTGCAGCAGACTGCCACCGCCACTAAGCAGCAGGTCGCAGCTACGCAGGGACAAAAATATCTCCAATGGATTAAATCTATGAATGGAAGCTACACCATATTTAGCTGCCGTAATTTGGGGATTACCAGAAATTACCGTCAGCTCCACAGAATCTTCTGTACTGCGCAAAGCTTTTACGATCGCGGCTAACATAGCCTCATCTCCGGCATTGGCAAATCCATAGTACCCGGAAATTACGATCTTATTCATTGCTCCATGTATCTCCTTTTTAACTTCTCCATAAGCATCAGCAAGAGGCTTACGCCAAGCACACTGACGATGCCGAAAATAATGCCCACCGCATATCCATCCAGCGCCCGCACGAAGCTCATCACCACGGGAGTACGCATATGACAGAAGGTCTGCACCAGACTGCCCTGACCAATGACTGCGCCGCAAATCAGCACGAACTGCCACCAACGGGGAGCGCATTTATACACAGCCATCACCGTGAGGAAGAAGGCCGGATGACCAATCATAAATTCCTTCTCGCGGGGACGAGCATACATCACCTGCTCTAAAAAGGCCCGCATCTTCAGCTCAATAGCCGGCACGGGCACACCACCCGTATGACCACTACGACCTACGAAATAGAAGGCGATGAAAAGGAACACCATGAGCACAGCCACATGCTTAAAGGTTAGCCCAGTATCCAGCAGACTGTTCAGCTTATCCAGCAGGCTCTTGAAGCCCTTGCCCACAACCTGCAGCATATCGTGACGCTTCAGATATAAAATCGCGGTCAAAACAACGGGCAGGATAAAGGTCAGCTTGACCCCACGATAAATATCGATTTCCAAAAGGAAACGGCTGTCGGTTAAAATAGCAGATAAGAAGGACGCGCCCACCAAAGATACAGCAATGGCTAAAGCCAGCTGCCACATGCCTCGCCATATGATTGGCGCAAGGCCATGGTCGCTAGTGGTATTTTTATCCCAAAGCTGCATCAAAAAGCTCATGGACAAAACAGGGAATACGCTAGCCGCAGCTAAAGCCAAAAGCTGACGAGTCAACAGGCCTCGACCCAACATTAAAAGACCGCAGCCCAAGGCAGAGAAAACCGCCCACAGGATAAGCTCTGTTTTGCTATTCCAATTAAAGAGTAAGCTGCCATAAAGCACCACGCCGGCCACAATAGCCAGCACGATGGGTAGCCAGCTTGCTTTAGCAGGAAAATATGGCGCAAAGCCCCCGCCACCGGCCAAGCCAGCGAAAACACCTGCTTCACCGATAGTATAGCCACGGGCTTCCACATTGGCTTTAATATTGCGGACATATTGGAGATTAGTTTCCATAATATCCTTGCCCTCCACCGGCAGCAGGAAGGGACGAATATAGTTGACACGAATATTGCGCTCCTCGTCGGTCAAGGCCCAACGGTGCAATGCCGTAGCCACGGAAATCTTCTTTTGCTCCAAGGCATCAATGACGTAGGAGCGAGCAGATTTATAATTGTTAAACTCAGCCAAGGGAATCAGGCCATCGATTTGGGCAAAGCGCAGCTGGGTATAATGCTCCAGCATAATCAGGGTCATATCCTGCTCTCGCAGCTTGCGACCCAAATACTCTACCTTATTAGGATAGCCCACGACCTCCTTGCCACAGGGCATGAAGCCTTGTACCTTCACCCCTGCCTTGGCGATACGTTGAAAAATGCTGTCAATTTGTTTTTCATTGACATTAATATAATTTTGAGGACGTACAATCAGCTGAAAGCCCATCCCGGCCAGCTTTTGCATATCCTTCACAGGCAAACCTAGCGGCGCCTGCAACAGACCATGGGGCTCGTCAAAGCGACCCTCCGGTAATAAATCCGTGCTACCTACAGCACGAATAATGCGAGGCTGCTGGCTAACGATCTCTACTCTGTCAGCGCCATAGCGCAGCTGCAAATCCTCCAGCACATCCTCTAAAACAGCCGGGTCGCTGCCCGCTGCCACAAAGACAGCGTTTTGCTCAAGCTTTTCCTGGGGAATAGCGGCAAAAACGCCCTTATCCGCCCCTAAGCTGGCCGCCTTGCGCAGCTCCTCAGTGGTAGCGCTTTGGATTTGCCCCTTCTTCGTAAGACGCTCTATGGTAGTATCAAAAAGCATCAGGGAATTGATGCCCGCCTTTTGAAATTCCCGCAGCACCTGATCCTCGCTTAAGCCCTGTAAAATCGCCAGCTTACGCAGGCCCTCGTATTCCATGGCCATTTCCACAGTATTGTTGGCCTGCTCCACTTGATGACGATTCCAGTTCAACCACAGAGAGCATACTAGGCCTAGCGCGATCACTGCTAAGAGCACAGGATTATAACGATGCTTCATTATTTTCACCTGCACTTACAATCAAATCTTCTTTTGTTGGCTACGCAGATAGGCCTCAACAAAGGGCATTAAATCACCATCCATTACAGCGCCGATATTGCCGGTTTCGCAGCCGGTACGATGGTCCTTGACCATGGTGTAGGGCTGGAACACATAGGAGCGAATTTGGCTGCCCCATTCAATGTTTTGGTAATCACCGGCCAAATCGCTGACAATAGCGTCCTGCTTAGCCTTTTCGAATTCGTATAATTTTGCACGCAGCATCTGGGTACATTTTTCACGGTTTTGGATTTGGGAGCGCTCCTGCTGGCACTGAACCACGATGCCGGTAGGCTCGTGGGTCATACGTACAGCAGAGGAGGTTTTGTTAACGTGCTGGCCACCGGCGCCGCTGGCGCGATAGGTGTCCACACGCACCTCATCCCAGTTAATTTGTACATCCACAGTATCGTCCAGCTCCGGCATAACGTCGCAGGCCGCAAAAGAAGTGTGGCGGCGCGCGTTGGCATCGAAGGGAGAAATACGCACCAGACGATGTACGCCCTTTTCCGACTTCAGGAAGCCGTAGGCGTTATGACCGTTTACCTGGAAGGTAGCGCTCTTGACGCCGGCTTCATCACCGGGCTGGTAGTCCAGCATCTCCAGCGCGAAGCCGTTTTGCTCCGCAAAACGAGTAAACATGCGCAGCAGCATGCTGGTCCAGTCCTGGGCCTCGGTGCCGCCGGCACCTGCGTGCAGCGTCATGATGGCGTTATTAGCGTCATATTCGCCGCTGAGCAGCATGCCTAATTCCAGATGCTCCAGCTCTTCGCGGCATTTATTTAGCAGCTCGTCCATTTCAGGAATCAAGCTCTCATCATTTTCTTCGGCAGCCATTTCCTGCATAATCTCCAGCTCGTCCACGCTGTCAGAAAGCTTGTGGAAGCCGTCCACCTCTTCCTTCAGCGCGTTGACATCCTGGGCAGTTTTTTGCGCCTTCTCCGGGTCATCCCAAAAGGTGGGATCCCCCATTTTATGCTCTAATTCGGCAATGCGGTCCTCTTTGACAGCGATGTCAAAGAGATCCCCTCATTTCCTCTAATTTTGCTTGTAAGTTGACAATCTCAGGCTTGTATTCTTCGATTAACAAAATTCATTCACAACCTTTCGTTTAGCAAATTTAGTTATTTGGTGAGTTATTTGTCTAACTCAATATCGTCAATAAGTAGTCAGATACGAGGAACGGCGACGACGGGGCGATATTTATACTTCTTCAGCACCGTGCTCTTGCGCATTTTCCAGATGATCGTCAGCCGCTTGGGTTACTACATTTACATGGTAAATATAGCGTACTACATCATCTTGAATAGCGTCGATCATAGCCTCGAACATATCATAGGCTTCAAATTTATACTCAACCAGCGGATCCTTTTGGCCATAGGCACGCAGACCCACACCCTCACGGAGCATATCCATAGCATCCAAATGCTCCATCCAGTGGTTGTCCACAACCTTCAGCATAACCAAGTTTTCCAGCTCACGCATGAGCTCGGAGCCAATGGCGTTTTCACGAGCTTGGTACCAATCCTCGGCAACCTTATGCAAATATTCATCAAGCTCTTCACGGCTCAAGGTTTGCAGATGGTCAATGGTCATCAGGCCTCGGGGAGCGTAGAATTCCTCAGCGTATTGAATCAAAGCCTTCAAATCCCAATCCTCGGAGTAAACCTCAGGCGGCGCATACATGGCCATGGTGCGGTCCACAACCTTCTCCACCATTTCCTTGATGGTACCACTCAAATCCTCCTGACGCAAAATCTTCTTGCGTTGCGCGTAGATAACCTCGCGCTGTTGGTTCATAACATCGTCATATTCCAAGACATGCTTACGAATGCTAAAGTTGCGAGCTTCAACCTTCTTTTGCGCGTTTTCAATGGACTTGGTTACCAAGCTGTGCTCGATGGGCTCATCGTCCTCCATGCCCAGCTTATCCATAATGCCGGCGATATTATCGCTGCCAAAGAGACGCATCAAATCGTCCTCCAGGCTCAGGAAGAATTTGGAAGAGCCGGGGTCGCCCTGACGAGCGCAACGACCGCGCAGCTGGTTATCGATACGACGGCTTTCGTGGCGCTCGGTACCGATAATATGCAAACCGCCCAGCTCAGGCACGCCCTCGCCCAGCACGATATCGGTACCACGGCCTGCCATGTTAGTAGCAATAGTTACAGCGCCGTATTGACCGGCTAAAGCGATAATCTCCGCTTCTTTTTCGTGATACTTAGCGTTCAAAACATTGTGAGGCACGCCACGGCGCTTCAGCATAGCGCTGAGCTCCTCGGATTGAGCAATGGAGGTGGTGCCCACCAGAACCGGTTGACCGGCCTTATGACAATCCTCAATCTCCTTGACAGCCGCCTTATATTTTGCCAGACGGGTCTTGTAGATTACGTCCGGAGCATCGATACGAATCATGGGTTTATTGGTAGGAATAACCACAACGGGCAGGTTGTAAATCTTCACAAATTCCTGCTCCTCGGTTTTCGCGGTACCGGTCATACCAGCCAGCTTCTTGTACATACGGAAGTAGTTCTGGAAGGTAATGGTAGCCAGAGTTTGGCTCTCGCGCTCTACCTTAACGCCTTCTTTAGCTTCAATAGCCTGATGCAGGCCCTCGGAGAAGCGGCGACCAAACATCAGACGGCCGGTGAATTCATCGACGATGATTACCTGACCATCCTTAACCACATAGTCGCGGTCACGGTGCATCAAGGCCTTTGCCTTCAAAGCGCACATAATCTGGTGGGAATAGTCCACACCGTGCTCATTATCATAGAGGTTTTTAATGCCCAGCATTTTTTCTGCCTTGGCGATACCCTTTTCAGTGGGAGCAACCTGACGTTGCTTTTCATCAACAGTATAATCCTCGTTCTCGGTCATCTTGTCAACAACCTGAGCCATGATGCGATAGAGGTCGGTGGATTTCTCGCCGGGGCCGGAGATAATCAGCGGAGTACGGGCTTCATCGATGAGGATACTGTCCACTTCGTCGACGATGCAATAGTTCAGCTCACGCTGTACCATTTGGTCCTCGCTTACTACCATGTTATCACGCAGATAGTCGAAGCCAAACTCATTATTAGTGCCATAGGTTACATCTGCGGCATAAGCGGCCTTACGGTCGGGATAATCCATATCATGCACGATCAAGCCTACGGACAGGCCCAAAGCCTTATAAATGCGGCCCATGTCCACGCTGTCGCGGCGAGCCAAATAGTCGTTGACGGTAACAACGTGTACGCCCTTGCCAGTCAAGGCATTCAGATATACGGGCAGGGTGGCTACCAGTGTTTTACCTTCGCCGGTACGCATTTCGGCGATTTTACCGCGGTGCAGCACCACGCCACCGATAAGCTGTACATCGAAATGACGCATGCCTGTCACACGCTTAGAAGCCTCACGCACTACGGCAAAGGCCTCGGGCAGAATATCATCCAGGGTTTCACCCTTTTGCAGGCGTACCTTAAATTCGCTGGTCTTAGCTGCTAGATTGGCAGAGCTCAGGCTCTCCATGCTCTTTTCCAAGCTATTGATCTTATCGACAATTACACGAATATTTTTTAATTCTTTCTCGTTGGGGTCACCAAAAATTTTCTTCAAAATGCTATCGAGCAAAACGATCACTCCTTAAATTCATGTGTAACAAAAGACTATACACCTAATTGTAAATTATATCAGAAACAGCCCGAAAATGCAAAAAAGCCGAGGCTTTTTCCTCAGCTTTTTTGTGAAGTTTACGTAAAGCACGTTCACAGCTTAAATATACTACAAAACATTGCTAAAATCAATTTAATTCGGTTCTATCCGAGTCGGTTGCATCTGAATAAAAAACATTCTTCAAAGTACTACTAAGGTCTCTGCCTTATTCTTATGTCAATCAACTAAAATTTCACCGTATCTAGATGCTCAGGTAGGTAGCCAACAACTATCTGCTGCCGTTCATCATCAAAGAAAAAGTAAATACGCACAAGATGCTCAGTTTTATTACCTGCTTTAAGGTGGTAATCCATGGCCCTATTCACCACAGCTCCGCCCTTAGTACAATAACCGGGCAGCTTATATTGGTTTGCAAAGGCAGCGATACTGCTATCGCTATTGGGAGTAACTGTGAATCCACGCTGGTACTTAAGAGCTGTTCTATTCAGCAGCTCTTCCTCAGTAAGATCGCCATAGCGATTCTCCCAGTAGTCTGTCGCCAAATATTCTAGAGCATCATATATAAGCTCCAGTCTATCCGCATTTATAGAAGCATCCTCTAAAGCTGTGACAGCTCTTGGATGCAGCAACAAATGGGGCGAGAGCTCATTTTCAGCCCATGTAGGGAGCTCTTTTTTTGTTCTCGGCCGCAGCATGCGTTGTTGCAAAAAGTGAATATATGACTCCTTTTCTGCCAGTTTTTCTTCCAACATGGCTTTAACTCTAGCAGATTGCTCCTGCTGCTCAGCAAGACGCTGCTCTGCAAGGTTCACCTGCTGCTCATACTTGTGCAGCTGATTTTCCAGCTTGGCGAGTTCCACGTTCTTCTCCTGAACCTGAGCCTGCCATTTAAGATCACGCATGCTCTGCTCCGTGGCAAAGCGTTCTGCCTGCTTAGAGCTATAGGCCTTGGCCTCCTCAGTACTATGGACTAGGGCATCACGGGCACCACTTAAAAAGTATAGCTCTCCATAATCCACGCTTTTACCGCGTGGATATGTAAATAGTATTTTATTCAACTTGCTTCCGTTCTGCTCTGCCTCACTAATTGGCAGTACCGTTTTAGCTCCTCTAAAGCACTGTGGCTCAATAATCAAGATGTCGCCATCTACTAATTCCACGCTTTCTAGCTCCCGTAGCTTTGGCAAAAGCTGGGGCTCAACTAAAAAAGTACGTGCAAAGCCACAAAAGCTAGCCCCTACTCGTTTAATATTATAAGGCGGCAGTACATATTCCAATTTTTGCTTTTTAGCTTTGGCTAGTACCCTGCTTCTTTGGCAAGCCAAGGGGTTTCTCGCTAAAATACGCAACTCCTCAATGCTTTTAGCTACTAGTTTTGGAGATGCATCAAAGGCTTTTTGACCATCGACTTTCGCCTGCTTCTGTTTGTCCTTGGGAGCGAGTCTATCCACCAGCTCATGCTCCACCACTATCGGTCTTAACCTATTACCACAATCATCAAATTTTTCATTGGTTTTATCTTGTGACAAATCCTCTAGGCTTAATCCCTCTAAGGGCAGGCCTTCCTCCACCATTTGGGGCACCTTGCTAAAAATTACGCATGGCAATTGGTTCTTTGCATTATGGCAAAGCTGCAACATGCTTTTAAGCTTATCCAGCGTATTTACGCTTTTATATCGCGGTAAAAGCGAAACCACCTGCTTAAGTCCAAAATCCGGATTATTATATAGCTTCTTTACGAAGGCGGGACGATAGACATCTGCCAAGGGACTGTTTTCCGGATCAGAAATCACTGTCTGTACGCCACATTCTAAGCTATCATCTTTCACCAGGAAAGCGACATTAGTTTCGATAATGCGACCAGCTACTGGCTTACGCTTTTGCTGTGGGTTACCAGGGTCCGAGCCTAAATCAGGCTCAGTGATCTGCAAGGTCCACATCCCTTTTTCCGGTAAAGAAATAATATCAATCACAAAGCCATATTTCAAATGAGCTGAACACAAATCCTTGACATCAAAATCTGCATAGGCCTCAGGCTCCGGTGTCTGTAAAGCTGGCGGAATCTCTCCCCCTAGACGCAATCTGAGCCAGCTGAGCACTGTAAGTGCTCCCAGCTTCAAGCCTTCGATTGGTGTCAGCTTGGAGTTATCCATTACAGCATATAATTGATATGTTGGATATAGATGGTTACGCAAAAGCCTAACCACAGTATGTAAATCTTTCAATTCAATCAACTCTTTCTACCCAATCTTCTTGACTACGCAGCCACATGTCCACGCGAACATTATATTTCATAAACTCTTTTAAGATACTGCTCAAATTGGGGCACGGTAAAGCTGATTTCCCCTCGATTGGTTGCATAAATGAAGCCTTTATGGATAAGCTGGGCCCTTATGGGGGCGACACGATTATAGCTTCCGCCCATAATTCTAGCAACCTGACTAGTTGGACAGGGCAAAACTCCACACTTCACCATGGCCCTCATGAACTCCAGCTCTTTCTCGCTTGCCCTATCATGACGCACCTTGAAAAAGCTTTCATCCAAGGCATTAATAAACGGAGCATATGCAGCGTTAACGCTATTTAAAGTTATCCTTTTGGTCTGTTTATCAACAAAACTCCATACCTGCTGCCCATATTCTTGCAGGAAGTACGGATAGCATTCGGTATGACGCAAAATTTCTGTCAATGCATTCTCTTCATAAACAACACCTAGCTTAGCAGCTGGCTTAGTCAGTGCAAGCTTAGCATCCTCTTCCTCTAGCTTGTCCACTGGCACAAATTTAAATAGTCGCTCCGCATAAGACTTAATATCCCCGGCTATTTTGGCAATCTTGGGCAAACCAGCTGCAAAAACC
>SFCN01000112.1 GCA_004558595.1 Phascolarctobacterium sp. | reverse complement strand
TTTGTGCCATGCGCCGCCCCACACTTCCATAATATAAAACCCTGCATTCTCATACAAGGGAAGCAATACGTCGATATCTTTCTGAGGCATGCGCGTAGCGAACAACGACTGCTGCCCGTCGCGCAGGGTCAAATCCCTGATTTTTAACTTCTTCTCCATAAATTATTGCGGATTTGTGTATGTTTTATGCCGCGAAGTTACGCATTTTTTTTGGATTCTGGGCCTCATTTGTTAATTTTCACATATCGTTTAATCCTTAATGCGGAAAAATGCGTAACTTTGTGTGATTTTTAAGAGTGATATTTATTTCTATGTTTAACTTCTTTAAAAAGAAGGCTCAGGAGCCTCAGGAACTGTTCTTTCACACCGATATGCATTGCCATCTTGTCCCCGGCATCGACGACGGACAGCGGAATGCCGAAGGTGGTGCCGACCTTGTGGCGCACGAACACAGCTGGGGTATACGCAAGATAATTACCACGCCTCACGTTACACAGGATACATTTGAGAATACCCCCGACACGATTAATGCGGCGTTCGATAAACTGCAGCAGGCCGTGGCGGAGAAAGGAATTGATATAGAGCTGCTTCATTCGGCGGAATACCGTATGGACAGTTTCTTCAATGCGCAGCTGGAGCAGGGGCTGGTGACTCCTATGCCCAATAATTACCTGCTCGTGGAGAATTCCTTCGTGCAGGAGGCCTGGAATATTGACAAACTTCTCTTTGATCTGAAGATGCGTGGCTTCAAGCCTATCCTTGCCCACCCGGAGCGCTATACATATTATTATGGCAATAAGCGCGAGCGGTATTCTATGCTGCACAGCCAGGGCACGCTTTTCCAGATTAATCTTCTCTCGCTGGCAGGCAACTACGGCAAGGAGGCAAAGGCTATGGCGGAATATCTGATTGACCGCGATATGGTGGATTTTGTCGGCACCGATATGCACAACCACCGGCATTGCGCCACGCTTGAGGCTTACATAGGCTCGAAGGATTACCGCAAACACGCCGAAAAGCTCAAAGACCGCATCTTCAACGACAGTGTGCTTTGACCCGGCTCACCCGCCAGAAAAAATAAATAATCAGCAAGCTGCCCAAAAGCAAGCTGAAAAAAATAAAAAGAGGCTCCTGCGAGCCTCTTTTTATTTTTTTGCAGCTAACTTAGCTAAGGTAGCTAACTTAGCTAATTTAGCTAATTTGGCTAATTTAGCTAATTTAGCCGAGGTAGCTACCCTTGCTATTTGGGAAATTAGCGGAGTGTGCCGGCTTCAGCCTGCTGAATCATCTGCTGGCTGGCGGTGATGTAGATTTCTACGCGGCGGTTCTGTGCACGGCCTGCGGCAGTGTCGTTGGAAGCTACGTAGTTGGCCATCGGCACACCCTGATAGGTGACGCGAGTGGGGGATACACCGCTGTCGATGAGGAAACGGTCAACAGCGAGGGCACGACCGTTGGCTACTTTTGTGTTGGCGGCAAGCGAACCGGTATTGTCGGTGAAGCCGTAAACCTGAACGTTGGTTTCAGGATTCTGAATCAGCGAGTTTGCAAACTGAGCAAGTTCGGTCTGAGCGCCGGCGCTGAGGGTAGTGCCGTTGGTGGGGAAGAGGATGCCGCCGGGGAATGTAACCTTGATGGCAGCGAGACCATTCTGGTCCTGCACCTGCTCTACCTGAGCATCCTGGAGCTGCTGCTCCAGCTGCTTGGCCTGCTTGTCCATACGGTTGCCGATGAGAGTGCCTGCGCCTGCGCCAACAGCAGCTCCGATAGCCGAGCCGATGCCGGCACCTTTGCCGCCGCCGATGAGTGCGCCGATGCCAGCGCCGAGAGCGGCACCGCCGCCACCGCCGATGAGGGCTCCCTTGCCGGTGTTAGTCATAGAGTTACAGCCTGTCAGGAGCATACCTGCAGCTAATACGCCGATGCATAAAGTCTTAAGAGTTTTCATATCGGTAATAATTATTAATGGATTGAAAATTTATCAGAAGAAAGATAGAATCAGATACAATATCCTCGCAGCGATTATGGATAATCTAAGAGCGATTAAGAATAATCCTACAGAGATTATTAGAATAAACAAACAGAAGCCTGAAAAAGGCTGATGTGTATGCAAAGTTAACATATTTTGTGCAAAAATTAACCATCTCCGGCAGGAAATTTTATAAATGCTTTCGGGGAAAATTTGGAAATGCCGTTGGTGATAGCTAACTTTGCATTCGCTAAAAACGAAAAATATGCTCAAGAAAATTCTTTCTATTTCCGGTAAGTCCGGCCTTTTCCGTCTTGTAAACCGTGGTAAGAATATGCTTATTGTGGAGAATATCGCCACAGGCCGCCGTCAGCCGGCATATTCTACTGATAAAGTAGTGTCGCTGGGCGACATTTCCATCTACACCATAGGCGACGATGCCGCTGTGCGCGCTTATTTCAAAACCGTGCTTCCCGACTACGACGAGGACCGCGTTTACACTACTGACATACGCAAACTCCTTTCCTGGTACAATCAGCTGATTGCAGCCGGTATCAAGGATTTCAAGGATGAGGAAATCGCACAGGACCAGGCTGCTGAAGTTGCTGAAGCCGCTGACGAGGCTGCAACAGTGAAGAAATAGTGGCTGCATTTCCTTCGCGACATATTTTAATAAAATACCTTACGTTGCTGATGCTGGCTTTTGCCGGCGTCGGCAATGCTTATGCGCAGATCAATGCTGAGCAGATAGTGCGGGTGGGGCAGAACGCGCTCTACTTCGATGACTATGTGCTCTCCATTCAGTATTTCAATCGAGCTATCGCGGCCAAGCCATATCTGGCGCAGCCATATCTCTATCGCGCCATAGCCAAGCTGAACCTGGAAGACTACAGCGGAGCTGTGGAGGATGCCTCGATGG
>SFCN01000004.1 GCA_004558595.1 Phascolarctobacterium sp. | reverse complement strand
CGGCGGTGCGCTGCTGGATCAGCACATCCACGACGTGGAAATGCTCAACCAAACCGATACCCTAAGCTGCAGCATTGGTATTTGCTTTTTACCGGAAAACACTACCGGCTTTACCTACGACCAGCTTATGGAAAATGCCGATTGGGCCCTTTACCAAGCAAAATTTAATGGTCGCGATACTTATCTTTTCTGCGATGATTTGAATCGTTACCAGCAGCTTCGCAATAAAGACGTTCATGCCAGCAATAGACTGGATGCACGCTATTTTCAAAACGACCCCATTGCTACGGCCTTTGAAATTTTTGAAACCAGTCTTTCCGTAGAGGATGCTATTAATCTGCTGCTCAAGGTTATCGGCATGCGTTTTCATTTGGACCGCATCAGTATTATTAACATGAATTTAGCTGACTGTATGGCAACTAAGGCCTACTTTTGGGCCAAAAACGCCTCACCCTTCTGCCTACAGGATAGCTTTGGCTTTGATAAGGAATTATTTCGCAAGTTTTTTCGGCTTCGTGATGAATCGGGCTTGATTGAAATCAGCGCGGAGGCTCTTGATATTGAGCATAACACCTTTTTTGAGGCAGCAAAAAAGGCCAATGCGAAAAGCCTTTTGCTTGCTCCCATGTTTTGGCAGGGACAAATGACTGGCTTAGTAATCTTTTCTGTATGCAATAAAGCTAGACACTGGTCACGCCAGACCAAGCAGCAGCTCAACGAGCTGACCAAGATTATCACCGCTCACCACGCCAAAAGCATGGACCTTAATGCCTGCCATAGAGGAGCTCTCAGCGAAAACAAGGCCGATTCCCTGACCGGACTCATTCCCTTCTCCCAATTCCGTGAGCAAATGGAGCAGATGATCGTCAGCGGTCAAGCCAAGAATCACGCCGTTATCTACACCGATTTTGAACGCTTTAATCTTATTAACCAAAAATACGGCTTTGCCTTCGGCGACAAGCTCCTGCAAATCTTTACGAGCTTTGTTTCCAATGCTCTTAGCAATAAGAAAAACATTCTTTTTTCCCGCATTGTGGCCGACCAGTTCATTCTTTTCCGACCCTACGAAAACATCGCCGACGCTGAAGCTCGCGTAGATGCTATTAATAATCACTTTATGGATTATGTTACCAAGCAATATCCCTTCCTTAAGCTACGCTTACGCAGTGGCATCTACCATGTAACAACTGAATGCAAAACCGCTGCCGAAGCCATCGACGCAGCCAATTACGCACGCAAATCCTTGCTTAATAATCATCAAACCACCGCCGCTCTTTATAACGAAGCCTTAGCCAACAAACAACAGCTGGAGCGGCTTATCTTCGCCAATGCCAACACAGCCTTCACCGAGAAGAACTTCAAGGTTTTCCTGCAGCCTAAATTTTCGCTTGTGGATAATTCCCTCATCGGTGCAGAAGCTCTTATTCGCTGGTTCAAGGACGACGGCACTCAGGTTTATCCGGACCAGTTTATCCCTGCTCTGGAGGCCAATGGTAGAATCACCGAGCTCGACTTCTTTGTTTTTGAGAGAGTCGCTAAATTCTTGGCCAAAAACCAAAGACTTAATCGCCAGCAGGTGCCCATCTCCGTCAACGCCTCCATTTGGCACACCGAAAACGACGACACTGTGCAACGCTATCTAGGCATACTGGATACCTACGGCATCGACCCCACTCTTGTGGAAATCGAGCTCACAGAAACCGTCGCTGCCCAGAATTACGCTAAGGTTTACCAGCTCTTCGACCAATTGCGTCAAGAAAAAATCAAGACCTCCTTAGACGATTTTGGTGCTGGCTATTCCTTGGTCAATATGGTGGTTGATATTCCCATCGATACTATTAAAATCGACCGCAAGCTGCTTTTAAATTGCGAAAGCAGCTTTAAGGGCCGTATTTTCCTCAAAAACAGTATCGCCATGCTGCATAGCTTGGGCTACAGCATTATCTGCGAGGGCGTTGAAACCGAAACTCAACGACAGCTGCTTTTAGACTGTGGCTGCGGTAAGGGCCAGGGCTATTTATTCTCCAAACCCATCCCTATTGAGGAGTATGAAGCTAGGTTTTATGGCAGCTGCTAATTCCCAAATTACTCCCTAATAAGGCCTAATTTTGCTTTCTGGAGCACGAAAAAGTTCATATTTACAAGGTCGACGATTTTATACTATCACCAAAAAAAGCCGTCACGACATAGCAAAAGACACCGAAAACCCCGCATAACGCAAGGGCTTTCAGTGTCTTCTGCTATATTAGGGAGTAATTAGGGAGAAGCGAATTCATTAAGCCTCGATGGGTTTATCCTGCAGGGCATCGAAGCCAGTCTCACCGGTACGGATCTTGACAACATCCTCGACATTGTAGACGAAGATCTTACCATCGCCATATTTGCCGGTATAGAGCACGGACTTAGCAGTGTTTACAACATCTGCCACAGGAATTGCGGAGACGATAAGCTCAACCTTAACCTTAGGCAACAGGTGAGCTGCTACCTCAGCGCCACGATACATCTCGGTTTGACCCTTTTGGATGCCATAGCCCAAGACCTTGGTTACAGTCATGCCGGTGATACCCAGCTTATCCAAAGCGGCCTTGAGAGCTTCAAAGCGGTTTTGAGAAGTGATGATGCAAATCTTGCTCAGCTTGTGCTCGCCAGTAGCGGCTGCAACGCTCGGAGTAGTTACAGCAGCGGGAGCTACATAGGTAGTGGTTACGGAAGGCATTTCCTCAGCAGTAGGCATAAAGTCGGCATAGCTGCTCAGCAGGCCGTGCTCTTCCATATCCAGACCCTTGATTTCCTCTGCCTCGCTTACGCGCAGGCCGATAAGTTTATCCAGAACACCAAAGATGATGCTCATGGCGATCGCTACATAAATAGCTACGGTTACGACACCGATGATTTGAGTAATTAAGAAGCTGGAGCCACCACCATAGAACAGGCCGTCCTTAGTAGCGAAGAGACCGGTTACGATGGTACCGAAGGCACCGCAAACACCGTGTACGGAAACTGCGCCAACGGGGTCGTCAATCTTCAGCTTTTGGTCGAAGAATTCAACAGCTACAACAACCAGAACGCCAGCCAGCAGGCCGATGATTAAAGCGCCAGCAGGGCTAACAACGTCGCAGCCGGCGGTGATGGCGACAAGGCCTGCCAGAACGCCGTTCAAGGTCATGGAAACATCGGGCTTGCCATAGCGTACCCAGGTGTAAATCATGGTAGCGGTGGAGCCAGCGGCGGCAGCCATGTTAGTGGTAATGAAGATATCGCCCATGCTAATCAGGGCTTCATCACCGGTCGCGCAGACGGTGGAAGCGCCGTTGAAGCCGAACCAGCCGAACCACAGCAGGAACACGCCCAGCGCGCCCAGCGGAATGCTGTGACCGGGAATCGCGTTTACAGTGCCATCCTCGTTGTACTTACCGATACGAGGACCGATCATCTTAGCGCCAATCAGAGCTGCGACACCGCCTACCATATGTACGGCAGTGGAGCCGGCGAAATCATGGAAGCCCATTTCGGCTAACCATCCGCCACCCCAGATCCAGTGGCCGCTGATGGGATAGACCAACGCGCTAATCAGCACGCTATAAATGCAGTAGACTAAGAAGTTGGTACGTTCAGCCATAGCGCCGGAAACGATGGTGGCCGCGGTCGCGCAGAACATGGTTTGGAAAATAAAGAAGCTGGAGGAAGGATAGCTACCGCTATAGTCCCCGGTTACGAAAAAGTCCGGAGCGCCAATGAAGCCACCGATGTCCTCGCCAAACATCAGGCCAAAGCCTAAAATCCAAAAGACGATGGAGCCAAGGCTCATGTCCATAACGTTTTTCATTACGATGTTAGCAGCGTTCTTAGCTCTGGTAAAGCCGGTCTCTACCATGGCGAAGCCGGGCTGCATAGAGAATACTAGAAAGGCACCAATCAGTACCCATATAGTGTCGGTGGATACATATTTATCCATTATTAATCACCCCTCATAAAATTTAGGCATCATTTAGTCATTTAAATGATGTGTTTTTATTGACGCATGCTTGAGCATGTTGTTTTTCGGCCATTTATCTATATCTACTAGCCTTGAAAAAGAAGTGAGGTGTATTCTACGTTATTTGCAGAATACACCTCGTTGTGTACAGAGATTTTATATGATATTTTTATATATTTGACGAAGTGGATGGTGCCTTATGCACACCTTCAGTTTATCAAAATCGTGGAGAAGGTTGTAGATGCGAGGCGTGACGACGACGGCGTACTAGAGGTACGTCTAGGAGTCACAACGAAGCAGATGCGACCTTATACACGATTTTCTTTTACTCGTTTACACCGAAAAGCAGCTCTCCATAGGTCGGGTACGGCAGATATTTGCCACCGGTCAGAGCTTCAGCTGCGTCAACTGCTGCACGCAGAGCTTCCATATCAGCTAAAACAGCGTCATGGTAGAAGGTTGCTTGCTTCTTGCTGCATTCGATTTCAGCGGCGGCCTTCAGATCTGCATCCAGCTTCAGGCTAGCTGCGTACATTTCTGTGCTCAGCTTGCTCAGCTTCTCAGCCAGCTCGGCTTCGAAGCCTGCGCTGATGCCAGCAGCCTTTTTATCCAGCACTGCCTTGGTCAGATCCTCGGTGTAGGCAGCAACTGCAGGGAGAATATCCTTGTGGAACATATCCAGTGCGGTAGCAGCTTCGATGGAAATGGTGGTGCTGTAGTTTTCCAGCAGAATTTCCACACGGGATTTAACTTCAGTTTCGGTGAAGATATGATGTTTTTCAAACAAAGCTATGTTCTTCGCAGCTCCCAGATAAGGAATAGCCTCCGGAGTGGATTTCAGGTTCAGCAGGCCACGTTTTTCTGCTTCTTCAACCCATTCATCGGTATAACCATTGCCATTGAAGACGATGCGTTTATGAGCCAAGTAGGTTTCTTTAACCAGATCATATACAGCAGCCTCCAGATCAGAAGCATCGGCCAGTCTCTCAGCGAACTCATCCAGCTCTTCAGCGACGATGGTGTTCAGCACGATGTTGGGGCCGGAGATGGAGAACATGGAACCCAGCATACGGAACTCGAACTTGTTGCCGGTGAAGGCGAAGGGAGAGGTTCTGTTTCTATCGGTGTTATCCTTAACCAGAGCAGGAATGGTGTCGTCGCTAATTTTCATGAACTCAGCCGGGTTGCCGGTGTAAACCTTATCAGCAGCGATTGCTTCCAAAACTGCGGTCAGCTCAGTGCCCAGGAATACAGAAACGATAGCCGGAGGAGCTTCGTTAGCGCCCAGACGATGGTCATTACCGGCGCTAGCTACGGATACACGCAGCAAGTCCTGGTATTCATCGACAGCCTTCAAAATCGCTGCCAAGAAGGTCAGGAAGCGCAGGTTCTTATAGGGCTCCTTGCCGGGATCCAGTAGGTTCTTGCCCTCTTCAGTAGCCAGGGACCAGTTATTATGCTTGCCGCTGCCGTTAACGCCATCAAAGGGTTTTTCGTGGAGCAGGCAAACCAGACCATGACGCAGAGCGACGCGTTTCATGAATTCCATCATCAGTTGGTTATGGTCGGAAGCGACGTTAGTGGAGGAGAAAATAGGAGCCAGCTCGTGTTGAGCAGGAGCTACTTCGTTATGCTCGGTTTTAGCGAGCACGCCCAGCTTCCACAGCTCTTCGTCCAAGTCCTTCATGAAGGCCAAAACTCTTTGCTTAATGATACCAAAATAATGGTCTTCCAGCTCTTGGCCACGAGGAGATTTAGCGCCGAACAGAGTACGTCCGCAGTATACCAGGTCTTTACGTTTTTCCCACATTTTTTTGTCAACCAGGAAATATTCTTGTTCGGGGCCGACGGTGCTGTTGACGCGCACGGTGTTGACACCGAAAATCTTCAAAATGTTGCAGGCTGCCTTGCTAACTGCGTTCATGGAGCGCAGCAGAGGAGTCTTTTTATCCAAAACTTCGCCAGTGTAAGAACAGAAGGCGGTGGGGATGCACAGGCAGTTATCTTTAATAAAAGCGTAGCTGGTGGGATCCCAGGCGGTGTAGCCACGAGCTTCGAAGGTAGCGCGCAGGCCGCCGGAGGGGAAGCTGGAGGCGTCAGGCTCGCCCTGAATCAATTCCTTGCCGGAGAAGTCCATGATTACACGACCTTCAGCGGTAGGAGAAATAAAGCTTTCATGCTTTTCAGCAGTGATACCGGTCATGGGTTGGAACCAGTGAGTGAAATGGGTGCAGCCATGCTCCAAAGCCCAATCCTTCATAGCGTTAGCGATAATATTAGCAATTTCCAAATTCAAGGGCTTGCCCTCGATGATTGCTTGCTTGTAAGCCTTGTAGGTTACAGTCGGCAGACGGTCCTTCATAACAGTTTCGTTAAATACTAAGCTGCCAAATAATTTCTGAACATCATTCATGATTTTACCTCCCTAAGCTCTCTTGTGAGATTTGCGGCCTACAAACGTAAGCCCCTCATTTTAATACAAATTATGTGCTTTTACAGATTTTCTTCTCTCTAGCTCTGTAAAATAAAGAAAGCACCGCAAGCTGTGTTACACACAACCCGGTGCTTCGTTGCACTTTCGTCCTTATCCAAAAAGCAAAGCCGATTAAGGTTTTCCTCTACAAGACGAATATAAAGCAAAAGCAACGATGCGGCTTGAACTCTTTACAAGTTCAACAACAACATCGTTGCTTTATGGGCTTATTATAAATCGTCCCGAGCGATTTGTAAAGAGGGGTAAGCAAAAAAATTTAAATTTTTTTCGGAGGGACATCCTGGCAGGATTTTGGCTACCGATGCAGAACTTTACAAAAGTATGATTGTTGTTACGGTTTTTTTGTTTTTTACCAATACCTTAGCTATGAGGAGGGGTCCAAGCATGGAAGTAACCGCTGTTGCCCAATTGAGACGTATGGTTTTAGAGCATTTGTCCCGTTATACATGGAACGATGTGCTCATAGACCATGTTTATGATATTTTGCAGGAGGTCCGCGAGGACACGCCTCGTTATCGCTGCTGTGTTTACAAGGAGCGGGCCGTTTTAAAGAATCGCATTGATATGGCTCTGGGCCAAGACTGTAAGGAGAATATTATCGAGGCCTCTAAAAAGACCTTATTCGAGCCCGAGCGTAAGGATTTGCCCATTATCGATGTGCTGCCCGCGGCCTGTGACCAATGCCCTATAGATGCTTATTATGTTACCGATGTCTGTCGCCACTGCATCGCTCACAAATGTATGAATAACTGCCCCAAAAAGGCTATCAGCCTAGTGCAAAACCGTGCCTTCATCGACCGCGACAAATGTATAGAATGCGGTCGCTGTAAGCAGGTTTGCCCCTATGGCGCTATTATAGAGATTCACCGTCCCTGTGTCCGCGCCTGCGGCGTGGGCGCTATCAGCATCGGCGATGACCGCAAGGCCAAAATCGACTACAACAAATGCGTTACCTGTGGGGCTTGCCGCAATGCCTGCCCCTTCGGAGCTATTGACGAGCGCAGCAATATCGTGCGTGTCATTAAGTCCATCAAGAGCGGCAAGCAGGTTGTGGGCCTAGTCGCTCCCTCCATCGTAGGCCAATATGGTCTGAAGATCACCATGGGTCAAGTCTATGCCGCTATGAAAAAGGCTGGCTTCGACGAGATTATCGAGGTCGGCATGGGCGCTGATATCACCAGCGTCAAGGAAGCCAGGGAGTACATTGAAAAGGTGCCCCGTGAGCTGAGCTTTATGACCAGCTCCTGCTGTCCTGCCTTTGTAAAGCTAGTCAAAACCCATGTGCCGGAGGCGGCTCGCCATGTAAGTGAAACCGACTCCCCCATGATGTCCACTGTACGCTATGTGCGTAACCTATTCCCCGACGCGGTGCTGGTTTTCGTAGGCCCCTGCATCGCTAAGAAGAATGAGGTACGTGAGCACAGTGACTTTATCGATTTCGCCATGACCTTTGAGGAGCTCCAGTGCATGCTGGAGGGCAAGGATATTAAATTCGCCGATATGGATCCCTATGAATTTGAACGTGAAGCCTCCAAGCTGGGTCTGGGCTATCCTCTCACAGCCGGTGTTACCACCGCCGTGAAGGAAACTGTGGCCGCCTTAGGCGGTGAAGTGCGGCAGGCTGTGTACGCCAGCGGCTTGGATAACTGCTTCAAGACTGTGAAGCAAGCCAAGGATGGTCGTATCGACTGCAGCTATATTGAAGGCATGGCCTGCCCCAATGGCTGTATTGACGGCCCCGGAGCTGTGGGCGATTTCCATATTACCAAGGTAGCCTTGACTAAGTATGCTAACGCCGCTCCCAACCAGGAGGCTCTGGACAAGAAGCATACTAAATAGTGTTCAAGAGAGCGTTCCTCTTCCCCAAGATATATTTTAATAAAATTTAATAAAAGAGTGGTCTACCATTAAAGGCCACTCTTTTTTAACTGCTTGATTAAAGCCGTGTATTGCCATTATCGACAGAAATTGTTATAATAATAGAATGTAGAGGGGGAATAGAAGCATGAGTACGTTTGCTGTAACCTTGAATTATAATTGCAATTATGGATATGTAGAATACAATGAGGGCACTAAAGCCGCAACCGTAATCCTTCCTGTTAAGGAAGCTAAGGCTGCTGTAGAGGAGTTTTTGTCCAAGCCCTTGACCTTGGATGTGCCTCAGGGAGAAACCATTCGTGATTTTGTGACCACAACCTTGGAGCCCTTATCTAGCTTGGAAAGCTTTAAGGTTTGTCTTACACGCCTTTGGGGACAGACTGGTGTACGCGTGGAATGGAGCATGCCACCGGGATTGGCGGAACGCCTGTGATAAAGTGGCTAGAGAGCAAGCTGTGATGTATTGCTTAGGTATTGTCAAAGCTGCTGTTTTAGTATATAATGTGTTGTTGTAGCTCATGGCTCCGTAGCATAGCAGGATAATGCAGCGCTCTCCTAAAGCGAAGATCGACGGTTCGAATCCGCCCGGGGTCACCAGATGAAATTAAGCCCAGTCTCTGATTAAGGGACTGGGCTTTTTTGCTATATAAACATTGTCTTTTACGCCTGCTTCTGCGGCTTATCCGCATCCAACTCCTGCAGCAGTCTATCCAAAGCGCTGTCAGACTCACCCTCATCGTCCACAAGCATATCCTCCGGGTCCTGAATAACCTCCACCTTGAGCTCCACGCCCATGGTTTTCTTGAACCAAGAAAGATGATCCTGCAGCTGATGCATTTCAATAGTGGGCATATGCTCCGCATGAACAGTGAGCACAGCATTCTTTTTATTAAAGCTGGGAGTCAAGGTGTGCACCATCCGCATTTCGGAATAATCCAAGCTCTCGGCCAACGCCAGAAGCAAGGCTAGCTTATTAATAAGCTTCCAATTGCTTTCGGTGAGCATTTCCTTGTAAAAGCGAGACTTAAAATAGTTCTTAGATACCCCATTATGCCAACCGGCGATAGCGCTAGTAATAATTTGCTCCTTATGAGTTAAACCAAAAAGCTTGGCGTTTTGAATCATGTACGCGCTGTGGCGTGCATGACTGTAAAAGTTAATGGTAATGCCTATATCATGAAGTAGAGCAGCTGTTTCTAGAAGGCGACGGTAGCTTTTGCGCACCTTGTGCAGCTCCATCCAGCCGTCGAACATAGCCAAAGCCAGCTTCGTAATGTGGTGAGCATGGCCTGTATCTGATTCAAAGAGGCGCAGAGTATTTTCCCTACTGCGCTCCAAAATATTCTTGGCGATCAAGGGCACATTATTAGATTTGGAATAATAATCATAGAAGAGGCCCTCGCGTAAACCGCAACCACTGGTAATAAGCTTTTTAGCGCCGGTGGCTTCAAGCAAGCAGCTTATAATGCTGCTGCCGGCCAAAATTATATCGCTACGCTCGGCGCTAAGGCCGGAGATTTTCTTGCGCTGCTCCAAATTAGTGAGACGTAATTTATTGAAAAAGCTGCGGAAGGTTTGCACAGGATAAGCATAATTATGGATTTTGGTAGCAGGATATTTTTTAGCCCGCTGAATAATCTTGGCCACAGTACGAGCAGTACCGCCTACACCAATAAGGGGCAGATTATTTTGCTTAAGCCAAGGGTATTGGCTTAAACGGCTCATGATAAAAGCGTTCAAATCATTATAAACATTGCTAGGCATCTCGTTGCGAATATTAAACATACCCGTGGTATTTACTGCGCCCAAGGGCAGGGAAACGCTCTCCAAAATCTTACGATTCTTGAAGAGAATGAGCTCCGTGCTGCCACCGCCCAAGTCGAAAATGATACCGTTTTTCACGTCCAAGGTATTGATAACGCCTAGGTAGCTGATATAAGCCTCCGTATTGCCGGAAATGATGTGCAGCTGGATACCGGTCAGTTCAGCCACCTTGGCCACAAGCTCTCCGCCGTTAGAGGCATTACGAATGGCCGCCGTAGCCACCGCGATGGTTTTATCAGCCTGATAAATCTTGCACATATGGGCAAAGCTACGCATGGTGTCGATGGTGCTGGTGAAGGCTTCCTCCGTCAAGAGATTTTGCCCATCCACCTTTTGGCTCAAGCGCAGCGCTTCCTTTTGGTTATAGACCATATTATAGGCCCCGTTTTTGTAGATATGACTAATAACAAGGCGGGCCGAGTTAGAGCCAATATCTATAATCGCTATTCTCTGCATTTTCCTCTCTCCTCCAAGTAACTCCACATTACTCTCTTATATATTACCCACAAATGTCAAAAATCCTGCGTTCCAAATTAAAATCCGTGTAAAATTGTCAAATTTACGTAAGGACGCAGGACTTTTTCGAGCAAAACAGAATATAATATATACAATTAGATTGGAGGCGCTGAACATGAAACGTAAAACACATACCACCTTCGCCGCCATTCATCTGGGCTCTGAGAAGATCAGTATGCAAATCACAGAGTATCGCAATCTTGATAAATACAAAATCATCGAACGCGTTAGTCGTAGAATACGCCTAGGTGAGGCAACCTTTAAAAATAAAATCATTCCCTTTGAGCTAGTATCCGAAATCTGCGAGATATTGCAGGGCTTCAAGCGGCTCATGGTCGAGTATGGCGTGGAGGAATATAAGCTGCAGGCCACTACCGCCGTACGGGAGGCCAGCAACCAGGTTTTCTTGCTGGACCAGATTTATAGCAAGACAGGCCTTGAGGTAGAGGTCGTGGATATGCCCAAGGAAATCTACACTAAGTTTGTGGCTATTCGCAATACCCTAAAAAACGAAAAAATTTCCAGCGAGCGTGAGGGCATGCTGATGATGGATATTTCCAGCGGTGGCTTGGGCGTGACCTTAGTCCAGGACGAGCAAATCCGCTATCAGGAAAACTTCCATGTAGGCATCATCCGCATTAAAGAGAGCTTTGCTCGCAATCGCCGGGAGAGCATCCATTTTAACAAGGCTCTAACAGAGTTTTTGAGCAGCACTATCGGTCCTGTGCGTCAGGAACTGCAGCAAAGCACCGTGCAGTATTTGGTGCTGTCCGGCACGGAAACAGAGCTGCTGCTGCGTATGCTAGGTTTGGACGAGGGCCAGTTGGTGCATCGCATCAAGGCAGATGATTTCCATAATTTCTTCGCTACAATGCGGCGCATGAATTTGCCACAGCTGATTAGCGCTTATAATATTCCTGAGCATGTGGCTGAATTAGCCCTGCCCACAGTGTTGCTGTACGAGCAGCTGCTGCATCTTTTGCCGGCTCAAGAGATTATTATCACCGGAGACAGCTTTATTGATGGCATGCAGCTCTTGCATATCGGCCGCAAGACCAGCCCCGCCCTGTGTAAGGAGTGGGAGCAGGAGCTCATTAGCCTGATCCACTGCATTGGCAAGCGTTATTTATATGACAAGCATCATGTACAGCAGGTGGAGCGCTTGGCTGTGACGATTTTTGAAGCCATCGCTAAGTATTACAGCATGGGCGAGTACGAGCGCTTGCTGCTCAGAGCCACCTGTATTCTCCATGATATAGGCAAATATATTTGCATGCGTAGCCATTCCCTCTATTCCTACCAGCTGATTTGCTCCACGGATATGCTGGGCTTTAGCGACAGGGATAAGCAAATCGTGGCCCTGGCCTCTTATTATCACGCTAATAGGCTCTTTGACCAAAGCAAGCCCATGGCTCCCCAGGTCCCCAAGGATATGGTGGCGGTAGTGGCTAAGCTGGCCGCTATTGTGCGCTTGGCGGATGCCTTAGATCGCAGCTATTTGCAAAAGATTCGCAGCTGTAGCGTCACTCTAAAGGATAATAAGCTGAAGATTCAAGCGGTGAGCAAGACTGATTTGGCTTTGGAAATGTGGACCTTTGAGGATAAGGCTGCCTTTTTCGAGGAAGTTTATGGCATCAAGCCAATTTTGGAACGGGTGGATAAATAATGAAAAAGCTAGAATTAAATAAACCGGAATATTTTTATAATCGCGAGCTGAGCTGGCTGAAATTCAATCTGCGTGTTTTGAAGGAGGCTATGTTCAAGGAAGCTCCCCTTTTGGAACGCTTAAAATTTATTGCCATTTCTGCATCTAACCTAGATGAATTCTTTATGGTCCGGGTGGCAGGCTTGTGGAACAGCCTTGATAACGGCGTGGAAAAGCGAGATGCTACAGGGCTTACGGTTAAGGAGCAGCTGGAAGCCATAGCGGAATCCGCTCATGAGCAAATTCGTACTCAGACGAAGTATTTGATGGCCCTTTTAGGTGAAATGGATGCGGTGGGACTGCATTTTCGCAGGGTAGAAAACCTTACGGACGTGGCTAAGGATTGGTTGGAGGAATATTATCGCGAGGTAATTTACCCTGTTTTAACGCCCATGGCCGTGGATGCTTCCCGTCCCTTCCCCTTCTTGGCCAATAAAACCCAGAACCTAGCCGTGGAGCTGATTAAATCCGATGGCGAGCATAGCATGGGTCTCATTCAGGTGCCCTCCGTTTTGGACCGCATTTTGGAAATTCCCCCTGAGGAAAAGCGTACCTTCGTCTTTCTAGAGGATGTAATCGCTAGCCATTGTCAGGACCTATTCAAGGGCTGCCAGATTCTCGATGTGGTACCCTTCAGGGTTACCCGCGACAGCGATTTAGATTTGGAGGAGGAGGACAGCGTGGACCTCTTAAAGGAGGTGGAGGAATCCCTGCGCAAGCGTAAGCGTGGCGCTGCGGTGCGCTTAGAGCTCTTCAAGACCAATAATAACCGCATCAAAAAATTCCTAGAGGATAATCTTGATGTGACCGAGCTTGAGGTTTACGAAATTAATGGTCCCTTGGACCCCACCTGCTTCTTTAAGTTTACCGGCCTTAAGGGCATGTGGCCCTGGCTGCACGAGCCCTTTGTGCCCCAGCGTCCCTTGGAGCTGCCCGATGATAGCGATTTATTCGCCGCTATTCGCCAAAACGATATTCTCTTGCACCATCCCTACGAAACCTTTGACCCTGTGGTGAAGCTGGTTAGCGACGCTGCTGACGACCCGCAGGTTTTGGCCATTAAGCAGACCCTGTATCGTGTCAGCGGCAATAGCCCCATTGTAGCTGCCCTGGCAAGGGCAGCTGAAAACGGCAAGCAGGTCACCGTTTTGGTAGAGCTGAAGGCTCGCTTCGATGAGGAGAATAATATTCTCTGGGCCCGCCGCTTGGAAAAGGCTGGCTGCCACGTAATTTATGGTCTGGTAGGTCTCAAGACCCATGCCAAGATTATTCTCATCGTACGCAAGGAAGACAACGGCATTAAGCGTTATGTGCATTTAGGCACTGGTAACTACAACGATAGCACGGCTAAGCTCTATACCGACTTGGGGCTGATGACTGCTAACGACGAGTTCGGCATTGATGCCTCCGCCTTCTTCAATTTGCTCAGCGGCTATGGTGAGCCGCCCATTTGGAACAAGCTGGTTATGGCTCCCTTAGGTCTGCGTGAGAAGATTTACTCATTAATTGATAACGAGATCAAAATGGTAAGCATGGGTAAGGAGGGACGCATTATCGCGAAAATGAACTCCCTTATCGATTATCCCGTTATTCAAAAGCTGTACGAGGCTTCCGCGGCAGGTGTGCATATCGATTTGATTGTGCGTGGTATCTGCGGTCTTCGCACGGGCATAGAGGGTATTAGCGATAATATCACCGTGCGTAGCATCGTAGGTCGCCAATTGGAGCATAGCCGTATCTTCTGGTTTGCCAATGGCGGCGAGGAACAGCTGTATTTGTCCAGCGCGGACTGGATGCCCCGTAATTTAAACGACCGCGTGGAGCTGTTCTTCCCTGTGGAAACCGAGGAGCATATCCACCGCATCAAGGGGCTGTTGGATTTGTATCTGCGTGATAATGTGGGAGCCCATATGATGCAATCCAACGGTACCTATCGCCGAGTGCATAACAAGCTGGAGCCTGTAAGCGCTCAGGCGACTCTCTATGAGATGGCGCAGCTGGCAGTGACCAGCGACAAGCTGCCCATGGCCCAAAGATTACAGCCTGTGTTCAGCAGGAGATAATAGTTGTAAAAAGAGCCCTAGCTATGATTTTCACATAGCTAGGGCTCTCTTATTTCCTCGAATTTTACTCAGCCGCCGCTACCAAGATGCCATAAACCATCAAAGCAGAATTGTACAAATCCTCTTCCTTCAGGTATTCCTCAACAGTGTGCACATTGGCCATGCCCGTACCCAGAATGACGCAGGGCACACCGGCCGCATTGATAAAGTTGGCATCACTGCCACCGCCAGTCAGCGTTACATTGGGCGTAAAGCTGCAGAGCTCACAGGAGCGCTTGGCCAAGGCCACCACCCTGCTGTCCTCGGCCACCAGGAAGGAGCTATACTTGTGCTCCACCAAGGCCTCCGCCTTGGCTCCATGCTTCTCCACGCCAGCCACAATGCCATTCACGATTTCATCGCGAATAGCCACCAGCTTCTCGTTATTACGGCTACGGGCATCGCCCTCGATCGTAACCAAATCAGGCACCACATTGGTGGCCACACCGCCGGCAATAATACCGATATTGGCGGTGGTTTCCTCATCAATGCGACCATAACGCTTAACCTCGGCCAAGGCCTTGGCAGCGATCATCACAGCGTTAATGCCCTTTTCCGGCTCCAAGCCACCATGAGCCTTCTTGCCGTGCACGCTGATTTTATACTTATATTGACCGGGAGCCCCTACCACGATTTCACCGGGAGCGCCCTCGCCGTCCAGAGCATAGCCCACGGCTGTACGCAGCTTAGACTTATCCATGCAACGGGAGCCGTTGACACCGCCCTCCTCCGCAATAGTGAAGAGGATTTGAATATCGCCATGCTCGACACCGCTTTCCAAAAGAAGGCGAATGCCCTCGAGAATGCCTTCCACGCCGCTCTTATCGTCACCACCCAAAATAGTGGTGCCATCGCTGTAGAGCACGCCGTCCCTTTGCACAACTGTAGTACCACCGCAGGGCTCCACCCCGTCCATGTGGGCAGAAAGGAGCACGCCCACAGCGCCTTCCTTGGTCCCCGGCAAAAAGGCCCACAAATTGCCGCAATTACCGCCCAGCTGTCGTCCTGCATCATCCTCTTCCACAGTAAAGCCCAAGCCCTGTAGCTTATCCTTCAAATAGTCAAACACAGGACGCTCCTGCAAGGTATGGCAGGGTATAGCCACGATTTCCTTAAACTCCGCCAGCATACGCTCTTTATTTACTGTAATCATTTTTTAGCCTCCTTCGACTAGAACAATATATTTAGATAATACCGGTGTGCTCCAGCACGATCTTCACGCCAATGGCGATGAGCACCAAGCCACCGATAATATTAGCATTTTTACCTACGGCTGAGCCTAGGCGGAACCCAGCCAAGCCACCGAAGGTAGCGATAGCGAAGGTCACCACCCCAATCATGGTGGAGGCCAGCCAAATATTAGTATTCAAAAAGGCCAGACTAATGCCTACGGCCAAAGCATCAATGCTGGTCGCGATAGCGAGCACCATCATTTCCTTGGTGGTATAGCTATGCTTAATGCTGCAGGCCTCCTTAGCCTCGCGAATCATATTCACGCCCAAGTAACCTAAAAGGGCAAAGGCCAGCCAATGGTCGTAGGCCGTGATATATTCAATAAACGAAATAGCTCCGTAATAACCGATTACCGGCATTAAGAACTGAAAGAAGCCAAACCAAATGCCAAAACGTAAAGCCCCCGCCCTTCTATCCTCGGGGCTCAGCACCATGCTCCCACAGATGGACACGGCAAAGGCATCCATGGCTAGGCTCACGGACAGTAATAATAATTCTAAAAGGCCCATATTCCCCTCATTTCTATTAATCAAAAACTAAGCCTTGACTTTTAATATGCTCTTTATATGCTAAGCCAAGCAAACTGACCTAATTACAGCTTGCGTTTTCCCAACAGCTGCAAAAACCGCTTGCGCTCCGCGCTTATTTTTAATACACGGAAAAAACTGCCGGTGAACATTATGCCCAAGGCGATGGCAGCCGCATCCAAGCCCGCTGTCAGCAGAAGGTTGATGCCTTGCTCATAATTATTTTCTATAAGCTGGGCCATGCCATTATACATGCCGAGACCCGGTACAATGGGAAAAATACCCGGAATGACGAAGACCGTGGCCGGCTGTTTAAAAACACGGGCCGCCAGCTCGCTCAGCAACGACAGAATAAGGGTGGCGCAAATATTGGCATAAAAGCTGCTGGAGCCCATTTCCCGCCGCACATACAGGAAAACAACCCAGCCCACAGCGCCGATAATACCGCTAATGGGCAGCGTTTTACGGGGAGCCTGCAAAAGCACGGCGAAGGCCACCGTAGTGGAGAAGGAAAACCCTAAAGCGCTCACATAATCAATGGGCATGGCGCACCTCCTCTAATGAGAGATCTACGAGCCTAGTAAGAGCTATTTTTCGACCCATAAATCCCACCCCCAATGATACCAAAGTAAAAGGCTAAAGGCCAATCCTATAGCTATGGAAATAGCGAAGAGCAGCGCCTCGGCAATGCGGCTATTGCCACTGACCAAGTCCCCTGCCATGTAGTCCCTAAGGCCGTTGGTGCAGGCCACGCCGGGCACAAAGGGCATCAGCGAGCCTACAATGATATTGGTTTTAGTGCACTGAATGCTAATAGCGCAGCATAAAATAGTGCAGGCGCCAATGGCAGCCCCTGCCAAGGCGTTTTCCCAGAAAGCGCTGGGGCGATAGCCGCCTAACTGCTTTAACAGCACCATGGCCAGCCCACCTGTGAAAAAGGCAGCCACAAAATCATGGCTGTTGCCGCCCAGCATCCCGGCAAAGGTCGCCGAGCAAATGGCCGAAGCCAAGCAAATACTCCACTTACCATAGGGTGGCCGACGCTGCAAAAAGTCCTGCAGCTTGCTCATAGCCGAGGGATAATCCACAGGATTTTGGCTAATACTATAGGAAAAATCGTTTATCTCGCTAATATTGGACAGATTAGTGCTACGGTTACGAATACGGCTCATCATAGTGGAATTATGTGCGGACTTGTCCCCCAGCAAAATCACCGTGGGAGTTACAAAAACATTGACCTCGTGGTAGCCACAGGTTTGACAAAAGCGCATAATCGTATCCTCCACACGGGAGGTTTCGGCGCCGCTTTTTAAAAGAGCCTCGCCCATATTCAGAGCCACCTCTAAGATTTGCTCCCTAGTCATGGATTGAGTATTATTTTGTATTTTACTTGGCTCCATGCTTGTGGCTCCTTTCTCGCTTAATTTTAATTACTCTAAATAAACTGCCCACGAACATAATGCCCAAGGCGATGGCCGAAGCGTCCATGCCTGCTTGTAGGAGCAGCGACATACCTAAATCATATTGCTTTTCAATAATCCTCGTCATGCCATTATACATGGCTAGCCCCGGCACAATGGGGAAAATGCCCGGAATAACGAAGACTGTTACCGGCCCCTTGAAGATGCGGGCCGCCAGCTCGCTTAACAAGGCCACCGCCAAAGCAGCCGCCAAATTGGCGTAGAAGGAGTCCAGCTCTGCACCGTTGCGTAAATAAATATATACTAACCAGCCTACAGCTCCCACCAAGCCACATAAGGGCAGGGAACGCCGCGGCGCTTGGAAGATAATACCAAAGGCCATGGTGGATAGCATGGCAAAAATAAAGGCCTCCGGATAATTCATAAGGATCATGCCTGCCACCTACCTTTACTATGGGAAATATCGAAGAAAATCATCTCGGAGATGGCCATAATTCCCACCCCCAGCGATACCATACTAACAAGGTCAACGCCAAGCCGAAGGCAATGGAAACCGCAAAAAGCAGCGCCTCGGCGATGCGGCTATTGCCACTAATTAAATCACCACTTAAGTAGTCCCGCAGGCCGTTGGTAAAGGCCAAACCCGGCAAAAAGGGCATTAGCGAGCCTACGATAATATTAGTACGGGTGCACTGCACGCTGATGGCGCAGCACATAATGGCCAAGGCGCCGATAGCCGAGCCGGCCACCGTGTTTTCCCAAAAAGCACCCAAGCCGTAGCTATCCAGTTGACGCAGAAGGGTCATGGCCAAGCCCCCTGTGACAAAGGCTGCGCAAAAGTCATGACTGTTGCCCCCGAGCATGCTGGCAAAGGCCGCAGAGCAAATAGCCGAGGCCAAGCACACCGTCCACTTGCCGTAGGGCGGCTTTTTTTGCAGCAGGTGATGCAAAAAGGCCATGGCCTCTTCGTAATTAAAGCTTTCCGGCCTGATGCTGTAGGAAAAATCGTTAATGGCCTTAACATTGCTCAAATTATTACTACGATAGCGAATGCGACACATCAAGGATGCGTTAGCCGTGGTTTCATCGCCGATGATGATCATGGTAGGCGTAGCAAAAACATTCACGTCATGATAACCGAAGCTACGACAAAAGCGTGCTATAGTATCCTCCACGCGTGAAGTCTCGGCGCCACTTTTTAAAAGCACCTTGCCGATATTCAAGGCCACATTTAAGGCCTGTTCGCGGGTAATATAGCTTTTAGTCGAAGCTGAAGCCTTTGCTTGAGCAAGATCACTGTTTTCTTTTGCCAAATCCATGAGCTACACCTCCAAGTTTTTTGCAGCACTCATTCTAACTCACGTTTAGCAAGTCTTAAATACTCATCCAGCTCACACCGAGCTTTTTTATCATTTCTCATGATTTTTAAACAGCTCCGCTACCTGAGCTCTAAAGAGCTCCGCCCCACCCATGGACGGGTGGCGCACAGCCTTGCACTTAATGCCATAGCGGCTCAATGTATCCGCCGCCTTTTGGCCGATGGCCACGATCCGCATGCCCGGCACCAGCTCCAGCAACAGCTTCGCATACTCCACGCCTACGTCCAGCTCCGGCGTGGAGGGCGTGCGATTGGTAAGCAGCTTGCCCTCCTTGTGGGGATGCCAAGGAAAAATATTCCACAGAATAACATCAAAGGCTGCAACACCGTGGTGTTGCAGCGTGCTCCACACCACGGTATCCGTAGGCTCGTTGAAGCCCTTGGCCCTTTGCGTGGCATTAAGCTGCGTACTGGTAGGACTGCTCGTGCGCTGATAATCCCACTGGCCTAGCACGCTCTCAGGACGCACATCCTTATGCTGTCCCAGCAAAATACGCTCCGAAGTGATAGCTACGCCGCTAAAATGTCCGCCCTGATAGCCCAGTGCCTCCGCAATAAAAAGATAGCGAGCCTTTGGGCGCAGCTCCAAATAGCGCCGCAAGTTTTCGCGGCGCAGAGCAGGGGCCTCCGGCCCAATCTCAGTGGCGGCATCATAATCCCCCCAAGGATTAAAGACATTTTCGCTATGATAGCTTTGCAATTTATCTATAAAAGTATTGATATCCATATATTTTCCTCCATAGTATATTATACATGATAAACGATGGGAAGAAAACAGTAATTATAAACTTCGCAAGCGAAAAGCGCATACCTTTGAGCGATAAAGCCTTTGCTAATATATAAAAAGCCACCGCTAGTATAAAACTAACGGTGGCAAACTTATAGGAAATTTAAAATTAGAACAGCAGCAGAACCATGCCTACCAACAGTGCGCACACAATACCCAGCGCATTGCGTTTGCAAACCTCCATGGGGTCCACACCGGCAATACCTGCACAAATAATGGTGGCGCCGGCAATCGGAGAAATGGTACGACCCAAGGTGCCGCCCAAAGCAGCGATGGAGCCCATGTTCATAGTAGAAATACCAAACTCAGCAGCATGAGGAGTTACCGCCTCATTAAAGGCAACAGTCGCTGCATCACCGGAGCCGGAAATCAGAGCCAGCAGGAAAGGACCAAAGGTTGCGGCAATCTTAACAATACCAGTGGAGTTCAGCATCCATGCAATCAATGCCTTGATCAGGCCCAATGCTTTTAAGCCGGCTACGAAAACGCCAACGGAAATGATAATACCAATGATATTAGCATAAGCATCACCCATACCATTGAAGAAGCTCTTGGTCAGCTCAACAGGGCTCTTGCGAGTTGCGGCCAAAGCCAAAATAGCGCCGATAATCATAGCATGAGGAACGCCCATCTTCAGCATGGGCACAACCTTAGTGCTGCCCAAAAGCAGGATAATAACAGGAATCAACGGCATAATAGCGTAAAGCGGATTTACAGAGAAGCTGTCATCATCAACAACGCTGCCCTCGGGCACATAGCCCTTGTTTTCCTTCAGCACGATAGCGATAACTGTCAGCACAACAGCAGCCACAATAACGCCGGCCACGGTAGCCATCATATGGTTACCGATAACGTCGGTAATTTGTGTACCGGCCAGCTTAGCGATAACGCCATTGTGTACCAGACCAGGGTTCAGCATGCTACCATAAGTACCGGACTTTACAGCCGCAGCAGCCATTGCCGGATGCACGCCAGCAGCCATCAGAATAGGAATGAAAATAACGCCTACAGCAGCGCTGCAGCCTGCAGCGCTAGGAATAGCGATATTAACAACGAAGGTCGCCAAGGTAGCGCCGGGGATTAACAGGAAGCCCATCTTCTTCAGCACCTTGCCGATGGCCACAACCAAATGCTTGTCGCAACCAGTGTACTTCATGCACCAAGCAAAGCCCATGCAGGAGCACACAGAGGTGATTAAGCCAGCGTTGGTCATGCTCTTGGCGAAAGCATCCAGAGCAGCCATGGGCTTGCCACCGATAATACACATCAAAATACCTGCTGCGATTAAAACCATGCGAGATTCATGACGCTTTAAAAGCAGATAGATTACGCCCAAAACCACGAGCGCACCAATAATCAAGAACATACATACCCCTCCAAATTCTAAATAATATCGAGTTACCATACATTATAAAACAAACGCCGACGAATGTGTAGCTTCGTCGGCATTGTATACATAATACTTTTACAAATTCAATTAATAGGGTAAGTCTACTCCCTTTGGTGCCACAGTCCATAATTATGGATTATATAATTGCTCAGAGCGTCCCCATCATCGTTGGGATTGGGATTATCCATTTGATCCACAAAATGCTTCTTATCCGACCAGTAAAAGGCCTTACCGCCAAAATATCCCAAGGCGAAAGGCACTCTAGCCCGTTGAAGCAGATTACGTCCCATGAATTTTTCCGGGACCTCCAAGCCCATTAAATAAAGCAGCGTCGGTGCCAAATCAATTTGGGAGGCATATTCATTGGTACGCAGCTCGTCCAGAGGCCCCAAATTTTCACTAATAAAAATCAAGGGAATGGGGGCGATGCTCAGCTTATCATTTGCCTTCTCCACCAGCTTCGTATATTCACCACCGCTATGGGGATTATGGTCGCTGGTGATTAAAAACAGGGTACGTTCATCCATTAAGCCCCGTTTTTCCGCTTCCTTAAAGAAGTACTCCAGAGTCTTATCCACCCAATATACACCGCGTACGGTCACATTGGAATTATCCCGCACGCCCTCCGGCATTTCCTCCCAGCGATACCCGGTGTAGGGATAAGGCTGGTGCATATCCAAGGTTTTAGTTACCAAAAGCAGCTTTTTATCACGATTTTCTTCCAGCACCCGCAGCGTGTGCTCATACATCACATCATTATGATAGCCCCAACCGCTGGCTCCGGTATAGCCAAATTTTTCCAGCTGCTCCTTGGCGATATATTCCTGCATGCCAAATTGCTCCGGATATTCCCGCAGCTCATTAGCATAATACTGACTGGAAGCGTTCATAAAAATGCCCTTATAGCCAGCAGCCTGCGCCACTCTAAAGAGGGAAGGCGTACCTTTGCCAGGTATATCCTTATCCATAATAATATGGGAGCGGAAGGTAGCATTAAGGCCCTGAGTTGTAGGTACTGCCGAGGAATAAAACCTATTCATATGAGGATAGCGGATAACAAGCTGATTCATATAGGGCGTAGCCTTTTCAGGAATATTCTCATTGTAGTAATTGATATAATCCCGATGCATGGATTCGAGAATCAGCAGCACGACTCTATCGTACTGAGCCGCGATTTTCTTCACCGCCTGCTTAGGCACATCAATACCAAGCTTATGCAGCGTTTTTTTGTCCTTTTCCGTCAGCTCCCGCATTTCCACATGCTTGGCGCTGGCCATTTTATCCGTATCAAATAAAGCCTTACTGATAAAGTTCAAATTGATGGGAACTGAGAGCATATTGCGGTAAATAAGCCTAGTCTTTTCATTCTCAATGGTAATATAGCTGCCGATAATTTCTTCAACGCACCACATTCCGCCTCTTAAAATCAGCTTATCCGCCAAATTAAGGCCAATGGTAAACATGGCGACGCACAAAAGCGACCACACGAAGTTAGGCTTGCGTTTACTGGGCTTGGGTACCTGAAACAAGAGCAAAACGATGGCGATACCGCCGACGATGGCTGCTAGCAGGATATTGCTCGTTGTGGCCAATACGCCTTTAACGGCATAGATATTTAAGTTTTGAAAGAGCACGCTCTCCACATGCATGGAGGTTTGCCAAAAATAGAAGGCATCAAAAATCAGCGTCAGCGCTGTAAACACATACGCTACAAAATAAATGCTCTTCATTAGGATATTAGGCCATTTATAATAGCACATGGCTGCCAAGAGCACCAGCAAAATATTATTATTAATACCGGCAATAATGGCCAAGGTTGTCTGCACGCCCTTATCCAAGCTCAGCTGATAAACCATAAAGCAGGCCACGCCCACATACATAAGGCCTATCACCACTACCGGAAAATAACGGCGCAGCCTATCCGGCAAACGCTTGCGCCGAAAATACATGGTCCAAAAGATTAAGCCCAGAAGGCAATCCCGCAAAAGATGGTTAAAAATTTCAAAGCCAAATTCTTCCACGGGTAGGGGATCGAGCGCGCCAAAATTATCATAAGCCAGCTTCCATTCCACTGCTCCCGCGATTAACAAAAACAGCACTATTACCAGCTTGCTAATTACTTTTCTCACTTAAATCAAACCCTTATCTAGCAAAAAGCCTAAACCTATTATCTTAAGCCAAAAACCTAATCGGTACTTCCTCCAGCTCGATGGTAAGCGGCGCCGTGGTTACGGCATCTCCATCCAGCTCTGCCGCGAAATCCTCCACATTGCAGCGAATTTCCAGCTTTTTAGACCTGCGTACCACAATATCCTTGTCCAGTCCCAAGGCCTCCATCGCTATACAGGCAGCATACCGGATAAAATCGGCACGCTTAGCACCTGTAAACAACGCCGTATACAGCCACGGAACAGACAATGAAGCACCACGGAAGAGATTATAGCGTCCGGCATAGTAACGACTTTTGCCCACGATCACTGAAGAAGCCTCATACCATTGCTCCTCATCATCAAAGCGCACCTGAAAACGATAGCGCCAGTTGTTAAAAAGCACTTCCTTACGCATCAGTTCCGTGCCCTGCAATACGTAGGCGAGCTTATTCAAAAGCTTCTTTTCCTTTTCGGTTACACTATCCACAACCAAGGAATCGAAGCCAATACCAGTAACGGTAAGGAAGATATGCCCATTGGCCCTGCCCAAATAAACAGGAACCTCCACGCCCTTAGTCACACGCTTCACCCATTTATAGGGGTCACCGCTCATCAAAAGCTCCTTAGCGACCAAATTTACAGTGCCAGCCGGGAAAACGCTAATATAGGGCAAAAATTTGCGATTGGCCAATTGCTCAATCAAAGCGCGAATGGTACCGTCACCACCGGCGATGATAACCCAATCCACCTGCTGGCTCTCCAAAGCATCAGCAATAGCGGGGATATCGTCAAAGCGCTTAATTTCACACAGCTCCACTGTTTTAGAGCCCAGCGCATCCTTCAGCCTTTTATAAATTTCGTTGATTTTCATAATCATACTAGCAAAAAGCTGCTTGCCACTATTGCGATTATAGACGATGACAACCTTATTAAATTTATATACTTCAGCGTAATTAATTGCCATTTTTAGCTCCCAAAAATCCATTTCTTGCGCGAAAGATAATTCCACACTACTACAATGCAGCTAGTTAGCACCTTGCTCAGCATGGGCTCCCAGCCCAAAAGAGTAACAAAAATATACATTAAAAGTAAATTGAAGCCCAGACCCATGATGCTTACCAAGAAGACCAGGCTCAGCTCCTTGCCTCTTTCGTAGCGACTGCCACTATCAAAGACTAAAATATTTCCCAGGAAATAATGAAACAGCGTGGACAAACAAAAGGCCATTGCCGTAGCCGTCATCGTCAGGGTCGTTATGCCCCAGCCCAGGCCCTGTAATAGATAGTGAATAAAAAGGTAGAACATACCCCATTCCAAGAGCGCTGCCGTACCGCCTACGAAAAGGTAAAGCACAAGCTTAATCAGCTCGCTATCCGTATAATCAAAGCCGAACAAAACCTTTCTACGCATTGAAAAACTCCACCTAAAATATGATACTGTATTATATCATATTTTACGCAGAGTTTACAGAGTCTTTGCTATTTATTCTTCTTTGGCGAGAAGGCTAAGCGTCTTAATGATGCGTTCTAAAATTGCCTTTGATTCGCTTAAGGGCAGGGCTAAGCCCTCATCCCACACCATCTCCGGCAACAGGGGAACGTGCACAAAGCCCACCATAGTTTTACTATTCGCATAGTGGTGACACGCTAGATAAAAGATATCGTTGCACACATAGCCACCGGTAGTATAGCCCAGATGCACGGGACAGTGCTCTTTTCGCAGCTCGCGTACAATTTCGTGAGCTGGAATAGTCGCCATGTAGGCAGCAGGACCACCTGCGATAACGGGCTCATTCCAGGGCTTACGGCCTAAATTGTCCTCAACTAAAGCATCTCGAATATTCACTGCCACCGTGTCCACATGCACATGGGTATTGCCGCTATCCATACCTGTGAGCAAAATAATATCTGGCTGCAGCTCCTCCGCCCTTTCTAAAAGCATACGACCCGCTAAGCCAAAAATATTAGGCAAAAGCAGCTTAGTAAGCCGAAAATCACCTAGCTGCTCCGGTAAAGCTTTTACCACTTCCCAACAGGGATTAATTTGATAATGGGCAAAGGGATCAAAGCCTGTGATTAATAGCTTGCGCACAATAATGCACTTCCTCATGCTTAAAAATAAAAAGCCCCCAGATTAGCTCTGGGGGCGGGTTTTGCTGGAGCTCCCAACAGGATTCGAACCTGCGACCCTCTCATTACGAATGAGATGCTCTACCAGCTGAGCTATAGGAGCGATGTATATACTTAAATATTAAAGGCTACGCCTCCTAGGCCTCCTTCGCTGCTTCCTCAGCAGCTCTGGCCGCAGCCATCTCCGCCTTGGTACGACGCTTTCTAGCCTTCTTAGCACTGTTGATTCCGGCCTTTTTGATTACCTTGACCAGCTCTGAGATAATGTGCAGCTCATCCACGGAACAGCCCTCCAACAGGTCGGACAGCTCATGGCAATAAATCTGCTCGCTGCGGTGAATATTATCACACAAAAGCTCGTCCACAGAAACATCCAACACATTAGCCAAATGAATGATGGTCGGTAAGCCCAGCTTAGTATTACCAGTCTCAATATTGCTGATATGAGGCGTGGATAAGCCCGTCAGCTTGGAAATATTGCTTTGCGTAAGTCCCTTCTGTACACGTGCAGCTTTTATTCTCAGGCCGATGGCCTTGTAATCAATGTCCAAATTCAAAAAGCTCTCCCCTTTAATCTCTTCTCAATAACGTTATAATTATATCTGAATTTGATTTAAAAGGCAAGCAGCATAAGGGATAATTTTTGCTGAAAAAGTATTATTTTTTCAGCACCGGAACAGTTAAGCTGCCCTGAGGCATTAACAAAATCTTATAGTCAGGACCGATATGCTTTTCTGCCAAAGCGATTGCCTCGTCCACATCGTCCACTGCCTCAAAGAGCAAGTCCTTGGCTAGCTTTTTATCCAAAGCGGAAACCAGAATGAACTTAGCTTTTTTCATCAAACGTGTAATAGCGAAGGCCTTGTGCGCGCCGATGACAAATTTTTGAGCTAGGGCCTCTTTAATAGCGTCGGGAGAAGGATTTTCCTGCAGCGCTTTTTCTAAAGCCGCGCTGCCGCTGCCCTCCTCGCACTCGCCCAGAATAATAACTACGCCACCTTCGCGCACTGCGCACCAAGCGTTATCCATAGTCTTCTGCAGCTGGTAAATATTGATATCCTTTGGATAACCACCGCAGCTAGCAATTACGATATCCGCAGGCTGGCTAATGGGTGCGCCATAGACCTGCTCTACAAATTGACAGGCCTCTAGATGGGACTCCTTCCAGTCGCCTGCGAAAATCTTTAAGAAACGCTTTTGCGCGTCCAAAATAGCATTGAAGTTAAAGAGTCTATGCTTGTGGGCAAAGAGAGCCACACCCTCCATTTGGTCCTCGTACACAGGATTGCCCTCCAGCTTGCCCAGCTGGGAGTTAGGACTCATCATCAGGCTATGATTCCGGCGCACAGTTTCCATGGCTGCCACTCCGGGCAGCACAGCCTTGCGCCCTCCACCAAAGCCACTAAAGAAATGGTATACTACCGTTCCTGTCATAATGACTAAATCCACATCGCAAATTAATTTATTAATGAGCACTGGTGTACCAAAGGAGGTTGTACCAAAATAGTTAAAATCCTCATGCTTATTGCAGTCGCTGTTATACATGGGCAGACGGGCGGCTACGCCCTCGCTTACCTGCTCCACCATTTCCTCATGGCTCATAGCGCGATGAGTGCCTAGGGCGAAAACAATCTTCATGTCCTCATCCTTCACGCCCAGCTTGTTCATCTCATCCACCAGAATGGGCATAAAGTCATGAGTATTGGCCACGCGAGTGGAATCGTTGCAAATAAAAGCGATTTTCATACCTGGCTTTACCAGCTTATCGATGGGTTCGCTGGCAATAGGATGATACAGAGCATCCAATACAGCAGTCTTTAAATCGGTCAACGGCGGAAACTCAGCAATTTTTATCTCGTCCAACACATGCTCCTTCTCCAGAGAAAAGGTCTTATAGCCATGGCCATATTTATACTTATAGTCTACTTTTGTCATAGCGACACCTCCATTTTAAGCTTATATATATTGTATCATATTTCGTAAAATGTTGTACTACTTTTTCCGGCAAGAGTGTAAATTATCTGTTATTTCTTCTGTAATTTTCTCTGTTCCCACCTATACGAAAAGCGGACGCCGTAGCGTCCGCTTTTGCTTTATGATGTTTTAAATTGAAAGACAATCGACTGACATTACATGGTAGCAATGAAGTAGGCGATACTGCTTACCAATACCGTGAGCGTAATCATCATGGGATCGGCTATAGAGGTGCGATAGTTCTCCGGATTATAATGACTACGCTTTCTAAAGGGCTTCGCATCCAGGAAGTCCATAGGATTGGCAGTCAAATCCATGAATTTTTCGTACAGCACCTGCCATGCATTGCCCAAGCCACCGCACAGAGCGCAGAGCAGCGCGCTGGTTTTGCCGATCAGTCCGGCAAAGGGTTTACGATAGAACCAATCGGTGTCGAGACTGATAGCTGTATGAGGCTCCATATTCTTCAAATACATCATGAAGGGAATCATAGCCATGCCCAACATTTGCACCGGCTGCAGCAGGTGCGGCGCGGTAAAGGGCTGGTAGGGAGTCATCTCAAAGGGCAAATAACGATACAGCAAATCGGGGTATACACCATAGAGGAAGCAGAGGAAGCCGCTGATGCTCATGGCAATTTTCATGTTTATGGGTAGCGGATTGATAATCTCTGCGCCCTTGTCGTCCTTACGCAGGAAGATAAAGTAACCCATCTTCAGAGGAATGGACAAAAAGGTACCGATAGCAGCCAACTCTAAAAGAGTGAAGACCATGGGTTGACCAGCAGCAGCGGCAGCGTTAACAGTAATGTTTTTACTGATAAAGCCGTTGAAGGCAGGAATACCAGCGATGGAGAAGGCAGCAGAGAAGAAGCAAACTGCAACTAAGGGCAGCTTTTTGGCCATACCGCCCACCTTGTTGATGTGCTTGATGCCAGTTGCATAAATAACAGCGCCAGCGCACATGAAGAGCAAGGATTTAAAGAGGATATCGCAGAAGGCATGGGCCGTAGCGCCATTCATGGACATAGCCGTGCCGATACCGGCACCGGCAACCATGAAGCCTGTTTGCGAAATAATATGGTGAGCAAGGAGCTTACGCATATCGTTTTCCATAATCGCGTAGCAGGCGCCATACAGAGCCATCAGCACACCGCCCCACATCAGGAGCTCGGTGCCAGCGTACACTCTAATCAAAGCATAAACTGCAACCTTCGTGGTGAGGCAGCTCATGAAAACACCGCCGGTCAAGGTGGAGTTGGAATAAGCATCCACCAGCCAAGCATTCACAGGGGGCATAGCCACGTTGATGAACATGCCCAGCATTACCAGCCAATAAGCCCAATCATGCGGTCTATTAGTAAGGCTGTGAATCATCAAATCGCCGTGACCGGTGAACCAAATGCAGAAGATACCTGCCAAAAGGATACCGCCGCCCAGCATATGCACTAGCATATAACGGAAGCCCGCGCGGCGCGCTTCATGGGTAGGATTGCACCAAACCAGGAACAGAGAAGTAACTGCCAAGGATTCCCAGAAGAAAATGAAGCTGAGCCAATCCTTAGCCAAGCACACGCAAATTGCGCCACCGGCATAGGCCATGGAGCACAGGGCTTCCATTCTATTGGGATTATGAGCAGCATATATGCCGCTCACCAAGGCCAGCACCGAGAAGATAAAGGCAAATATCCAAGCCAACTTATCAACATACATCAGATGCAGCTGGATGTCGTGAACGAAGTGCATGGTGTACTCCGTACCAATAGGCAGCTTTAGAGCCGCACCAACAGCAGCGAGCGGTCCCAACGCGAGGACATATTTTCTGATTGCCTTGGGAGCAAGGATTGCCACAATGCCCACTACCCACAAAATCAAGCCGGGGTGAAGCATTAATTCATTCATCAATCATCACCTCTGCCATCTTCATCAAAATCATCGTCATAATAATCCTTATCGCGCTGCAAAATCGGCGCCATAATCAGCTTGGAAACGATGATAAGCACCCAAGCACCAACAAAGCCAAAGAAAATGTCGTAGCCAAAGGGCAAGGGCCACCAGGATGCCGCATGCATATGTACACCGGCGATTTCGGCAGCGGCTGCCAGCACCAAAACTACAGCTACAAGCATATAGACTGTTTTCTTAGTCATTATAGCCACCCCCCATGCCAGCCTGTGCAAACAGCGTTAGAGGCCATAGTCGCCAATTCGTAGAAATGCGGATAAACATTGGGAACGCAGCCCAAAATCAACGCAATCAAGGTGGTAATGCAGATAGGTATCAGCATTGCATAGCTAATTTCACCATAGGAGCGGAATTTTTCCTGCGGGTCCTTCACAAAGAAGGCCATTTGAGAAACAGGAATCAGATAAGCCGCAGCTAAAAGACCGCTGGCAACCCATAGCAACACGTACAAGGGCTTACCCGCCTGCAGTGCGCCTAAGCACAGATTCCACTTACTAATAAAGCCTACTAGGAAGGGCACACCGGCGATACCTAGCGAAGCTATGGTGAAGCAAGCCATGGTTACCGGTAGCTTCTTCCCTATGCCGTAAAGCTCGCTAATATTGTTCCTATGTGTGCGAGCGATGATAAGGCCCGCGCACATAAAGAGGGTAATCTTCATCACCGCATGGGCTACTAGATGCAGGTATGCACCCTTAATGCTGATGGGAGAAATCAGAGCCGCGCCCAAAACGATATAGGACAGCTGACCGATAGTGGAAAAGGCCAAGCGACGCTTCAAATGGTCCTGACGCAAAGCAATGAGGGAGGATACCAGAATACTGGTAGCGGCTGCCCAGGCTAGCACATCAGTTACACCAATTTCCGCCAAAAGCTTAGGACCAAAGACGAAGCCGATAATACGCAGCACGGCGAAAACGCCGGTCTTAACAACGGCTACGGCATGCAGCAGTGCAGATACCGGAGTCGGCGCAATCATTGCAGCTGGCAGCCAGCCATGCAAGGGCATAACAGCTGCTTTTACGGAGCCTGCTAAAATCATCAGCACGAAGGCTGCCTGCAGTACCCATTTGGGAGCCATGGCGGTGGTTAAGAAGCCACCGGCGGTGAAGCTCATGGTACCGCTGATGCAGTACACGGCGATAACGCCAGCCAGGAAAAACTGACCGGAAATCAAGGTGTAAATCAAGTATTTGCGGCTAGCCATCAAAGCTTCCTGGTTACGCTTATGCAGTACCAGCGGATAGCTTGCCAGAGTCAGCAGCTCGTAGAAAATGAAGAAGGTCAACAGGTTCTCGGCCATGGCAATACCCATTACTGCGCTCATACACATTGCAAAGGCGGCAAAGTAACCGGTCTGCTCGCGCTCCTGATTGCAGCGCATATAGCCGATGGAATAGAAGTTCATGGGCACCCACAGCATGGAGGCCAGCGTTGCAAAAATCATGCCCGCCGGGTCGGTGCGCAGGGTCAGGCCCACAGTATCAGTAATTTGGCACAGAGTCCATTGATATACATTGCCATCTAAAACGGCGGGCAGCATGGACAGGATAATGCCAAATTTGAGTACGGAGGCGATTACACTCCAGGCCTCACGCAGGTTGGGCCAGCGTCTGCTGAAGGCAATCAAAATTACCGCAATAAAGGAAACACCTACTGCCAGAAAGGGTCTGCAATCTATAATCGTCATCTCAAGAACACCTCCGGCAAGCCTAATTTAATAATATCCGTAACAATGTCCACGCTGTAGAAGCCCAGCACCAGAATGCCAATGCCCATTACGAAAATCGGCAGTGCCATGCTGAAAGGCAGGCCCAGCTTACCCTTATGAGGATGAACCTCGGTCAGGGAAGCTTCACGCTGTACAAACATTTGCTCAATGATACGGAAGAAGTAAATGGCGTTCAACAAGGAGCTGACTACCAGCACAGCAATGTAGAAATATTGCTGACCGGTGTAGGCGCCCATCATGAGGTACCACTTACTGAAGAAGCCAGCGGTCGGCGGCAGGCCGATCATGGACAGAGCAGCCAGGGTAACGGTGATGGTGCTGATGGTCATCTTTTTGTTGAGGCCGCCCAAGCGATACAGGTTAACCTCGCCAAAGCGATGCTCAACGCCACCGATTACCAGGAACAGACTGCATTTCATGAAGGCATGGTTGATGATGTGCAGTACAGCGCCGATGAAGCCATACATATTGCCCATTGCCATGCCAATGGCGATGTAGCCAATCTGGGCTACAGAGGAGTACGCCAGCATACGACGGAAGTCGTATTGAGCCATAGCCATAATGGAGCCGATCAGGATACCGGCGATACCCAGAATACCTAACACGTTCAAGGCACTATGCATTACAGGGCTATCAACCTTGAAAATATAGTACATGAAACGGATTAAAGCGTAGGCAGGAGCTTTACTCATGCAGCCAGCGATGAAGGCAGCTGCACCGGGATGAGCAAAGGTATAAGCATCGGGCTGCCAGCCGTGGAGCGGGAACAGCGCCATCTTAATACCAAAGCCGATGATGAAGCAGGCCACAGCGATGGCAAAGAGGGGCGTACCCACGAAGGGAACAACTCTTTGAGCCAGGTCGGCCATGTTCAAGGTACCGGTCAGAGCGTACAGATAGCCAACACCCATCAGGTAGAGGGAAGCACCAATGGTGCCGATTAACAGATAACGGAAGGCTGCCAGCATGGACTTTTTGCCACCGAGGGAAATAAGGCCATAGCCGGACAGGGACATGATTTCCAGATATACGTATAGGTTAAATACGTCGCCGGTAACAATCATGCCGCACAGGCCCACGGTCAACAGACCGAACAGGGTGTAATAGCCACCCACATGGAGCCAATCCTCTTCCTTTACGAAGGGCTTGCTGTAAAGAGCAACCATCATGGAAATAAAGGTTACCAGCACAGCCAGCACACTATTTAAAGGATCGAGGGCAAATTCAATGCCGATAGGAGGCTGCCAGCCGCCCATCCAATAGTGCCAGGTTTTGCCGCCGGTAGCGATAACACGCTGAAGCACGGTGCAAGCACTCAGGAAGGCACCCACGATGGAGGCCATGACAATCCAAGCACCCAGCTCTTTTTTAATGCGGCTAAACAGCATACACAAAAGGGATGCTGTCAAGGGCAGTAGAACGATAAAAATTGGAGCATGCTGTGTCATTTACTTGCCCTCCTCAATACCTCTACTTCCTCTACGGAGCCATAAATTTCTTTGATGCGCATGAGGAGCGCGATGGCTACACCGGTGGTACCAAGGCTAACAACGATGGCTGTCAGCATCAGACCATGAGGAAGGGGGTTGATATAGGCATTGGGGTCAGTGGTAATACCATTTTGAATAGGTATCATAGCACCGTCCTTTTGGGCAAAGCACAGATAGAAGAAGATTACTGCTACCTGCATCACGTTCATGGCCATAAGCTTTTTCATATAGTTTTTGCTTAAAACCATGCCATACACGCCTAAGAAGAATAAAATCATAACCAGGGAGTAGATGCCTTTAGTCTTTAAAAACTCATTCAACACTTCCATCATCTTCACCCCTTTTCACGATTGCATCAAGCAGATTAATAATTGTCATCATTACACAGATGGCAACGCCGATTTCGATGAGGAAAATGCCCATGGCATGCATTTCATGCTTCGGCTCCAGCACAATCGGCATATAATCATAATTCAGGAAATAATCCGCGCCGCCAAACAAAGTCAGCCAGCCGGTAAAGGCATACAGGAAGGTGCCTAAGCCAGCCAAAACCACAGAGGTTTTTCCCAGCACATTAAATTTAGTGTCAAAGCCCAAAATCAAGCGAGCTAACAGCACGCCCACCGCCAAGAGTGCGCCGGCTTGGAAGCCGCCGCCTGGTGAAAACTCGCCCAAGCAGAGTACATACACACCATAAACGATGGTGAAGGGCACCAGCATACGGAAGGCCACATTGAGGATGAGGCCACCAAATGGTTCTTTCATCATTTGATAATCTCTCCTTCCTCCGGATCCTCCGGCTCCTCCTCAGGGCGACGACCAACGGGATTGCTGGTGAGCACCAGCACGGTGGTCAAGCCTGCCAGGAACATTACCGAGGTCTCCCACATGGTATCGAAGCCTCTATAGTCAATGATGACGCCGGTTACGATATTAGGAGAGCCTGTATCCTCCGCACTGCGGGAAATATAGGTCGGGGTAACATGCTGGTTAGGGGCCGCATTGGCGTCGCCAATCTGCGGCAAATAGGTTACCACGGAGCAAAACATGCCCGTCATAATCGCCAAAATAACTGCAACTAAGCCACGCATTATTTACACCACCTATCAATTTTTCTCAAAGAAGCTACAAAGAAGATTGTAGAAATAGTACCGATAACTGCCTCGGTGAAGGCTACGTCGGGGGAGCCCATCATGAGATACAGCAGCACTGCACAGAAGCTGAAGCCACTATAAATAATAGCAGCACTCAAAATGTCCTTGCAGAAGATAACGGCACAGGTAATCAGAATGAGGAAAATCAATAAAACTGCTTCAACTATGTATATCTGCATTTATTTTTCCTCCTTTTGTCTGATATGACCTACGGGCTCATCCGCGCTGTGGTCCTGTTTTTCCAGGCCCACCAGCTTCTTAGCGCCCTTAGTATCCAGTGTCCACACAGGATGACCGGATTTATAGGCTGCCTTACCCAAAATATGGGAGCCAATGGGGTTAGCCATGAACACAATCAAGAAGGCAAAGGCCATCTTCACTGCGGTCAGGGTCGGTCCCTCATAAATCATGAGGCCGATGAAGGACAGCATGCAGCCCAAGGTTTCACTATTGCCGGAGGCGTGAATTCGAGAATAAAAGTCCGGCAGGCGCAGCATACCAATGGCTGAGCCGATGAAGAAAACCAAGCCGCCCAGCATAAACAACGCTGCAATAAGCTCTCTGAGAGAATTAAGACCGAATGCTTCAATCATATATTTTTACCTCCCAGGAATTTTGCTACGATAACGGAACCAATGAAGCCCAGGAAGGCATAGGAAATGGCTATATCCACGTACATATCCGGACGTCCGTCGATATAACCGAAGAGCACCAAAAGCAAAATGGTGTCCGCGCCAATAACGCCCAAGCCATTCATGCGATCATAAATCGTTGGTCCGTAAAACAGTCGCTGCAGCATGGCACCAATAACAAAGAGGATCGAAACCATTAGAATAAAAAAGATTACGTTCATAATTATTCCTCACCCTCCGCTACAGCAAAATCAAATTTTTCTCCATACAAATCAGCGACCTTCTTTTGCATAGAGCCATCCAATACACCGGCAGCCGCGCCCTTAGTAAGGGCGTGAATCTCGTACAGCCCATCATCCGTAACGTTGATGGTGACCGTACCAGGAGTCAGCGTAATGGAGTTGGCCAAAACAACAGAGGCCATGGGGTTATCCGCTCTGAAGTAGAAGCGCACAACCTTGGGGTCGATGTTCAGCTCCTGAGCCGTTGTAGCTAGCAGAACATCTATGTTGGCCAAAACCAGCTGCCACATAAGCCAGAAAAAGTACATGATGAATTTGGGAATGGAAACGCCAAAAACAAAATATCTTTTGCTGCCGTCCTTATTGGGCACCAGCAGCAAGGGATAGGTAACCCAGGTAGTGACAATCGCCGTAATGAGACCGTACACAATAAACTTTGTTTCCGTTCTACCTGACAGAACCATCCAAAAACCAAAAAGCACCACGAACATGGCAAGCTTATGGACCAAGGTCGAGCCCACAATATTGTTGTTGTTTAATACTCCTTGCTTTTCCACAGCTACCACCTTTCTTTATAATATTTTTTGTATAACCTGAATACATGTATACATTTGACAAAAAAGAAAAATCTCCTGCCTGTATTCCAAGTTAGTTAGCAAATATTGTAAGTTTATTTTTCTTGCAGGTTGATTTCTCTGAATTCACAATCAGCTACCGGCAGCATTCTTTGAGCCAAACGGCGCACGCGCTCAATATCTGCCGTACCACAGATAGTCACCTTACCCACACCCTCGGACTTGGCTAAGCCCACCTCGTTTAAGGCTGCAATGGCCAGTTGGCTCGTTGCCTCCGCTGGGTCGATAATAGTCACCTCAGGCCCAAACTCTGCCGCAATCTGCTCTCTAATAAAGGGATAATGAGTGCAGGATAAAATCAATGCATCTACGCCCGCTTCCTTTAAAGGCGCTGCATACTCGGCAATAGCCGCTGGCAGCTCAGGGCTTGCGAACTGTTCACCCTCAATCAAGGGCACGAATTTGGCGCAGCCCATGGGATAAACCTCCGCGCTAGGGTCTGCAGCTAAAATAGCCTTTTTGTGAGCCTCGGTACTAATCGTAAAGGGAGTAGCAAAAACGCCAATTTTTTTCTTCTTGCTAGCCGCTAAGAGCAGCTGCTCCCCCTTGGACATGCCCACAATGGGAAATGTGTGTCCACCCTTAAGGCTATCCACACCCAGCATGGTCAGGGTATTGCAGGCAATGACAACCTCCTTTACGCCCTGAGCTGCCAGCCAATTGATGATTTCTGCCACGAAGCCGCGAATTTCCTGCTCCGGTCTAGTGCCATAGGGAGTACGAGCTGTATCCCCCACATATATGAAATCCTCATGGGGCAAAAGCTGATGCAAGCACTTCAGCACGGATAGCCCACCTACGCCGGAATCCAGCACACCAATAGGTGCATCCTTTCTCATAAGCAAAACCTCCTTTTTCACTGCCTTTATTATAGCACTAATAGCCTGTCAAGCCAACAAAAAGCCTAGGAAACACCTATTGCCGCTCTACAATGCAGCTATAAGCTAAAAAAATACACCGCCGACACTCAGTATCGGCGGTGATAAAAAGCGACATAACCCAGTCTATGCTACAGCTTTAGTTAGCAAGACCACTCTCTTTTTATTTTACACGATGGTACGCAAATAGTCCATAAATTTTTCGCGCAAATCCTCGCGACGCAGAGCATATTCGCAGGTAGCCTCCAAATAGCCCAGCTTATCGCCCACATCATAGCGGCGGCCCAGAAAATCGTAAGCGTACATATCCTGCTGCTTAGCTAAAACCTTAAGCGCGTCGGTGAGCTGAATTTCACCGCCGCGACCGGGCTCGGTGCGCTCTAGGATTTCGAAAATTTCCGGCATGATTACATAGCGGCCTAGCACAGCCAGCTGGCTGGGAGCCTCCTCCACAGCAGGCTTTTCCACCATGTCGTTAACCTTAAAAATGCGCTCCTTAGCAGTGGGAGTGCTTGCTACGATACCATAGGAGGAAACTTTCTCCTTGGGCACGGTTTGACAGCCGAGCACGCTACCACCAGTTGCTTCATAAACATCCATCAGCTGACGCAGGCAGGGATATTCATCGTTATAAACAACATCATCACCTAATAGCACAGCAAAGGGCTCATGGCCCACAAAGGCCTTGGCGCACAAAATAGCATGACCTAAGCCACGGGGCTCCTTTTGGCGGATATAGTGAATATTAATATCAGCGATATCCTTAACCTGCTTTAGCAGATCCAGCTTGCCATGCTCCTCAAGGTTCATTTCCAGCTCAGGACTGCGATCGAAATGGTCCTCAATAGCTCTTTTGGTACGACCACTGACAATCAAAATATCAGTAATCCCACTAGCCAACGCCTCTTCAATAATGTATTGAATAGTGGGCTTATCAACAATGGGCAGCATCTCCTTAGGGCAAGCCTTGGTAGCAGGCAAGAAGCGTGTTCCCAGACCCGCAGCAGGAATAACTGCTTTCGTAATCTTTTGCATGACTTAACCTCCTCAGCGGCAGTGTTACCACCGTCTAAGCTTCCAATAACCTACTTGTCCCCCCCGCGGGAACTATCGTCCTCTTTTCCGTAATAATAGTAGTAGCCATAACCATAATGGCTATTAGCGGCAACATCCACCTTGTTCAGCACTACACCCAAAATATGAGCGCCAGCCTGCTCCAGACGCTTCTTGGCATCCACTGCGATGGAGGGGCTAACCTCACCCGAGGCGATAATCAAAATAGTGCCGTCAACCTTGCCGCTAACAACTGCAGCGTCGGTTACTGGCATAACCGGTGGAGTGTCGACCAATACATAATCAAAATGCCGCTTTAGCGTTTCCAGAATATCCACCATATTTTGACTTCCCAAAAGCTCGGAGGGATTGGGCGCCACCGGGCCGCTGGTCAGCACATGCAGGTTCGGAATGCTGGTTGCCTGGATAATGCTCATAACATCGCTACCAGTAGCAACGCAATTGCTCAAGCCCTTATTATGCAGCTTAAAAATCTTATGCTGGGTAGGGTTGCGAAAATCGCAATCACATACCACCACATTATAACCAGCTTGAGCCATAACCACACCTAAATTGGAAATGGTCGTGCTCTTGCCCTCGTTAGGGGTAGCGCTGGTCAGCATAATGGTCTTCAGCTCTTTGCCGGCGATATTGGAAAACTTAATATTAGTTCTAATAGTTCTATAGGCCTCGGACACAGGAGATTTCGCATCCGTATTCGCAATCAAAGTTACTTCTTCCATACTGCCCTCCAGATTTTCTGCCAGGTGCTCAGATTTTCTGTCTCCTGCGCTTCGTTCAAGGATTCACCGCTAGGCACTTGCCCCAAAACAGGCAAGTCCAAATAGGTAGAAACGTCATCGCTGGTCTTAATAGTGCGGTTCATGAGCTCGCGAGCGATAACATAGCCGCTGCTACCAAAGAGACCTAGCAGGAAAGCCAAAACTAAGGTCAAGGCCTTCTTGGGCTTCACAGGCTTCTCGGGCAGGGTAGGCGCATCCACAACCTGTACTTCAGTGGATACAGCAACCTCAGCAACCTTAGCCTCCTCCAAGCGCTTGGCCAACATAACATAGATTTCTTGGGCAACCTTGGTATCACGCAGCAGGCTCAGGTATTGCTGCTCGGTATCGGACAAACGCTTAACATCCTCATTATAACGCTTTTCCAGCTCGCTGATAGTGTTCAAATTGCTTTGAGCCACCTTCATCTCGGCTTCACTCTTGAACTTATCAGCCAACAGGCCTTGATGCACAGTATTGGTAGAAGAGGTCTCCAGAGAAGCGATACGAGCGATTTCATTATTCAGGCTTTGACGAATACCGGCGATTTCCTTATTTACCTCCAGCACCTTGGGATGCTTCTCAGTATATTTATCAAGATAATTAATGCGTCTGGTTTCTAGGGAAGCCAATTCCTTTTGCAGAGAAGTAATCACATTGTTATCAGCTACGCTGGCAGTATTATTCTCCAACTGACCGCTGACTGAATTATTGCGAGCTCTAGCAGCCTCCAGTGCCACTTGATTCTCCGCACGCAGCTTGTCCACCATGGACAGCTTGTCAGCAGTCATTTTAACCTGATCATCAGGAGAGAGCACATTCCGCTCTTTTTTGAAATTGGTCAATTTGCTTTCAGCATCATTCAGCTCCTGCTTGGAGGACTTTACGCGCTCTTCAATAAAGAGACGAGTGGTCTTTTGCTCGCCACGCACTAGCTCGGTCAGACGGCTCAGGAAGCCATTTACCAGCAGCTGATTAGCCTTTTGGGCATCCTCAGCGGTTTTAGCGGTTACGCTGACCTGCATGATTTCCGTATCCTTAAAGGGATTAGTGGTAACGCGAGCCTTCAAATACCCCTCATAGCTGGGATATTTGCCATTCTTGTCCGCTTCCTCAGTAGCCTCAATAACGGGCACAACAACACTGCGGCTCTTCAAAATTTCCGCATAGGTGCTCATGAGCTGTTTAGTAGCCATGGCATTACCCATGGGCATGGATTCCAAAATAGAGCTGCCAATGCCCTTAGGCTGCTTTACGCGCAGCAGGGCTACAGACTCGTAGGTGGGAGGCACAACAATCAAATAAACTACGGCAGCAGCCACGAAGCCACAGGTTACCTTTTTGATGGTGCGTATATTTTTCTGTAATACGTGCCATAAATCACGTAAATCAATAGTAATCTCTTGCTCGTCCACGTTTCTACTCCTTATTACTTGTTATTTTGCCTAATTTCGCTACCCATGTACCAAGCGTTCAGGAACGGCAGAACATCCTTCTGGAAGATAATCTTGCTGTTGCTGGTCAGGTATACGCAGTCACCCTCATGGAGCACCACATTTTTAGAGGTATCACCCTTGGTAAACAGGGCGTTAATATTAACCTTGGTAAAGGGCTCCTGCTCACCGCGACGAATGACATAAACTCTCTTCTTAGCACTGTATTCCGTAAAACCCTCAGCTTTAGCCAAAGCATCCAGCAGGTTGTGGCTCTTTTCCAGCTCGTACATACCCTGACGCTTTACCTCGCCTAAAACATATACTCTAGTGGTGCCCAGCTTGGTAATGTTAATGGTTACCATGGGATCCACAATATACTCACTAAGTCTGGCCTCAATTTCTTGCGTTACTTGGGCAACAGTCTTACCTGTCACATCAATGTCGCCAATAAGGGGCATGGACAAACGACCATCAGGACGCACCACATAAGGATTGGCAGTGGAGGTGGCAGGGCTGCTCAAATCAGGATGATTATACACAGTCAGCTGCAGCTGGTCGCCACTACACATAACGTATTCCTGTGGTTCTGCCGCTTGGGCTCCGCCCAAGGGCAGCAGCATGCTCCCTGCTAGCAATGCGGAAAACAATAATCTTTTCATAATACTCTCCTTATCCAAAAAGCTTACTCCAAAAGCTTTGCTTCTTCTTATCTATCTTTCTAATAGTTCCCGGCAGCTTCAAGCTAAACTCCTCATCTGCCAAAAGCCTTTGCGGATTAATTTCCAAGAGCAGTTTTGCCTTTTCCGGGCCTACCAGCTCCACCAAGCGCTCTCTAGCATGGGTCAAATCCGTGTTACGAATCTTCACCCGATGGGCATCGCTGCCAATAAAGCAAATCACATCATTTTTCAGCAGCATTTCTGCCTTCTGCTTCACGTGCTCACCGAACCGACCGGTAATACTACCCCCGTTCATTTGGGTCAGCACACCGCTACGCATCCATTTCAGCAATCGCTCCGGCTGCTCCATAAGCCGCTGATGTCTTTCCGGATGGGCCAGCACCGGGCATATGCCCTTTAGCTGCAGCTCATACCAAAAATCCTCTGTATAATCAGGAATACTCATGGCCGGCAGTTCCACTAAAAGATAATGACTACCAGCTAGGCAATAATCCCTGCTGCCCTCCTTGAAAAGCTCCAAAATATCCCAATTCATTTCAATTTCAGCGCCGGGATAAATGGCTAAATCCAGCTTTTCCTCTGCCGCCATTGTCTTGAGCTGAGCCACACCCTCGTTGATGCGCTCCCAGGAAGGGCAGTTATTTAATTCTATCACATGGGGCGTAGCGACAATGTGCCCAGTGCCACAGCCCGCAGCCATCTTTAAAAGCTCCCTAGATGTTTCAGGATCCGGCGAGCCATCATCCACACCATAAATGATATGGGAATGTAAATCGTACATGCGCTACGTCCTTTTCTCAAGCAAATTTTCCACACAATCACAAGCTAAAAATGCCATAAATGCTATTCTAGAATGCTATTAAATTCTATAAGTATTAATATTATATCACCCCAAAAAACTCTTATCAAGACATTTGTGAAGTAATTGAAAAAGCTTCTGCTACCGACTATATCTGGTAGCAGAAGCCTCGAAAAACTCATAAATATTGTAGTATTTCCTTCGCATGGGGTAGAATAATATCCGGCTTAATATTGCCCTGCTCCACATCCTCCATGCTGGCCTCACCGGTCAGCACCATAATGGACAAAATATCGTTGTTCAGGCCAAAGGCGATATCCGTAGCCAGCCTATCTCCCACCATGGCGATCTCATCCTTGGCAAAGCCCGTTTTATCTAAAACTACATCCACCATGTACTGGTAGGGCTTGCCGAAAATCAGCTGGGGCTGCTTTCCTGTAGCAGTTTTAATGAGCTCCAGCATGGCTCCGGTATCGGGAATGAACTCGCCACCTTCGATGGGACAACGCACGTCGGGATGGGTAGCCACATAAGGCACACCCTTATCAATCAAGCGGCAGGCAATGGTTAAGCGTTCATAGGTCAGGGTTTGGTCAAAGCCCACCACCACATAGTCAGTCTCCTCCTCCAGGCTATTGGTCAGGATAAAGCCCGCCTCACGAATAGTATCCAGCAATTGCGATGTGCCTAAAACAAAGAGCCTAGCTCCGGGCTTATGCTTGCCCATCCAATTGGTGAGAGCATCGGAGGAAATCAAAATCTCCTTGCGAGTTACGGGCACACCTAATCCATTCATCTTCTCTACATAATGCTCATGACTGCGGGAGGAATTATTGGTCAAAAGGTAATACTTTCTCCCTGTGGCCGTTAGCTTGTCAAAAAAGCCCTCCATACCGGGAATCAACTCATTTCCCAGATTGATGGTTCCATCCATGTCAAATAAAAAACATTTTATCTTCCTAATCCGCTCATAATCATAGCCCACTTTAAGCTGCCTCCGTTCTAAAAAGCCAATTTATAATCTAGTCTTACCATGCTTAAGCCCCACAGCCCTTAGCGGCACAAGGGCAAAACATCCTCCACTTTCTCCGCTAACAGCGTTGCCCCATGGGCAACTAAGAACTCGCGACCGCGAAAGCCCCAGCAAGCGCCGATACAAGGGATGCCAGTGTTAGCCGCAGTCAGTAAATCCGTATCCGAATCACCAATATAAATAGTACTCTCCTTATCCGCCCCTAGCTTTTGCATCACTGCCAAAAGCATATCCGGGGCCGGCTTGCGGGCAATGCCGGCCTGCTCACCGCAGGCCGCATCCAAGAGCCCCGGGAAGTACTGCTTCGCCAGCTCCTGTACGCCATAGTCGGCCTTATTGGACACAATGGCTGTCTGGCAGCCCAGCTCCCGGGCCTCCTTGAGAAGCTGCAAAACACCGGGATATGCGCAGGTTGTATCAGCGCAATGCTCCTTATAATACGCATTAAAATCGGCAAAAACCTGCTTTTGAATCGCTGCGCTGGTGCCTGCCGGCACAGCTCGCTCAACGAGCTTGCCAATACCATTACCCACAAACATACGCACCTCATCCGTGCTACGCTCAGGAAAACCATTCTTTCGCAAGGTATAGTTCGTGGCAGCTGCTAAATCCGCCAGAGTATTTAAAAGAGTGCCATCCAAATCAAAAATTAAGGTCTTATATCGCAAAGCCATATCCTCCCTGCCAGCTTTTCACAAATTATATATCTATATCATAATATGGAAAGAGCAGAAATGCAATGCTTTCTCCAACAGAAAAAAGGTGCGCCAACGCTATATAGCATCAACACACCCTTACTTCCGGATAATTGCAGTACTTTAATTCTTTTGTTTCAAAAGCTTGACAATTTGCAATACCTCATCCAAGCTGATCTCGTTTTCTTTAGCTTCGGGCTGTTGGTCCAAATCTACAAAGAAACTAGCCATATTACATTCCAGCAAGCTATGCAGCTTGAGCAAGTTGGGCAGAGTTACAGGCACGCGTCCACACTCGATATTGCACAAATGCGTTTGAGAAATTCCCATCTCTTTCGCTAAACCCGTTTGAGTCAAATTTTTTGCAGTACGTAGCAATCTGATTCTACGACCAATCAGCTTTATCTCCTCCTGCATCCTTTCCACCGCCTTTCACACACCCACAATTATTATCCTTGCAATATTCCCATATATATTTAGAGTATATCACGAAATGCAAATTTTTCAAGTCTTTTGCCTCAAATTTTTATTTGTTTTCTCGCATATTTTAGACTTGTTGATAATAATTACATGTTCATGCCAACAAAAATCAATTTTTACTGCTCAAGTCCCTTAACAAAAGACTTTTGTGCAGTGAATAATTAATTATCCTAGTAGTAATCTATCACTGGACATTTCCGATCCGCTGGCCTTTTCAAACATAGCTAACAGGTCGGGTATTTGCAAATGTTGCTTTTCCTCTCCCTGTACGTCGATAATAACGCGACCATTATGCAGCATAATCAACCGGTTACCGTAGCGTAACGCGTCACGCATATTGTGAGTAATCATCAGAGTAGTCAAATTATCACGAGTAACAATTTTTTCAGTCAAGGCCAGCACCTTAGCAGCAGTTTTCGGGTCCAAGGCAGCTGTATGCTCGTCCAACAAAAGCAGCTTAGGCCTTTTCAGAGTCGCCATAAGCAGGGTCAAGGCCTGGCGCTGACCACCGCTCAGAAGGCCTACCTTGGCCGTCATGCGGTTCTCTAGGCCCAAATCAAGCTCCTTTAGAAGCTCATAAAAACGCTCGTGCTGATCGCTGGAAAGACTCCAGCCCAAGCCCGGTGTCTCGCCACGGCGAGAAGCCAAGGCCAAATTCTCTTCAATCATCATGCCTGCGGCAGTACCCAGCATGGGGTCCTGGAAAACGCGGCCTATGTATTTTGCCCTTTTATGCTCCGGCCGCCTCGTAATATCCTCTCCATCAATAATTACCTTGCCCTCATCAACAGGAAATACCCCTGCAATAGAGTTCAGCATGGTGGACTTACCGGCGCCATTGCCACCGATGACGGTAGCGAAATCCCCGGGCATTAAATGCAGGCTCAATCCCTGCAGCGCCCGTTTTTCATTAATAGTACCAGGGAAGAAGGTTTTAGAAATATTATCTACCACTAGCATTTAATGTACCACCTTTCTTCCGCCAAACTTAGCCTTAATCAGAGGCATGGACAACGCCAAAGCTACCAAAACAGACGTGAAGAGCTTCAAATCATTGGGCGGCATACCCATCGCCAATACTGTGGCGATAACAATACGATATACGATGGAACCCAAAACTACGGAAACAAGACAATTCTTAAAGGAGCGAGTACCAAAGAGTACTTCACCAATAATAACTGATGCCAAGCCGATAACGATGGTCCCGGTGCCCATGCCCACATCGGAGAAACCGTTGGATTGAGCTACTAAAGCGCCACTGACAGCCACAAGGCCGTTACTGAGCAGCAAGCCCAGAATAATCGTAACATCAGTATCCACGCCCTGAGCGCGAATCATCTGCTGATTAAAGCCGGTAGCGCGAATAGCGGCACCGATTTGGGTACCAAAGAACCAATACATAAATAAGCCCACAAGGAAGGTCACCAATATGCCTACTATCAGGGTAGTCTGAGCCATATTCATGCCCAGCATATTGCGCGCAATTTTAAAGGAGGTATCCACGCCCAAAAGGGACAAATTCGCCTTGCCCATAATGCGCAGATTTACAGAATATAAAGCGATCATCGTCAAAATACCGGCCAGCAGGGCAGGTATTTTCATTTTCGTATGCAAAAGCCCTGTGACAACACCGGCCAAGGTACCGGTGATAAAGGCTGCGAAAAGCGAGGTCATGGGTCCATAGCCAGCTACCATCAAGGACGCGGCGGTAGCGGCACCCAAGGGAAAGCTACCCTCCACAGTCAAATCAGCGATATCCAGCACTCTGAAGGTCACATACACGCCCAGGGCCAGCAAAGCCCAGAGCAGTCCCTGAGCCACGGTAGGAATCAACAAATCAATCATGAATAACATCCTTCCATCGTCACAAAAATGCCAACCCAAAAAAGGCAGCATAGAACGAGAGTAATAAAGTCAAACACAAAAAAACGCGTATAGATAAAAAGTCTGCCATATATAGGATATGGCAGACTTAATATTCCTAATATGGGAAACTTGGATTATTTAACTAATTCTGCACCCTTCAAAACATCCTCGGGAACCTTCAGGCCGATCTTTTCAGCTTCCTTCAGGTTAACCATAGCCTTGAATTCCTTTTGTGCTTGAATAGCCATATCAGCCGGTTTGGATTTGCCACTGAGAATATCAGCTGCCATTTCGCCAGCTTGGAAGCCCAGCTTGTAGTAGTCAACGCCCAAGGTTGCCAGACCACCGGCCTTAACCATGCCACCTTCACCACAAATTACAGGCAGCTTAGCTTCTTCGGTAACAGAAACCAGAGTAGGCATCGCAGAAGCCAAAACATTATCGGTAGGAACATAAATCGCTTGTACCTTGCCAACTAAGCTACGAGCTGCTTGTTGAATATCATTTACATTGGACACAGTTGCTTCCTTAATGGTTACACCCTTAGCGGTAGCAGCCTTTTTCAGGATGTCCACCTGCAATTGAGAGTTAACCTCGCTGGAGCAGTAGATGGTACCAACGGATTTAGCATTAGGAACAACCTTCAACAGCAGATCCAATTGTTGTACAACAGGGTTCATGTCGGTGGTGCCGGTTACATTAGTACCCGGTTTAGCGTTATCCTTAACCAATTTCGCAGTCTTGTAATCGGTTACCGCAGTTGCGACAATGGGAATATCGCTGGTAACATTAGCCACGGTTTGCGCAGCCGGAGTAGCGATCGCGCAAATCAGATTTACCTTGTTATTTACAAAGCGATGGGCAATATTTTGTAGGTTAGATTGGTCTGCTTGAGCATTTTGACGGTCATAAGCGATGTTTTGGCCTTCCTTATAGCCTTTAGAAGCCAAGCCCTCTACAAAGCCCTTGTTAGCAGCATCCAAAGCAGCATGCTCAACCAATTGCACGATACCAACATTAACCTTTTCGGCCTTTTTCGGCGCTTCCTTTTTGTCGCCGCCGCAGCCCATAACGCCTAGAGCCAGGGTCAGCATCAAACCGGCAGCCAACGCCTTAATTTTAGAGTTTTTCAAAGAAATCATTTTTACCATCCTTCCATACTACATAATATACATTATACTGTAGATAAGATTATTGTATACTTTTTTAGTCCACTTGTAAATATCTTTGTGACATTTTTATGAAAAAATACTAATTTCACCTAAAAACAAACGGGCTACAGCAAGCTGCCGTGCCCGTTTATTCCTTAAGTAAACTTACTTAACCTCTTCCATGAGCTCAAAAAGAATGCCATCCTTCATAATAAAGGCAATACGAGTATGCTCATCTGCCATCCAAGGCTCCACAATAACCTTGTTCTCAGCCAGCTGCTTATCCATATCATCAACCTTGTAGGCTACATGTACCAGTGTCTGCAGCTCCTTGGGCAGGGGAGTGTCCTTCTCAAAGCGTAGATACTCGATATGGAATTCATTGGTGTCGGGAGTAATAATATGAGTCTTGATGCCCTCAGCATAAATCTCGCCCTCGCGAGCGATATCGGTGGGCACGCCCACATGCATAAATTCTTTCATTTACTTCACATCCTTCTTCCACAGTTCATATGCCTTAAAGGCCTCTTCCGGCTTAGCGTTTTCATGCACGACCATGCGAATAGCCCGCAGCATAGCCTTGGGACATTCAGCCTGCAGCACATTACGGCCCATGTCCACACCGGCAGCGCCCTCGCTGACAGCGCGATAAGCCATTTCCAAGGCCTCGTTTTCGGGAATCTTCTTGCCGCCGGCGATAACGATGGGCACGGGGCAAGCAGCGGTAATTTGCTCGAAGTTTTCGCAATAATAGGTTTTGATAATATGAGCGCCGGTTTCAGCCAACAATCTGGTCGCCAAGGAGAAGTAGCGGTTAGTACGCTCCATTTGCTTGCCGACAGCCACAACGCCTAAAACGGGAATGCCATATTTTTCGCCATTATTTACATAATAAGACAGGTTGCGCAGGGAATCCAGCTCGCCATCGGAGCCGATAAAGCATTGCACTGCCATGCAGGAAGCGTTCATGCGGATAGCATCCTCAATATCCACGCCTGCTGTGCCAAAGCTCATATCATCCTTGAGCACGCTGGTGTCAGCGGTGCAGCGCAGGGCGATAGCCTTGCGGTGATTAGCAGGGATACAGGTGCGCAGCGCGCCACGGGTCGCCATAAGGCAATCCGCATACTGCATCAGCGGAGGAATCACCAAATCCAAACGCTCTAGGCCCGCGGTGGAGCCCATAATATAACCATGATCAAAGGCCAGCATAATGGTACGGCCGTCATCACTAAAAATCTCGGACAGACGGGTCTGCATGCCCCAGCCAGCGCTCTGCAGACCCTTCACGGGAAAGGTCTGCAGGGGCGGCTTAACGCCGATGCCATAGTCTTTAGCTAAAATATTTCCATCTTTATCAGCCATATAAAAACCTCCTAGACCGCGTATAAGGCAACATCTGCTTCGTTGCAGCTCCTAGGAGTACTAATTTGTACGCCGTCGTCGCCGCGCCTCGCATCTGTTACCTTCTCCACGGTCTTAATTAGTCGAAATTTTAGTTTTTGAAGTACGGAGTGCGCGCCGGCGCCTTCCACAAAGCGATCATTTCGTCGTCCATGCGAGCGATGCTCATTTGGAAGCCAGCGGTTTCTTGAACAGTCAGGATTTCGCCAACCATGTTAGCGACGATTTCGATGCCCTTAGCAGCTAGCAGCTTGTGTACAGCACGGAAAACAATCAATTGCTCCATCAAGGTGGTTGCGCCACTGCCATTGATAACTACCATCAGCTTTTCGCCAGCCTTCACATTCAAGTCCTTCAGCAAAGCCTCCAGCATAATAGCAGCGGTCTCGTCAGCGGATTTCATAGGTTGGCTGCCGCCGCCACCTTCGCCATGTTGGCCCATGCCAACTTCCATGATGCCTTCTTCAATATGAGCGATCTCCATACCGGTTGCCGGATGGGTAGCGCCCTTAGTAGCAACAGCGATGGTAGCCATATTATCAGCAAAGCGTTGAGCGATAGCTGCAACCTCCTCCAAGGATTTACCTTGAGCTGCAGCTGCGCCGGCGATATGATACAGAGGAACGCAGCCCACCAAGCCGCGGCGATCATCAGCATTCTCGCGAGTTGCGTTAGCGATATCCTCCTGGGTAACAACCTTAATTACGGGAATGCCCAGTTTTTTGATTTGCTTCATGGTCAAATTACCGGTCAGCATATCACCGGCATGGTTCAATACTACGAACAGTACGCCATGGCCCTTGTCTGCCATCTTAATAGCTTCAACGCAGGCTTGAGGACCGGGAGCAGCAAAAATATTGCCGGCTACGGAAACGTCGATCATGCCTTCGCCTACAAAGCCGCTAATAGCGGGCTCGTGGCCGGTACCGCCCAGGGTAACGATGGTTACGCGGTCAGCCTCAGCCAATTTCTTGTTGACGATAAGGTTGCCTTGCTCCAAGGAAATCAAATCAGCATTGGACAGAGCCAAGCCTTCCAATAATTCACTGGTCAAATCTTCCGGTTTGTTGATAAATTTTTGCATTGTAAATTCCTCCTATTTTGTATAGTATTAAATTCTCATCTATGGACTGTCAAGAAAGTGCCAGATACGAGGCGCGGCGACAAGCCACGACCCATGTGGTCACAAGCGTAGCGCAGTGAACGCATGCTGGTCGCGCTGTACCCTTGGGTGCGACGGCGTATGGTCAATACTCCTAGGAGCCGCAACGAAGTAGATGGTGCTTTATTGGCAGGCCTCCGCCATTTTGGTAAACAATAGTGCCATCGATACCGCGCCGGGATCCTTCGCGCCCAGACTGCGCTCACCCACATTTTTCGCTCTGCCAAAGCGAGCCACCATGTCCGCAGTCGCCTCTGCGCCCTTGTTAGCGGCCTCCGCCATGGCTGCGAAAATCGCCTTGGCATCACCCTCGCAGGCCATGCCTGCGTCCAGGGCAGGATAGAGAGCATCCACCATGGTTTTATCTCCCTGCTTAGCCTTGGAGATATCCATAAAGTCCTCCTTAGCCTGCTCCAGCATCTTGTGAATGCCAGCCGCATCCAGCTCAGCTACGCCCTCGTCGATACCCTCGGCAAAGCCACCGAAAACAGTGCCCCACAGGGGACCTGCGCTACCACCGTTGACACCCATGAAGGCCATGGATAAATCATCCAACAGCTCCTTCATATCAGCGCTTGTACCTGCCTCCACCTGAGCCTTCATGGCATCCGCCATGCGGCCAATGGTAAGGCCGTGATCTCCGTCCCCGGCCACGCTATCCAGCTCGCACAGAGGCAGCACATTATCCTTCAGGGCTACAGCAGCATTTAAAAGCATTTTTTGCAACAACTCTAAGGTCAGCATTCTATCACCATACCTTTCCTCATAACTTTCCATGCATACCAAAACTGTCCTCAACAACAGAGGTGCTTTTCCACAATTTTCTATTATTAGGGCAGCTTTTCCCATATATACCCTATATTAATTCTCCAATAGGGTGTACTATTCCTGCTAATTAGTAAAAAAAATACTGCCAGAGCACTGAGCTCTGACAGCTTCTTTTTAGATGTAGTTCAAGGGATTAACATGTTGTCCATTTTTGAGCACTTCAAAATGGAGATGAGGACCGGTACTATAACCGCTGGAGCCCACATAACCAATCACCTGACCCTTTTTCACATAGGTACCGGCGCTTACAGCTAGGCTGCTCATATGGGCGTAGGCCGTTTGCAGGCCAAAGTCGTGACTAATGCGGATATAACGGCCATAGCCCCCGTACCAGCCGGACTGCTGCACATAACCAGCAGCCGCCGCATATACAGGCGCGCCGTAATAATTGCCAATATCAATACCTGAATGCCAAACTCCCTCATAGCCGCCGAAGGGATTAGCCCGACCACCAAAATAAGAGGTGATTTCGCCGCCGGCAGTAGGCCATTGGCTAGGAGTTACCTCGCGACGATAGTTCTCGCTTTCAATAGCGCTTAAAATATTCTCCAAATCGGCCTTTTTGGCCTTAGCCTCATTTTGAATATTCTTTTCCTGCTCTAGCATATAGCCCATTGGGCTGCTATCCCCCAGGGAAGGACCACCCTTACCGGCAAAGGAAGCAATGTCGCTTTTCGGAGGTAGCTGGGTACCGTTCTTGGCCATTTCCTGACGCACCTTATCCTCTAGCTGGGTCAGGTAAGCCAGCTGCTTTTGGTTCTTCTCAGCCATCTTTTGCAGCTCCTGAATGGTCTGCTCCTGAGCCTTTTTGGTAGCCTTATATTCTGCCAGCTCCCGTTTTTGAGTCTCGTTTTGAATGGCGAAATGGGCCAATACACCAATAGTCACAGAAACCATTACTAAAAAGGCTGCCACACCACTAAAGGCATACTTCAAATGGGCCTTCTTCACATGCTTTTTAGCGATATGGGAACCATCAGCGGGGATAAGCCAAAAGGTAAAATGCTGATTAGTGTGCCAAACCTTTTTGCACATGCCAAAGCGCTCCTGCATCCTAGTAGAACACTCGTGACTATACGCGCCTAAGCTGCCTTTGAACTGATTAACACTACGGCTCACATGCAGCTTCACGAGCAAACTGCTCCATAAGAACTTTAATTTCATGTTCACCAATTGTCCAAAATTGCAAACAGACTCGCTACTGCGTTGTATAATTAATTTAATTCGTTCTAAAAAACTATCCGGCATTACGCTACTCCTTAATCTCTTAAAACAGGGTTTCACACCCTTTAACCCCTATTTTTACATCATTTGGTTTACAGAAAAGCAGTATTATTATAATACTTTTAGCAATTTTAGTCAAAAGCTTTTTACTTATACTTAGCAGCGGCCTAGCTGTATCGCTAGCCACAACGATTAATTTTATCTATAAAGATTAAAACTATTCAAAAAGAACAAAATAACCGCGAGCGGAAAACATGTCTCGCGGTTATATTTTACTTCGAAAAAAATTCTTAAAAAAATTTTACTGATCTTAACTAATTTGAAGGTCCTACGAGTGATTTTGACTGAAAACTACTCCGTTTTCGGTCCCAGACCATATTTTTTCAGATAACGATACAAGGTTACGCGGCTTACGTCCAGCATGGAGGCTAGCTTGGAAATATTGCCACCGGCGGATTTCCAGGCGGCAATGAAGGCTTCCTTATCGTACTTCCAAGAACGCTCCAAGGTCTTATCGCCGGGCAGCTTAATATTTTCAGCCTCAATAATGCTACCGGGAGTGTGGAAAAAGGCCTGCTCAATTACGCCCTGCAGCTGCTTAATGTTACCGGGCCAGCTGCAATTCAAGAGCAGGGACACAGCCTCAGGAGAAAGGCGTTTCTGGGGCAGATTATGCTGAGCGCTCATCTCCACCAAAATGTGCCCTGCGATAACCTCGATATCCTTCACGCGCTCCCGCAGCGGCGGAACGCGCATAGTGGTATCTAGCACAAGCTCATAAAGCTTGCGACTAAAGAGGCCCTTATCAGCCAAGCGCTTCAAATTAGAATCGCAGGCGGCGATGACACGCACATCGAACAGTCTGAGCTTCCCGCCCTTTCTCACGGGCGGCAGGCCATGGGTCAGGGCCTCGGCCAGCTCATCGCCCATTTCAAGGGGCAGCTTTTCTACCTCGTCTAAGAAAAGGGTACCACCAATGGCAAGCTCCAGCTTACCAGCGGACTGTTGGTCGCCATCGTTGGCGCCAAAGAATTCGGTCTCTAGCTCCTTTAAGGAAGCATTACGGCACTTCACCGCAATGAGGGGAGCAGCCGCTCTGGAGCTCGCCTGATGAATACCATGAGCCAAGCGCTGCTTGCCCGTGCCGGGCTCGCCCTGCAGAAGGATATTGTGGTCCGTGCGAGCTACGCGGCTGGCCTTGTGCTGCAAAGCCAAAAACTCGCTGGTCTCGCCCACCATGCTGTACAGGCTATAGCGGCTGCTATAGCCTGTAGCATGGGCAATGGTCGTCTTCAAATCCTCGATGGACATGGACAGTACCAAGGCGCTCTCCACCTCACTGCCCACCTTAATAGGCATTACCGTGGTAATATCCTCATAGGTTCTATCCTGAGTAATCCAGGTAATCTCCCGGCGCTGAGTGGGCACGCCCCTCAGCGCCTTTTTAATGGGAATATGCTCGTAGTTTAAGAATACATCCTGTAGACGCTCATGATTGTCCAAACGCTTGCGGCCGTTTTCGTTGCAATATTTTACGGTGCCATCCTTGCCCAGCCAGTAAACCGTCACGGGCAATTGGTCCATCATAATACGGTTAATGGTCCAGGATTCCAGCATAGCCATGTGCTGCTCGATGGAATATTTCATGGTCATGAGTAGGCTTAAAAGCAAATCATAGGGTAAATCGTTCTGATCCAAGGAGAAAAAGGAGATGATGTAGCGAATTTTTCCATTGATGCAAATGGGCGCGCTGCAGGCATCGCCGCTATGGCTGTCCTTAATCCACATTTCGGGACCGAACATTAAGAAGGGCACATTATGCTCGCGAGCTACGCTGATGCTGGAGGTCCCCACATCCTCCTCTAGCACACGCATACCCTGAATATCTTCAATAATGCGTTGGAAGAAGGGCATGGCGTAGTTTTTGATAACATAGCCATTTTCATCAATCAGCAGCATGCTCAGATTGTGAATATTAAAATGCTGCTTGCTTTGCTCGTAAAGGCCGTCCACATACTTCACAATGAACTCATGAGTTTTTTGGTGCTCGGCAATTTCCTCTCGGCTCAGCTTATTTATCTTGGGCATGGTTTCATGGGGCAAATTCATGGCCCGGCAACGCAGCCAGCTTTCGGCTACCCAAGGGTGCACGTTAGGGTCCACAATACCCTCTTCCATAAACTTCTTGTAATAAGAAGCAAGCTTCTCTTTGTTACGTCTTTCGCGAATCATGAACAAATCCTCCCCCTACTGCCCTTGGACAGTATTTTCAATCATTTAACCTCACCGTTGGTCACTAACACCCGGCGAGCACCGTAATATCTCGTTTTCCAATAGCTGTCGCTCAAGGCGCACAGCATAACGCCCTTGGATGAGG
>SFCN01000003.1 GCA_004558595.1 Phascolarctobacterium sp. | reverse complement strand
AAAATGAAACCTTTAAAAACAGGCTGAAAGATGTTATTGCTAGTGGTAAAAGTAATTTAAGAACTGGTGGTATGGGATTAGAGCAATTGGTATGTGAATTGATGATTTGTGAAGGATATGATGCTAGAGTTTTACCAAAGCAAAAGTTCGATGGATATGCAGATGCCGATGTGGAAGCTGTAAAGGATGATAGGTTTGGTAGTAAGAAATTGTTCATTCAAGTTAAACATCATGATGGAGTATCAAGCAGTTGGGGGATTGAGCAACTTGAACAAATAATGAGTATGTCTGATTATGCAGATTATGAATTTGCATTTGTTACTAGTGCAATGCTCTCCGATGAAAGTATAAAACGAGCAAGCGATGAAGGGATTATTGTGATTGATGGAGAAGGATTAGCTGAATGGATAATGGATCATATTCATGCTCTTTCTAAAGAAACACTTTTGAAATTACGCATAAGTAATATCCCGCATATCGTTGAAGTATAAGCAATATCTGAATTAAACAAATGCGTCAGGGAGCCATGTTGCTTGATTTTGGCTACCAATATAAGAAGAACATATGCTCCGTACCGCGTTAGGGGGCAGGAGCGTAAATCGAACCGATTGTGCAGTGCCAGTAAATAAAACAACACATAGAGCAATAAGAAATCCCCCGATGCAAGTGGTCGGGGGATTATTTTGTGAAAGAATGAAGTTCGTAGAATTTTCACTTTGGAAAGCACAAGTTCTTCCTTGTGCTAATGGTATATGAAAGCAGTCTCGAGGGTGCTCATATTAACTTTAGCTTGTTGAAAAGGGCTTTTATTGCTATAATAGAAGCTGCAAAATTTTTTTTACGAAAGAAAACAAGGAGTGAAGTAAAATGACTACTGAATTAACCGGTCGCAACGTGGGTAAAACCTGCCGCGTGCACTATAAAGGAACCTTTAACGATGGCAAACAATTTGACTCTTCCTATGACCGTGGGGAGCCGCTGGAATTTGTGTGCGGCGCTGGTCAAATGATCAAGGGCTTTGATGCCGCTGTAGCAGATTTGGAGCTGGGCGCCGAAATCGATATTCATTTGCTGCCTGCTGAAGCTTATGGTGAGGCTGACCCCAATGCCATTTTTACCATGCCCATGGCCCAGCTGCCGGGCTCTGAGACACTTAATGTGGGCCAACGTGTTTATTTGCGGGACAATTATGGTCGTCCCATTCCGGTTTTAGTAACCGCCAAGGACGAGACCAATATTACCTTTGACGCTAACCATGAAATGGCTGGCAAGGAATTAAATTTCCACATTAAGCTGGTAGAAGTAAAGTAAGCCTCTTTAAGTGGACCCAAGGGAGCGAAGTATCTGAAACGACCTAACTAAGGAGCAAAGCATGGAGACAAGGGAGCCTCAAAAGGTTAATAAAGCTGAGCGTTATCATCTGATCGACTCTCTGAGGGGATTGGCTATTAGCGGCGTGGTGCTGTATCATTTGCTTTATGATATTTATCATGTGTACGGACGCAATCCCCAGTGGGCCCAGCAGCTCTACTGCCGCATTTGGCAGGAGGGCACATGCTTTCTCTTTATCGCTATCGCGGGCTTCGTGTGGCGCCTAGGCGGAAAGTCCAGTCTGCGTCGGGGCTTGGAGCTTAATCTTTTGGGCTTAGTGATTACATTGGTGACCATTCTGGTCATTCCTTCAGAAACCATCTGGTTCGGCATCTTGAATTTTATGGGCTGCGCCACTTTGCTAGCAGGTCTGTGCCATCCCTGGGCCCAAAGGCTTTCCCCGTTGGTGGGTATGCTTCTGGGCTTACTGGTGTTTCTAACCTGTCGCGAGCTGGATAACGGCCTTTGGGGTATTGAAGGATTATTCGCTGTGACGGTGCCGGAGGCGTGGTACAGCACTAATTGGCTCACGCCCATAGGACTACCACCGGCCGATTTTCAATCCAGCGATTATTTTCCCCTGCTGCCCTGGCTGGGAGCCTACTGCTTCGGCTATTACGCCTACGCCTTTTTGCAGGAGCGAGATTTGCTGGGCGGCGCTTTGCGCTGGCGTGTGCCCCTGTTTTCTCGATTGGGCTTGCGTAGCTTGGAGATTTATTTATTGCACCAGCCCGTGTGCTTTGGCTTGGTGACCTTGTTTTTAGGCTCGTGAGATGTGACGCTGGAGCAGATTTTGTAAAAACTAGATGAGTATTAAAGCCGGTTAGGGTTGCGCAAAGCAGCCTTGGCCGGCTTTGCTTTATATTTTCCCCTAGCTTTGTCACTTTTTTGCTACAAAAATGTAAGCAGTATATTTGTCAGAATGGGATTCATAGTGTATAATATAGTGGAGAGTATGTGTGCGGACACAGTGTACCCTGAAATAAAAAGCTTTTACATTTGTACGGATATAATGCAAAACAAAAAATTGGAGGTGTATTTTTTTTGGGAAAATTTCAAAATAAAGTGCAAATCATTCCTTTAGGCGGTTTAGGTGAAATCGGCAAAAATATGACCGTCTTCAGGTATGGTGATGATATGATTTTAATCGATGCCGGCTTAATGTTCCCCGAGGACGATATGCTGGGCATTGATTTGGTAATTCCGGATATAACTTATTTAATCGAGAATCAGGACAAATTAAAGGGTATCTTTTTGACCCATGGTCACGAGGACCATATTGGCGCGCTGCCCTATGTCATGAAGCAGATCGACTGCCCCGTATACGGTACCGCACTTACTCTAGGCATTTTGCAGGGGCGTCTAAAGGAGAATGGCGTCAGCTCCGAAAACCTGCGCACGATTAAGCCCGGCGATAAGGTAACCGCCGGCTCCTTTAAGCTGGATTTTATCCGCGTAAATCACAGCATTCCTGATGCCATCGCTATCGCTATTAATACGCCCATTGGCACCATTATTCATACGGGCGACTTTAAAATTGACCACACTCCGGTGGATGGGCAAGTAACAGAGTTCAATAAATTTGCCGAATATGGTGACCGTGGCGTGCTGGCTCTCTTAGCCGACAGCACCAATGCGGAGCGCCCCGGCTTTACTCCCAGCGAAAAAATGGTGGGTAAGACCTTTGACGATGAGTTCCGCTATGCGAAAAACCGCATTATCGTGGCAACCTTCTCCTCCAACGTCCACCGTATTCAGCAGGTGATTGACGCGGCTCTGAAATATGACCGCAAGGTGGCAGTCATCGGCCGCAGCATGGTGAATGTAGTGAACATCGCCAAGGAGCTGGGCTATTTGAAGGCTCCTGAGGGCGAGATTATCGATATTGATGAAACTCATAACTATACTCCGGACAAGATTGTAATTATTACCACCGGCAGTCAGGGCGAGCCCATGAGCGCGCTGACTCGCATGGCTATGAATGACCACAAAAAGGTGGACATTATGCCCGGCGATACCGTAATTATCTCGGCTACGCCTATTCCCGGCAACGAAAAGCTGGTTTCCCGTACCATTGACCATCTTTACAAGCTGGGAGCGGATGTAATTTACGAAAAGAGCAATGGTGTTCATGTTTCCGGCCATGCCAGCCAGGAGGAGATTAAGTTGGTGCATAATTTGGTGCGTCCGCAGTTCTTCATCCCTGTGCACGGCGAGTTCCGCCATTTGATTAAGCATGCTAATATAGCCCAAAGTCTGGGCATGCCCAAGGAAAATATCGTCATTGCCGAAAACGGCAGCGTGATTGAAATTACGAAAAACAGCATCGGTATTAACGGCAAGGTGCCTGCCGGCAAGGTGCTGGTGGATGGTCTGGGCGTGGGCGATGTGGGCAATATCGTGCTCCGCGACCGTCGTCAGCTGTCCCAGGATGGCATCATGATCGTGGTGGTGACCATTGATAAGGAAAATTGTCATGTGGTATCCGGTCCCGATATTGTGTCCCGCGGCTTTGTCTATGTGCGTGAAGCCGAAGGCCTGATGGATGAGGCCCGCGACAAGGTGCAGCAGGCCCTGGAGAAATGCGAGGAAAACGGCATTTCCGAATGGTCCGCTATTAAATCCACCGTGCGCGACAGCTTAGGTCGCTTCCTCTATGAGCGTACCCGTCGCCGTCCCATGATTCTTCCCATTATTATGGAAATTTAAGCTAATCTATTTGTGTAAGGAGCTTGAACTTGGCTAGTAAAAGAGTAAAAAGAAAGCAACAACAGCATAATGGTTCTCATACAGCGGCCTATGCGGCATGCTTCTTTTTGCTGGTAGGCCTGCTGACCGCTGCCGGCTTGGCGCTGGATGAGCAGGGAGGCTTGCTGGGCTTTGTGGCTAAGTGCGAGCTTTATCTGTTGGGCAAGGGTAGCTTTGTGCTGCCTTTGACCTGTCTTTTGCTGAGCTGGAAGCTTTTTGTAGAGGGCAAGCTGTCCCTGTGGCAGAAAAAAACACTGGCGCTTTTTTTGGTGATGCTGTGCCTTTTGGGCACAGCTCATCATGTTTTTGTGCCTACGACCCAGGAGCTGACGCCCCACCTCCTGCCGCAGGGTGGTGGCTTAATAGGTGGCCTTATCGTGTTGCCCCTGCATCGTTATTTGGGCAGTATAGGCAGCTGGTTAGCCCTCGTTGTGGGTTGGCTGCTGTCCTTGGGCATACTTTTCCCGGTGGGGACGATTTGGACTTGGCTCACGGATTTAGTGGGGGCGATTACGGGCAGGAGCGATAAGGATCTGGAGGATGCCCTTGCGCCGGAGCCGGCGGAGCCCCAGAAGACCACTCCTAATATTTTTAAGCCCATATTGACCAATAACAACAGCAATACTAATAATAGGGTTCAAGTCATCGCCCCGCAAAAGTCCAAGAATAAGGATACTATCGCCAAGGCTTATCGCAGTGGCGAATTTGGCAGCTTCACCGATGGCATAGAGAAGAAATCCTCCTTTAAGCGCATTTTAGGTGTGGTAGATAATCCCTATGAGAAGGAGCCTGTGAAGCAGGAGCTGGAGCAGGATCCTATTCAGGTGCCGGAGTGGCAGGATAGTACCAGAGATTACGACAGGGAGCGCAATGTGGTTCTGCGGCCTGTGATTAATTACGACAGCGCCGACGCTCCAACGCCCATGCCGGAGCATCGCTTTTTGGATGGTAGCGCCCCCGCCCCGGAACCGGTGGCTCCGCCTAAAGAGTCCGAGGGGACCTATGGCGTTAAAGCAGAGCCACCTTCTGTAATTCATAACCAATACCGTGAGCCTAAGCAAAGCGCTTCTACTGCCTCCGAGCAGGCACAGCCAGCCAAGAGCTCCGTCTTTGACATGGAGGGAGCAAAAGATGCAGACCTGCAGGCTCAAGAGGAACGACAAATCGCTATTTATGATAGCGCTGAGAAGATTCAAGGCGCCGAGCCGGAGCCTGCTGCAGCTGCTACCGCGGCGGAGGCTCAGCCTGAGGCGGCAGCCCCAGTCAGCGCTTACATCCTGCCCCCGCTGGAGCTCTTAAACAGCCCCAGGGTGAGCGACCCGGCCAGCTATCAGCGGGATATTATGGAGCAATGCGCGATTTTGGAGCAAACCTTGGCCGACTTCAAGGTACGGGCCAAGGTTATCGCCGTTACCCGCGGTCCCTCCGTCACTCGCTTCGAGCTGGAGCCTGCGCCGGGCGTGAAGGTTAGCTCCGTAGTAAATCTAGCAGATGATATAGCCCTGCGTCTGGCGGCGCCGGGCGTGCGTATCGAGGCGCCCATCCCCGGCAAATCGGCCATCGGCATCGAAGCGCCCAATACGAAAAATGATACCGTGTGCTTTAGAGAGGTAGTGGAGGATGCTAAGGTGCGTCTGGCTCCTTCCAAGCTATGCATCGGTCTGGGCAAGGACATCAGCGGCGATATTATCTCTGCTGACTTGTCCAAGATGCCCCACCTATTGGTGGCAGGCTCCACGGGTAGCGGTAAATCCGTGTGCATCAATACGATTATTGCAGGCATTTTATATAAGGCGCGCCCGGAAGAGGTTAAGCTGATTTTGGTGGACCCTAAGGTAGTAGAATTATCCAACTACAATGGCATTCCCCATCTACTGACTCCGGTAGTGACGGAGCCGAAAAAGGCGGCCTCTGCGCTCCATTGGGCTGTGGCCGAAATGGAGCGACGCTATAATTGCTTTGCGGAAAGCCATGTGCGTGAAATCAACAGCTATAACGCTCAGGCAGAGGAGAAAATGCCCTTTATCGTGATCATCATCGACGAGCTGTCCGACCTCATGATGGTGGCTAAGGTGGACGTGGAGGACGCGATTTTGCGTTTGGCCCAAAAGGCCCGCGCCGCCGGCATTCACTTGATTTTGGCTACACAGAGACCCTCCGTTGATGTTATCACCGGTATTGTCAAGGCTAATATCCCCTCTCGCATCGCCTTTGCGGTTTCGTCCCAGACGGACTCCCGTACCATTATCGATATGGGCGGCGCGGAAAAGCTGTTGGGCAAGGGCGATATGCTCTTCTATCCCATTGGCTTTAACAAGCCCGTGCGTGTGCAGGGGGCCTTCGTTACCGACGATGAATTAAATAAAATTGTGGACTTTATTGTGAAGCAGTCCATTCCTGTGAACTATACCGAGGAGGTAACGGAGCAGGAGCTGGAATGCGACAGTAAGAATAAAAATAACGGCGGCGAGGAAGCCGAGGGCGACTCCGCAGCCGAGGATGAATTGTTTGCGGATGCTTTGAGCTTAGTCTTAGACATGGGTCAGGCATCCAGCTCCATGCTTCAGCGACGCTTCCGCATTGGTTACACCAGAGCGGCGCGACTGGTGGATACCATGGAGGAGCTGGGCATAGTGGGTCAATCTGTTGGCTCCAAGCCCAGAGAGGTTATTATGTCGAGGCAGGAGGCCGAGGAGCGCTTCCTTAAACGTGATTGACGCAAAGAGGTTGGAGGTACTGACAAATGGATACTGAAAAGAGCGTTGGTACATTGTTACGAGAAGCTCGCTTGGCGAAGAAGCTTTCTCTGGCCGAGGCGGAGCAGGGCACTAGCATTCGCCGCCGTTATTTGGAGGCCATAGAAAATGATGAATATGATAAGACTCCCGGTGAGGTTTTCCTGAAGGGTATGCTGCGTAATTATGGTAATTTCCTAGGCCTGAACGGGCCGGAGCTGGTGCAGCTGTATAAGGCTAGCACCACAGGCATGAGGAAGGAGTCCGCACGCAGCACCGGTATTCGTGAGGTGGATAAGGTGAAGCTGAATATTCAGCTGAAGAATCCTCGTGATATCGGCAGCGGCACGGGCAAGCTGGAGCTGCCTAAGCTGCCCAAGCTCCCCAGCTTCGATATGCGCCAAATCTTGGCTGGCGTAGCTGTGCTAGTGGTTTTGGCAGGTGGCTATGTGGGCATTCCCAAGGTCATTGAATACTTTCAGAATCGTCCTGCGGCTGTGACTTCTGTAGAGAAAAAGGAAGCGCCTGCCGCTAAGCCTGCGGTAGCGTGGGATAAGGTACAGGTGCAGATGGAAGCCACCGACAACTGTTGGCTGGAGGTTAAGGCTGACGGCAAGGAAATTTTCGCTGGCATGATGAAGGCTAAGGATAAGCGAACCTTTGAGGCCAAGGATAAGCTCATTGTGAAATATGGCAATATCGGCGTGATGAAGCTGATTTTTAATGGCGAGCCCGTGGATTTACAGGGTCAGCATGGCGTGCAGGTGAAGACCTATACCTTGAATGGTAATCAGGACGAGGTTAAGCCGATTCCGCCAGTCAAGGCTGAGGTGAAAAATACTAAGCCCGCTCCTGTTAAGGCGGAGAGGGTTGAGACTGTAAACGCTAAGCCTCCTGTAGCTAAGGCCGAGACAACAAATCCTAAGCCTGCTGTGACTAAGGCCGAGACCGTAAACCCTAAGTCTGCAGAGACCAAGCAATAAGAGAAGACTTTTAGGAGCTTTTAATGAATAAATTTTTACCTATTTCCACAGAAGAAATTGCAGAGCGTGGCTGGGACCAGCTGGACTTTTTGTTTATCAGCGGTGATGCCTATGTGGACCATCCGTCCTTCGGACCGGCGGTGATTTGCCGTGTGCTGGAAGCGCAGGGCTATAAGGTGGCGCTTTTATGCCAGCCGGACTGGACCAAGGCGGAGAGCTTGGCCGCCTTGGGCAAGCCTCGCTTAGGCGTGCTCATCAGCGGCGGCAATCTTGATTCCATGCTGTGCCATTATACGGCGGCGAAAAACCCCCGCTCCGTGGATAAATATACCGCCGGAGGCCAGGTGGGCCAACGGCCCGACCATGCCACGGCGGTGTACGCAAGGCTGGCGAAGCAGCTATGGCCGAAGCTGCCGGTGGTTATCGGCGGCATCGAGGCCAGTCTGCGTCGCTTTGTACATTTCGATTATTGGGAAAATAAGCTGCTGCCCTCCATTCTGGAAAGCAGTGGCGCGGATCTTTTGGTCTACGGCATGGGTGAAAAGCAGATTGTGGAAATCGCGGATTATCTTGCTGGCGGCGCCAACATGGAGGATATGCGTTATATCCGTGGCACGGCCTACGCTTGCGATGACCTGCCCGAGGGGCAGGAGTACGTGAAGCTGCCGGGCTGGAAGGCCATTCGGGACGACAGAAAATTCTTCGCTCAGGCCTATCATTTACAGAGCCGTGAGCAGGATCCCTTCTATGGTAAGCCCGTGGTTCAGCGGGGCCAGAACAAGTTCATCGTCCAAAATCCGCCCGTTTATCCTCTGACTCAGGAGGAAATGGACGCTATTTATGATTTGCCCTATGCGCGTCAGTGGCATCCTAGCTACGACGCTAAGGGCGGCGTGGCCGCCTTAGAAGAGGTGCAGTTCAGCATCGTCAGCTGTCGTGGCTGCTTTGGCAGCTGCTCCTTCTGCGCCATTCACGCCCATCAGGGGCGCATCATTCAAGCTCGCAGCCACGAGTCCATCATTCGTGAGGCGAAGCTTATTTCCCAGCTGCCGGGCTTCAAGGGTTATATTCACGACGTAGGCGGTCCCACCGCTAACTTCCGTCATCCCTCCTGCGCCAAGCAGCTGAAATATGGTGTTTGCAAGGATAGGCAGTGCCTCTTCCCAGAGCCCTGCCCCAATCTTGATGCGGATCACAGCGATTATATCGAGCTTTTGGCTAAATTACGGGCGCTGCCGGGCATCAAAAAGGTGTTCATCCGCAGCGGTATCCGTTATGATTATTTGCTAGCCGATAAAAAGCAGGAGTTTTTGGATGTGCTTTGCCGCCATCATATTAGCGGCTTATTAAAGATCGCTCCGGAGCATATTGCGCCGCCGGTGCTGGCGCGTATGGGCAAGCCGGGTAAGGAAGTCTATTTAAAATTCATGCGGGCCTATGCGAAAAAGAACAAGGAATTAGGCCTGCCCCAATATTTAGTACCTTATTTTATCAGCAGCCATCCCGGCTGCACCTTGAACAATGCCATTGAGCTGGCGGAGTTTTTGCGGGATATCAAGCATCAGCCGGAGCAGGTGCAGGATTTTATTCCCACACCCGGCAGCGCCGCTACAGCGATGTATTATTCCGGCGTGGACCCTGCCACGAGCCAAAGCGTCTTCGTAGCACGTAATCCTCATGATAAGGCTATGCAGCGTGCGTTGATGCAATACCGCGCTCCTCGCAATCGTCAGCTGGTGCTGGAGGCCTTGCAGCGGGCCGGACGTATGGATTTAGTGGGCACAGATTCCAAATGCTTGCTCGGGCCGGAGCGCAGGGGCTGTGGCTCTCGCATGGGAGTATCTGCCAAGGGAAGCGCTGTGCGCCAGCATCACGCCGGTCATGGGGATGGCAAAAATGCTCGGACTGCCACCAAGGGTGGCAGCGCTAAAAAACGTCGCTCCTAGGAGCGGAGGTTAAACTATGTTGCGTTTATTATTTCTGGCCTTGGCGGCGCTGGCCACCCTGCTGGGTGGCTGTGGCTCCGAGATAAATTCCCAGGAGCCCAAGGCGCCGGTGGCCAGTCGTACTCTGTGCCTTTATTCTGAGCTGGATAGTAAATTCACTCAGGATTTGGTACAGAGCTTTAATCAAATGAATAAGGAAAAGAAGCTAGGACTGGAGCTGCGCTTTATTGGTGAGCTCAAGGAGGGCGAGCCCCTGCCGGATTTAGTTTTGGCGGAGCAGCGCACTCTCTACGGCCTGAAGAAGCAGGGCAAGCTGAAGCAGACCCAGTTTGATTTAGCCACTAGGCTGCCTAGCAAGCTTCAGGACAAGGAAGGCTATTGGTACGGCGTTTTCTACGACCCGGCAGTGCTTTTGGTCAACCAATACTTCGCTCGGACTATTGGCCAAAGCGCCATGAAGGGCTGGACTGATTTAGAGAACAATGAGCAGCTGCGCATCGCTATGGAAAATCTTTCCGATAGCAACAGTACGCAAAACTTTTTGGGAGCCTTGGCGGATGCCATGGGCGAAACAACTTCCTTGAATTACTTGTGGAATATCAACCGCTTTGTAGGGCAATACGCTAAATTTCCCTTCACTTCTATTCGCATGACGGCAGTGGGGGATGCGGATGTGGCGATTACTCGTCAAAGCTATGTTTTTAAATATTTGGAGAATAAATTTCCCGCTTATGTGGTGCACCCTCGGGAGGGTACTCCGGTGAATTTATTCTGCGTGGGCGTTTTCGCGGCCTCTAGCTTGGACAAAGAGGCGATGCAGTTTATGGAATGGCTCTTAGCCAGCGAAAGAGCGCAGGCTGTGGCTCAGGCCCATAATACGGGCTATATGTTCATTTTTCCCAGGGGTATCGACAAGGCTCCTGTGGATGAGAAGAAGCTGTGGTTAAACACAAGCTATTTGGAGACCTCCAAGCAGGAGGCCCTGACCAATAGATGGCTGGAACGGGTGCGTTTCAGTAAGTAAAGCGTTTTGCTAGAGTAAAGCGTGGTAGGCGTTAGTAGAAGGAGGAAGGAATAGATGAAGATAGGTATGGTCAGCCTGGGGTGCCCCAAAAATCTGGTGGATTCTGAGGTTATGCTGGGCTTGATTCGGGAAAAGCAGCTGGAAATTACCAATGACCCGGCGGAGGCCGATTTGATTATTGTGAACACCTGTGGCTTTATTGAAAGCGCAAAGGAGGAGTCCATTCATACTGTTCTGCAAATGGCAGAGTATAAGCAAGATGGCAGCTGCCAATATTTGGTGATGACGGGTTGCCTGGGCCAACGCTATGCGGACGAGCTTTTTGAAAGCATGCCCGAGGTGGATGCTATTGTGGGCACCGACTGTTTCACCGATATTGGCTGGGTTATCGACCAGGTCATGGCGGGCAAGCGTCTGAAGCATTTAGAAAAGCTGACCAGCAAGAATGTGGCTATGCCGCCCCGTATGCTGACCACTCCCGGCTATATGGCCTATCTGAAGATCGCCGAGGGCTGCGATAATTGCTGCTCCTATTGCATTATTCCCCAGCTTCGCGGTCCCTATACCTCTCGTCCCTACGACGAGGTTATGGCCGAGGCTAGGGCACTGGCCGCCAGCGGCATCAAGGAGCTCATTGTGGTGGCTCAGGATACTACGCGCTACGGCGAAGACCTGACGGGCAAGCTGCTTTTGCCCCAGCTGCTCCGTGATTTAAACGCTTTGGAGGGCATTGAGTGGATTAGGGTTATGTACCTCTATCCCAATAATTTTACTGATGAATTGATTGAAGCCTTCGCTACCTTGGACAAGGTGTGCAAATATATTGATATTCCCCTGCAGCACGCTAGCGATCGACTTTTAGAAAGCATGAATCGCTTCGACACTCGCCAGCAGGTGGAGACATTATTAAATAAGCTGCGTACTCGCATTCCGGGCATCACCATCCGCACCACCTTCATCGTGGGCTTCCCCGGTGAAACCGATGAGGATTTCGCTGAGCTCTTGGACTTTGTGGAGAAGCAACGCTTTGAAAATGCCGGTGTTTTCCAATATTCCCAGGAGGAGGGCACCGTGGCCGGAGAGATGGAAAATCAGATTGCTCCGGAGGTGAAGGAAAATCGCTATCATGAGCTCATGGCCCTGCAGGCCGGGATTTCCGAGGAGATCCATCAGGAGCGAGAGGATGTGGAGCTGGACGTTATTGTGGAGGGCTTTGACGAGGATAATTTGGCCTACGGTCGCAGCGCTCACGAGGCGCCGGATATTGATGGTACCATTTTCATTGAAAATGCTGAGGGCCTTGAGGTGGGCGCAATGGTCCGCGTAAGAATTTTACAAGGCTTTACCTATGAGATGGTTGGAGAAAGAGTGTAAAGAGAGGCTCTTAGGAAGTAGGAGTTGATTTAGATGAAGGTTGAAATTGTAACCACGGGCACGGAGCTGCTTTTGGGTGAAATTCTCAATACCAATGCGCAATACCTATCACGCAAGCTGAACAGCATAGGCTTTGATGTGCTTTACCACACCACTGTGGGCGATAATCCCCAGCGGATGCAGGCCGTACTTGAGCAGGCTAGGGAGCGTGCGGATATTATTATCACCAGCGGCGGCTTGGGTCCCACTCGCGGCGACATTACCAAGGAAACCGTGATGGCTATTACCCATACGGACAGCTATCTCGATTTGGATACTTGGGGTCGCATTGACGCTTATTTCCGCAAAAAGGGTATTCCCTGTCCTGCTAACAACGAAAAGCAGGCCTATGTGCCCATCGGAGCGGAGGTTTTGCAAAACGAGGTAGGTACTGCGCCAGGGCTGTGGCTGGATTACAATGGTAAAATCTTCATCATGCTGCCGGGACCGCCTTCGGAGCTTATGGATATGTGCGAAAAGCAGCTATTTCCACGTCTGCTGCAGCGCTTTGCGGATCACGGCATCATCCTATCCCGCACCTTGCATTTGCGTGGGGTAGGTGAGTCCCGTGTCGCAGAAATTCTTGATGATGTGATTATGCATCAATCCAATCCTACGATTGCGCTCTATGCGCGTTACGGCGAAATTCTGATTCGCATGACCGCCAAGGCCGCGGATGACCAAGCAGCGGCAAAGCTTCTAGATACCTGTGAAGCTCAGGTGCGGGATTATGTGGATGAATATGTGTACGGTGTGGACGATGCTAGTCTGGCGGCCTGCCTAGGTCAGGAGCTTTTAGCTCAGGGTAAGACCATCGCTTTCGCTGAATCCTGCAGTGGTGGCTTGGCCAGCAGTCTGGTGACCGACGTGCCCGGTAGCAGCGAATACCTGCTGGGCAGCGTGGTGAGCTACACCAATAAAATTAAAAACAAGCTGCTCAATGTGCAGCAGGAGACTCTAGACCGTTATGGCGCTGTAAGCCGGGAAACCGCCTGCGAAATGGCCATTGGCGTGCGCCGGGTCATGGGCAGCGATTTAGGCGTTAGCATTACCGGCAACGCCGGACCCAGCGCCAGCGAGGGCAAGCCTGTGGGCTTAGTCTATATTGCTGTAGCCACCGAGGACGTAGTGTACTGCCAAGAGCACCGCTTTACCTCAACTAGAACAGAAAATAAGCTAAGGATAGCACTGGCTGCTATCTCCATGGCTATTGATAAACTTAAAGAAGAAAAGAAGCAGGCCTAGCCTGTTAACGGAGGAAATTATTTAATGACAATGCAAAAAGAAATGTTTGGTACTCTGGAGCTTGATAAAAAAATCGTTGCTGCTTTAACGGAAATGGGCTTTGAGGAGCCCTCTCCCATTCAAGAGGCTACCATTCCCCTGGTGCTGGAGGGCAATGACGTGATTGGCCAAGCCCAAACCGGTACCGGTAAGACGGCTGCCTTTGGTATTCCCTTGGTGCAGTCCATTGACGATTTTAAGCATATTCAGGCCCTGATTATGTGCCCCACCCGCGAGCTGGCCATCCAGGTCGCCGAGGAGGTGTGCAAGATTGGTCGTGTGCGCCGTGTGAAGGCCCTGCCCGTCTATGGCGGCCAACCCATTGAGCGCCAAATCCGCGCCTTAAAGAGCAATGTGCAAATCGTTATCGGCACTCCCGGTCGCTTAATCGACCACATTAATCGTGGCACCATTAAGCTGGACCATATTAAATTTTTAGTGCTGGACGAGGCCGATGAAATGCTGGATATGGGCTTTGTGGATGATATGGAAGAGATTATGAAGGTATTGCCCAGCGAGCGCCAGACCCTGCTCTTCTCTGCCACCATGCCCCGTCCCATTTTGAGCCTGACCAAAAAGTACATGCGCGCTCCTAAAAACGTGACCGTTTCCAAGGAGGAGCTCACTGTACCCTTGATTGAGCAATATTATTTTGAGACCAAGGATAAGGTGGAAGGCCTGTGCCGTCTGCTGGATGCGGAAATCGATGGCAAGCTCATCATTTTCTGCCGTACCAAGAAGGGCGTGGATGATTTGTCCATCGCTCTGTCCAGCCGTGGCTATATGGCTGAGGGCCTGCACGGCGATTTGAGCCAGAACCAGCGCGACCGCGTCATGAAAAAATTCCGCGAGGGCGCATGTGATGTGCTTATCGCTACTGATGTGGCTGCCCGTGGCATCGATATCGATAATATTACCCATGTCATCAACTTCGATATTCCCCAGGATCCGGAAAGCTATGTACATCGCATCGGTCGTACCGGTCGTGCGGGCAATACGGGCGTAGCTATGACCTTTATCACTCCTCGTGAGTTCCGTCAATTGAAGCTCATCGAGCGCATGGTGAAGACCAAAATCCAACGCCGTCAGCTGCCCACCGCAGCCAATGTCATCGAGCGTCAGCGTGACCAAATCATCAGCAAGATGCAGACCGTGCTGGAGCTCAATGCTTACCATGATTATATGCCTATCGCCGAGAGTCTTTTGGATGATTACAGCGCCGAGGAGGTAGCTGCAGCAGCTCTGAAGCTGATGCAGGAGGGCGTGAAGGCTTTGGAGGCGCCTCAGGAGGATGTGCTGGCTAAGGATTTGCAAAACACCGGCGGTCGTCCCGGTATGGTGCGCCTGTTCATGAACGTGGGCCGCAGCCAAAAGATTATGGTAAAGGATATCGTAAGCACCATTGCTATTGAAGCTGATATACCTGCTCGCGATATCGGTTTAATTAATATTTATGACAAATTTACCTTTGTAGAGGTGCCAGAGAATGTGGCCGAGAAGGTTATTGGCGCGATGCACAAGAACTTCATTAAGGGCTACAGAGTTAATATAGAGCCTGCAAAGGTTAGAGAACGCCGATAAGGCAATAACTCCCCCAGTCAGCTCGCAAGCTCGCTGCCAGCCCCCTCAAGGAGGGGGCACAAAGAGTGCAAAAAGCTATAGTTACCACTTTTTTAGAAGGGAAAAGCTACCTATACCTCCCTCTTAGAGGGAGGTGGCACCGCTTCAGCGGTGACGGAGGGAGATTTATAGAAAAGGGGGGATCCCCAATGGCGCAGAATGAAATTTACGGAAACCTGAAGGGTATCCGTAATTCTGTAATTGACGAACTGAAAACCTTTTATGATATCCGCTTAGAAAGCGGCCAGCTGCTGACAGCGGAGCTGGCAGCGCGTATGGCCGATGTGACGGATTTTATTAACCGCGAAGTGAGCGTCTACATTAGCCGGAGCGGCCAGATTTTGGCGGTAGCCGTAGGCGACGACCAAAGCGTGGAGCTGCCGGCCATTGAGGGCCGCCGGGGCAGCAGCCGTTTGAGCGGTGTGCGCTGCGTGCACACCCATCCCAACGGCAACCCGGCGCTGAGCGGCGTGGACATCAGCGCTTTGAAAAACAAGCGCTTCGACGCTATGATCGCCATCGGTGTGGTAGCTCCAGATTTTGCTCAAAGCCCCATCACCTTTGGTATGATTACCGGCATGGACGAAAACGAGCAGTACACTGTGGAGTGCTACGGCCCTGCCTCCCTAGAGCAGGCCGAGGGCATCTTCTTCCCCAACCTAGTGGCCATGGTGGAGCGGATTCTCGACAAGCAGTCCGGTACCTCCAGCTTGGCGCAAAGCGCCGAACGCGCCATCCTCGTAGGTATGGAATACGCTGGCGGAGCCAGCACTTTGGGCTGGACGGCGGAGGATTCCTTGGAGGAGCTCAAGCAGCTGGCCGACACCGCCGGCGCGGAGGTTGTGGCTAAGTTCCTGCAAAAGCGACCCAAGCCCGACCCGGCCTTTTTCATCGGCCGGGGCAAGGTGCAGGAGCTGGCCCTGTATGTGCAGCAGGAGAATGTGGATCTGTGCATTTTTGACGATGAGCTTTCGCCGGCCCAGCAGCGCAATATTGAGCAGGCCATGGGTGTGCGGGTCCTTGACCGCACGGCCCTGATTTTGGACATCTTTGCTCAGCGTGCCCGCACCAACGAGGGCAAGCTCCAGGTGGAGCTTGCCCAGCTGCAATATACCTTGCCTCGCATTATGGGCAAGGGCCTTGCTCTGTCCCGTCTAGGCGGCGGTATCGGTACCCGTGGTCCCGGCGAAACGAAGCTGGAGGTGGACCGCCGCCGTATCCGCGACCGCATTGCCTTTATTAAGGAGTGCATCGGCAAGGTTAAGAATGTGCGCACCCTGCATCGCGCAGGCCGCACCAAGGCCAGCGTGCCCACGGTGAGCCTCGTTGGGTACACCAACGCAGGCAAGAGCACCCTGCTGAACACTCTGACCAATTCCGATATTTACGCCAAGGACCAGCTTTTTGCGACCCTTGACCCTACCACCCGTCAGCTGGATTTGCCCCATAAGCAGCAGGCTATTTTGACGGATACGGTAGGCTTTATCCAACGCCTGCCCCACCAGCTGGTGGCGGCCTTCCAGTCCACGTTAGAGGAGGTGGTGGAGGCGGATGTGCTACTCCATGTCATTGACGTGAGCCATGAGCTCTATAAGGAGCAGAGCAACGCTGTTTACCAAGTGTTGGAGGAGCTTGGCGCCAAGGATAAGACCATTATCACAGTTTATAATAAAATCGACAAGCTACCTGCGGACAGTGCTCTGCCTGCCCGTTTGGCCAAGGAAGAAAACGCTATTTGCATCAGCGCCAAGGCCGGACTTAATCTGGACGGGCTGCTGGAGCTGATCGCAGAAAATCTCAAGCTTAAGGCGGTGGAGGAAAGCTTCCTCATTCCTTATAGCGATTCTGCCGCTGTGTCCCGCTTGCACGCCGCTGGTACGGTGCTGGAGCAGGAATATCTAGCTGAGGGCACCCTGCTCAAGGTGCGGATGGAGGCCGAGCAGGTGGCCGAGTTTGAGCAATATCTTAAAAAATAAATGTAACAGGTGAAGGATTTGACAGATACAATAGATTATCAAGCAATAGAAGCATATGCCTTGGCCGAGGTGGCCAAGCATGCCCCGGAGCTGGAAGCGGCGGCTTTGGTGAATACTGAAAAGGTTATTACCGCTTTCCGCAATAAGATGGTTAGCGATTATTATCTCAAGCCCACCACTGGCTATGGCTATAGCGATGTGGGCCGCGATACCTTGGATTTGATTTACGCGGAAATTTTTAAGACGGAGGCAGCCTTGGTGCGCTCCCAATTCGTCAGCGGTACCCATGCTTTAGCTGTGGCGCTGCTGGGCAATTTGCGTCCGGGGGACGAGCTGATCGGCCTCACCGGCACTCCCTACGACACCATGCAGTCCATTATTGGTTACCCGGTAAAGACCAAGGGTAGTCTGGTGGATTTGGGCATTACCTACAAAGAGCTGCCTATGAGCGGGGAGCATGTGGATTTGGAAGCGGTGAAAAAAGCTGTGACCAAAAATACTAAGATGGTGCATATTCAGCGTTCCTGTGGCTATAGCAGCCTGCGTAAGACCATTAGCGTGGAGGAGATTGGTCGCATTATCGCCGCCGCCAAGGAAGCTAATCCGGATGTCATCGCTTATGTGGACAACTGCTACGGCGAGTTTATCGAGCAAAAGGAGCCCACGGAGGTGGGCGCGGATATTATGGCTGGCTCCTTGATTAAGAATTTGGGCGGTGGCCTCGCTCCCACCGGCGGTTATATCGTTGGCCGCGCTGATTTGGTGGAGAACGCGTCCTATCGCTTGACCGCGCCAGGACTTGGCGGCGAGATGGGCGCTACCTTGGGCGATACCCAACGGGAGTTTTATCAGGGCTTATTCTTGGCGCCCCATGTGGTGCAGCAGGCTGTCAAGACGGCGATTTTTGCGGCGGCTGTGTTCCAGAAGCTGGGCTATGAGGTGAAGCCCCTGCCTCAGGAAGCACGCCACGATATTATTCAAGCGATTAAGCTGGAGAGCAGAAAACGCCTGTGCGATTTCTGTATCGCTATTCAAAGCAATTCTCCGGTGGATGCCCATGTGGAGCCCGTGCCGGCGCCGCTACCGGGCTATCAGGACGATATCGTCATGGCGGCTGGTACCTTCGTTCAGGGCGCCTCCATTGAGCTCAGCGCTGATGGTCCCTGTCGCGAGCCCTATAACGTGTTCTTCCAAGGTGGCTTAACTTTTGAGCATGGCCGCCTAGCTATTATGGCGGCGGCGAAAAGAGTAGGTCCCAAAGCCTGACCCCGGAGGGGGATTTAGGAGTTGATGTTGATGAATAATATGACCATTTGTAATTACATAGTGAGCGTTGTGGGTCTGGCGCTAGGAGCTTTAATTATGCACGCTGCCGCGGCTTTCCCCATGCAGTTCACGGAAAATGGCCCGGGGCCGGGGTTCTGGCCCTTTAGCCTTGGCTGCGCCTTGGCGGTGGCGGCAGTGGTGCTCTTGGCCTTTACCTTTACTAAGCGTGCGGATCTATCCGGTCAAAGGGTAAGCTTAAACACTCCTGCTAACAAACGGGTCTATATTATGATGGGTTTAGTGGTGGCCTTTTGCGTGTTAATCAATTTGCTGGGCTTCTATCCTGCGGCGGCAGCGCTCATTGTAGCTACTATGAAGCTGATGGACTACCACAATAAAAAGGGAATTTTACTGACTACTGTGCTGACTTTGGCCTTTATTTATCTCGTCTTTGGGGTGCTTTTGCATACGCAAATGCCCCAGTCCATCTTTTTGTCCTAGGAGGGTGCACATATGGCAGATATCATTAGCGCATTAAATATGATTATGGTGCCCTTAAACCTACTAGGCCTTGTGATGGGCGTGCTGGTGGGCATCGCTTTTGGCTGTATGCCCGGCCTCAGCGTCAATATGGGCCTTGCTCTGCTCTTTCCTCTGGCCTTTACCTTCCACGGTATCGGCGGTATTTTGATGCTTTTGGGTATTTACTGCGGTGCAATTTACGGTGGCAGCATTAGCGCCATTTTATTAAAAACTCCCGGTACTCCGGCCTCTGTGGCCACTACCTTGGATGGTTATCCAATGGCTACTAAGCTGCGTCAGCCCGGTCGCGCTCTGGGCCTGTCCACGTTGGCCAGTACCTTCGGCGGCGTTTTCAGTACCATCTGCCTGATTTTGCTGGCTCCCCAGCTGGCTAAGGTAGCATTGCAGTTTTCCAAGCCGGAATATTTTGCCTTGGCCATTTTCGGCCTGAGCATTATTACCAGCGTGTCCAGCGGCAGCGTGGTGAAGGGCATTATGGGCGGACTCATCGGCCTTTTCTTGGCTACGGTAGGCATTGATGCCATGACCGGAACCATTCGCTTTACCTTGGATACCACTTATCTACTGGGTGGTGTATCCTTTATTCCTATTTTGATTGGCGTCTTTGCCTTTGCTCAGGTTTTGGGTAGCATTGAAGAATATTATCACAACGAGCGCAGCGAGCAGCATATGGTTATTGATAGGCTGTTGCCCTCCCTGACGGATATTAAGCGGGTGTTTATGACTCTTGTGCGCTCCTCCTTTATCGGTACTTTCATAGGCTGCGTGCCCGGCACTGGCGGCGATATCGCGTCCTTCGTCTCCTATGACCAGGCTAAGCGCTGGTCCAAGCACGGCAGCAATTTTGGCAACGGCGAGCCCGAGGGTATTTGCGCCTCGGAAGCAGGCAATAATGCGGTTTCCGGCGGTGCCTTCATTCCGGTGCTGACCCTGGGCATTCCCGGTGATGGTGCAACGGCTATTATGATGGGCGCCCTCATGGTGCAGGGGCTCCAGCCCGGCCCCCTGCTGTTCGTGGAAAAGGCTCCTGATGTGTACGCCATTTTCATTGGCCTCTTGTTGGCGAACCTGATTATGGGTATCATGGGCTTCAGCCTGATTCGCCTCTTTACCAAGGTTGTGAATGTGCCCGTGCATATTCTCTTGCCCATTATCGTTATGATGACCTTTGTAGGTACCTATTCCTACAATAATTCCCTCAATGATGTGTATTTAATGGTCATCAGCGGCTTTTTGGGTTATTTCCTCAATAAATTAGGCTTCTCCATGTCGGCCATCATCATTGGTATTATCCTAGGCGGTATGGCGGAGCAAAATTTCGTGGGCTCCTTGATTATGAGTGACGGTAATTTCAATATTTTCTATACTCGTCCCCTGTGTTTGTTCTTCCTTGTAGCAGCAGTGCTATCCTTACTGTCCCCAGTATTAGGCAAATTGTTCAAGAAAGCGTGAGCTGCTAGCAGATTAATACGTGTGTATTCCCTCCTATACTCTTGTGCAGGAGGGAATTTTTTTGTTGATTCCAAAAAAAGTTGAAGCAAGGATAAACTTATGCTATAATAAAATAGTATACTTATATTAATATAAGCTTTGTTAACAGTTATGATGGATGTGTTGATGAGCAAGCTGCGTGACCCAAGCCTATTGAGCAGTGGGTCGGGGGAGGAAAGAATGAAAAGAATAACCAGTTTATTGCTGGCAGTGTTTTTAATGGTACTAGTATTGGCTGGCTGTGGCAAGTAGGATAAGGCTGCTACTAGCGCTGCAGGTGGTAAGGAAAAAGTGACTATTGCCCTGTGGGGTACCGACCTTTTGGAGCATTATACTACCTATTTGGTCAAAAAATTTCCCAATGTGGAGTTTGAGTTTGTTTTAGCTACCAATTCCACGGACTATTATCATTATCGCAATAAGCATAATGATTTGCCGGATATTATGACCGTGCGTCGTTTTTCTATGCGTGACGCGGTGTCCCTCAAGGAGCTGCTCTTCGATTTGAGTAATACGGATCTAGCTGCTACCTTCTATGGCACCTATTTGGACAGCTATACCTATAGTGATGGCACTATTAACTGGTTGCCTGCCTGCGCTGTGGTGGACGGCTTGATTATGAATCAAACTCTGTTTGAAGAGCATAATATTGCCCTGCCTAGGGACCAGGCTTCCTTTGAGCGGTCTGTACAGGCCTTTGAGTCTAGGGGCATCCGTGGCTTTGCTCCTGACTTTGCAGAGGATTATACCTGTATGGAGGTTTTACAGGGCTGTGGGATTCCTCAGCTGACCTCTATGGAGGGTCGCGAATGGCGTCAGCTCTATGAAAGCGGTAAGACCCACGAGCTTTCGCAGAAGGTGTGGCTGCCTATTTTTGAACGCTTCTTCCATATGAAGGAGCAGATGAAGTGGACTGCAGAGGAAGTAAATCATGCCAATTGGTATCCCAAAAAGTATTTTGGCGAGGGCACTCAGGCTATGTATCGGGGTACTGGTACCGATTTGGAGATGTTCCCCGCTCGCCAAAATGATAAGGCTATCCTGGTACCCTATTATGGTGATACCCAAAAGGATAACTGGTATTTGACTTATCCTGCTTTTCAGGTCGCAGCTAGCAAGAAGGGTATGGAGAAGCCGGAGCGCCGTAAGCTAATCTTGAGGATTATGACGGCTATGCTGAGCCAGGAGGGCCAGAACAATATCAATAGTGGTAAAAACATGGTTCCCTATAACAAGGACGTAAAGCTGGAGCTTTTGCCCAGCCTGCAAAACCTGAAGCCCTTTATCAAGGACAATAAGCTCTACATTCGTATTGCTTCCAACGAGATGTTTAAGATTTCCCGCGTTGTGGTGCACAAGATTTTGCGGGGCGAGCTGAAAACTCCGGAGGCGGCTGTGGCTGCCTTTAATGAGGAGCTCCAAAAAGAGAGTGCTAAGGAGCCCGTGGTAGTGAAGCTGGACAAGGGCTATAGCAACGAGTTTACGCCGGAGCACGGCAATCAGGCTGCCTCCGCCGTCTTCAACACTATTCGTAAGCTAGTGGGCAGCGATTTGCTTTTCGTACAGGCTTCCTATGCCAGTGGCAGTGTTTATGCTGGTGAATACACCCGTAGGGAACTGACCTACCTGACTCATAACGACGCTGCTTGGCCCATGCTGGCCCATATGACCGGCGACCAGATTTATGAACTGGTGGAGCGCACTTTGGCAGCTAAGAGTGGCCATGGCGTGATTTGCAACGACAGCACTCTCTATGTTTCCAGTGGCTTTGAAATGGATCTTTCCCGGATACCGGGCGGTGGCTACAAGCTGAATAAGCTTACCATAAACGGAAAGGATCTGGACCGCAAGGGCAAATATTCGATTTTGCTCATGGGTGACCGGGGCTGGAGTAAGGGCATGGTAATTACCGCTATGGGTATTGAGGATTATAATTATGATATCCCCAAATGCTACAAGTATTTGTATAAACATTTAGTTGAGGATGGTGGCAAGCTGGAGCCTCCCACCGATTATATTAAGCTTAAGTAATTAGTTCCTTTTGCGGGGGCTGAATCAAGAAATGGATGGCACGAAGGCTATGGATGAGAAGCAATTACAGGACAATAGAATAAAGAGGTATCTTAAGCCTGCTGCGCTGGTCATGGTGTTGGTGGCTCTGCTTGTGATGGGTGGCTTATATTTGCGTAGCTTTTTTAGCGAGCAAACGGCTCAGGAGCGCTCTGCTCAGCTAAGGGAGATGAGTAGCCAGATTCGTGTTAATTTGGACTATAATCTAGAGACCCATTGGAATTTGGTGGCCAGTCTTAAGGATAGCATCTCCTCCCACAGCTTTGGCAGCGCTGCTGAGGTTCAGCAAGCTATTTATCAGCTGGAAAAAAACTTCCACACTGATCTGTATGGCTGTCGTGTGCTGCTGTTGGATGATATGGGTCGGGGCTATACCAGCGTCGGGGATGTTGGCATTTGGAATGACATTAAATTCTTGGCTGATGGCGCCATCAAGCACACCTTTGTTTCGGATACCAGCAATGTAGAAGGTACCTATTTGGCCTTTACCCATAAGCTTGAGGGTAAAGTCAAGGAGGGTCCTGGCCTGAAGCTGACCCATTTGGTGCTGCTGAAGGACATTAAAACTATTAAGAAATACTACACAACCGAATCTTATGGCGGTCATGCTGCTACCTATATCATTAACAAGAATGGCACTTTAGCATATTATGATGCTAAGACCAAGGATGTGTTTGGTGTGCGCAATATGTTTAAGGCTTTGCGAGAAGCTACCTATGTGGAGAAAAATGGCTTTGAAAAAATGAAGCAGAATCTGGATAGGGATGGCATTGCCACAGCTAATATGCTGTTCAATAATCAAGAGTATTACTATTGCATTGCCGGACTTGAGGACTACGACCTGAGGGTTATGCTGCTGATCCCGGCGGAATATGTAGCCGGGAGCACCTTGAGGATGATGGAATCCTCTTTAAGAGTGCAAATAGTCTTTACGGTGTTGTTACTAGGCCTATTCCTGCTTACCTTGAGCAGTATTCTAAAGGCCCGGCGCAATGGTGAAATGATTAAAATAGAGCAGGAGACCAATAAAAAGCTGAACAATCTGCGTATGGCGGCTGAGGATGCGTTACATGTGGCAGAATCGGCTAGTAAGGCCAAGAGTACCTTTTTGTCCAATATGAGCCATGATATTCGCACGCCTATGAACGCCATTATTGGTTTTACGACTCTGGCTTTGAGTAATATACAGGATTTGGACAAGGTCAAGGATTATTTGAGTAAGATTTTGAGCTCTAGTAATCATTTGTTAAGCTTGATTAACGATATTCTGGATATGAGTCGGATTGAAAGCGGCAAGGTAAAGCTGGAGGAGCAGGAGGCCGATCTGGAAGCGATCGCCAAGGAGCTGGTGCAGCTCATAGAGGATCAGGCCCGTGCCAAGGGCTTGGAGCTGGAGCTGGATTTCTCCCGCTTGCGGGAGAGGGCAGTATTCTGCGATAAGACCCGTCTCGAACAGGTGCTGTTGAATTTGCTGAATAATGCTCTCAAGTTTACTCCCTCCGGTGGGCATATTAAATTTACCATGTCCCAGCTGGCTCAGACTCCTAATGGTAAGGGTATTTATGAAATCCGAGTGCAGGACGATGGCATCGGCATGGGGCAGGAATTTGTGAAGAAAGTTTTTGATCCCTTTGAACGTGAAAGCACCTCCACTGTAAGCAAAATTCAAGGCACAGGCCTGGGCATGGCCATCGCCAAGAATATTGTGGACATGATGGGCGGCACCATTGAGGTGTTTAGCGAAAAGGGCGTGGGCACGGAGTTCGTGCTGCGGCTGGAGCTGCGTCTACAGGACGAAGCGAAGCAGACTCAGCCTGCAGTGGAGCAGGAGCTTTTACCGAAGCAGCAGGAGCATGATTTTACGGGCAGGCGCTTGCTTTTGGTGGAGGATAACGATCTCAACAGGGAAATAGCCTGCATGATGTTGTGTAAGTATGGCTTTGATTTGGAGACGGCTGAAAACGGCCGGGAGGCCGTGGCTATGGTGGCTGCCTCGGCACCGGGCTATTATGATTTGGTGCTGATGGATATCCAAATGCCCATTATGGACGGTCACGAGGCTACTAAGCGTATTCGTGCCCTCGAAAATAAGGAGCTGGCTCGGGTGCCCATTGTGGCTATGACGGCTAATGCCTTTGATGAGGACCGCAAGGCTGCTAAGGAATGCGGCATGAATGGCTTTATTTCCAAGCCCATCAACATGCAGGAGGTTCTGAAGGCGTTGCGGGATAATTTATAATTAAAAATTAAGCTCTGACAAAGCTGGGTACAGCGCTGTCAGAGCTTTTTGGATTTTATAGAGTTATTTCACGTAGCTCGGGGAGTTGAGCAGGTCATTGCCGGTCCTGTTAAGGGCGGGGTTGAGCTGCAGCAGGCTCCAGAGCTCTGTGGCCTGCAGCTCCATTTCCAGCTGCTGGATATAGATTTGCCGCTGGCGCAGCCCTAAATGCCCCAGCCGCTGGGTCCAGTTGCGGTTGAGACCCGTGATAAGGGGCAGGGTGGCGGCGCTCTTCATTTGCTTAAGGAGCTGACGACCGGTGTCGTCAAAGGCCAGCACTCTCAGATAGGCTGGGGCATTTTCTTCCCAGCGCCAGCGAGGCAAATCCAAAAGCAGCTGCATGAAGAGCCGGCGAATACGGCTGGTGGTGTAGCGTTTGTTGGTGCAGCAGGCCAGCGCCTCCTGCCAGGAGGCGCAGCCGGCCGCCTGCTTCAGCAGGTTCTCCAGCCCTTCGCTGCACTGGCAGCGCTCGGCTATGTCCTCCGGACAGAGCAGGCGCAGCCGATAGCGCAGGAGCTGCCATAGGAGCGCCAGGTCGTAGCCGGGACTGTTCGCCAAAAGGCTTTGGCGAACGTTGGCGGGGACGGCCTGTCGCCAGCTGAAAGCGTTGGCGCCAGGGTCGGCCTGATGGGCGTTGGTCACGCTTGCAGGGGCGTGGTACGCCTCACGCTCGCTCGCCAGGGCCTGCCGAATAGCTGTAGCGCTGGCCATGGTACCGCTGATGCTTCTCTCGTTGTAGTCATCGCCTAAGCGCTTAATAAAATAGGGCTTAATATCCGTATGAACAAGGGCTTTAGCATATTCTAAGGCCAGAATATCATTGGGCTTAGTAAGAGCTGCGCTGGTCGCGCTGTCATGGCTTAAATTATCGGCTTCGGCTAACACGGTAGCGCAGGCCACCGCATAGCTCTTGCCTTGGCTGAGCAGCTTCTTAATGTGGCTTTGGGACGCGTCGCTCATAATATTTTGGGCTAAAGCCCAAAAATCCCGCTCTGGAGACTCCACGCCGCAGGCCAAGCAGCTCACGCAGCCCGTGGCCTGCATGAGCTGCACAGCGCCGCTGGCGAAAAACTGGGCGCTGCGCAGAGAAAAATTGGTGGGCAGCTCCAAGACCAGCGCGGCCCCGTTGGCTACAGCTAGGCGGGCTCGCTCCCACTTGCTGAGGCAAGCGGGCTCGCCCCGCTGCATAAAGCTGGCGCTCATAATCACCATGATGGGCTGTTGGGTCAGGCGTTTCGCCTCCTGAAGCTGGTATAAATGTCCGTTATGAAAGGGATTATATTCGGCCACGATGCCGGTTGCAGTAATCATCTTGTCCCGTCCTTAAAAATCTATGTAAATTGAGAAAAGCGCAGAGCTCTGCTAGATTATTATATCATAAGAACGTGTATACATAAATATTGACTGTATTTTTCACCTTAAATGGTGTATACTATTACCATGAATATGTGTCGACATATTGAGTCGACTAGGGAAGGCAGCAGCGGCTGCCAGTGTGTAGCTTACTAGGAGGCATATTGTGATTGTATTTGTAGTAAACTGCGGTAGCTCCTCCATCAAATATCAGCTGATTAATATGGAGGGCGAAAAGGTTATGGCCAAGGGCCTCGTAGAGCGCATTGGCATGGAGGGCTCCACCCTAAAGCACACGCCTGTGGGAAAGTATACCATTGATTTGAAGGAGGATATACCGGACCACGTTGTGGGCATTAAAATGGTCCTCAAGGCGTTAACCCATAAGGAATACGGCGTTATCAAGGATATGTCAGAAATAGATGCGGTGGGTCATCGCGTGGTTCATGGCGGTGAACGCTTTACGGATAGCGTGCTCATCACGGGCGAGGTTTTGCAGGGTATCAAGGCCTGCAGCGAGATCGCGCCCCTGCATAATCCGCCCAACGTATTTGGTATCGAGGCCTGCATGAATATCATGAGGGGCGTGCCCCAGGTGGCCGTTTTTGATACGGCTTTCCATCAGACCATGCCCAAGGTAGCCTATCTTTACGGCTTGCCCTATGAGCTTTATGTGAAATACGGCCTGCGTCGTTATGGCTTCCATGGCACCTCCCATAAATATGTGGCTCAGCGCGCAGCGGAGCTCATGGGCGAGCATATGACGGATTTGCGTATCATCACCTGCCATTTAGGCAATGGCGCCAGCATCACAGCCATTAAATATGGCAAATCCATAGACACCAGTATGGGCTATACTCCCCTCGAAGGCCTAATCATGGGTACTCGCAGCGGCGAGATCGACCCTGCCATCATCCCCTTCCTTATGGAAAAGGAGAATATGACGGCTCAGCAGATCGACGATTATTTGAACCGTCGTAGCGGTATTTTGGGCATCAGCGGTCTGTCCAGCGACTTCCGTGATTTGGAAAGCGCCGCCAACCGTGGTGATGACCGCAGCCAGCTGGCCATAGACGTTTTCGCCTACAAGGTAAAAAAATATATCGGTGGCTATGTGGCTGCCATGGGTGGCGTGGATGCCATTGTTTTCACTGCCGGCCTAGGCGAGAATTCTCCCTTTATGCGTGATAAGATTTGCAATGGCCTAGAATACCTAGGCACCCGCATTGACCCTGATTTGAACAAGGTTCGTGGCAAGGAAAAGGAAATCAGCGTGCGTCGTGCTCGGGTAAAGATTTTCGTCATTCCCACCAATGAGGAATTGGTGATTGCTCGGGATACGTATAATATTTGCCGCCGCATCATTAAACTGTAAAAATGGTGTCGAGTGTAAAATTTGTTATAGATTTTTTGCTTAAAACGTAGGTTTTTCTTGACAAAGAGCCTCAAGACCGCTATAATTGTAACGATTGGTGAAATATGATTAAGATAAATGTCGCACAAATCAAGAAAAGACTGGTTGGAGAAAAGGCCCTTGCTTTTGAGCTGGACCCCGCTGAGCTAGAGATTAGTCCCTCTGAAATGGAGATAATCGGTACGGTGAAGCTGGAGGGCAGCATGAGCAACGCCGGTGATGTTCTGCTCCTACAGGCGCATATGGAAGCGAAGGTGCAGCGCACCTGCGGACGGTGCTTGAAGGAATTCACGGGCATCAATAAGGCGGAGGTCGTGGAGAAATTCTATCCTGCCAGTGCTGAAAATATTGAAAATGATGCTTTTGTTTACGATTCGGATGTTATCGACATAACAGAACCGCTTCGTGAAGGGCTGCTGCTTGCAGAGCCCATGCAGGCTCTGTGTAAACCAGACTGCCGGGGGTTGTGTCCTGTTTGCGGCGCTGATCTTAACGATGGCGACTGCGGCTGTGACAGACTTACCGTCGATCCAAGGCTAGCGGCATTGAAGCAATTCATCAAAAATTAAATTCACTTCATAGCACTGAGGAGGTGTGTTGAGAAATGGCAGTACCTAAGAGAAAAATGTCCAAGGCTCGTCGTGACAGACGTCGTGCTAACTGGAAATTGAGCGTTCCTGGCATGGTTGAATGCCCGCAATGTCATGAATTGAAAATGCCCCATCGCGTTTGCACTGAATGCGGTTACTATGATGGCAAACAAGTCATTGCTGTTGCTGAATAATTAAAGCTTACTAAAGCCTCTGGAGAGCAATCTCCGGGGGCTTTTCGCGTTTTTGAGGGTCCTGAGGTTTAATTAATCAAGTAAAAATTTATCAGCCATTTTGTGAAATCTCACGAAAAACACTTGCCAAATACCCCGTCTCATTTTATAATAAAAACAGATATTATGAGCTGGTACTAAAAAGCAGGTGAAGTGATGAATTCTTCAAAAAAGTTAATACGTCACAAGAGCTTGAAAAGGCTGCTAAAGGAGAATCCCTTTAGCACTGATGAGCAGCTGGCGCAGATGCTGAAGGTAAGCGTGCAGACTATCCGTTTGGATCGGGTGACGCTGGGGATACCGGAGCTGAGGGCCAGAACACGTACCATGGCTGAAGATGCCCAGACCAAGGTGCGGGCCATCGATAAGAAGGATATCGTGGGCGAGCTTTTGGACTTGGAGCTGAATAAGCTAGGCATCTCTACTTTAAAAATATCCAACGATATGGTGCTGGAAAAAACCGGCATTGCCCGTGGCTACTATATGTTCGCCATGGCCAATACGCTGGCCCTTGCGGTGGTGGATGCGGAAAAGGCGTTGACCGCAGTGGGCAACGTGAAGTACAAGGTGCCGGTGAACGCCGGAGCTACTCTGGTAGCCAAGGCGGTGGTCACCCATAAGCGGATGGATAAGTATTATATTTTTGTAAGCATCAAAAGCAATAATGAGGAAGTATTCCGCGCTAAATTCATAATTGTTTCCATGGATGAGCGCGCTAAGCATGAAAGGGAGCAGGAAGCATGAAAATCGCAGTGGACGTCATGGGCACCGATTATGGTCCCAAGGAGCTGGTTTTGGGAGCTGTCAACGCGGTTAAGGCCTATGACTGTGAAACAGTTTTGGTGGGTGATGAGAAGGTCATTAAGGAGCTGCTGGTGAAGTATCACGCTGATAAGGACGAGCGTATTACTATTCATCACGCCAGCGAGGTAATTGAGATGAGCGAGCATCCGGCCATTGCTGTGAAGTCTAAGAAGGATGCTTCCATCGTGGTAGCGGCAAGGCTGCTCCGCAACAAGGAGTGCGATGCTCTGGTATCCTCCGGTAGCACCGGCGCCGCTGTAGCGGCGGCCCTTTTCGGCGTAGGCCGGATTAAGGGCGTGGAGCGTCCGGCTATCGCGACTCCGATTCCTAGCTTGACCGGTACCACCGTGGTACTGGATAGTGGCGCTAAGGTGGACGCTAAGCCGGAGCACATGAAGCAAAGCGCTATCATGGGCACGGTATATGCAGAAAAAATTCTTAAAATTTCTGCGCCGCGGGTAGGACTTTTGAACATCGGTGAAGAAGAAACTAAGGGTAACGAAGTAGCTCTGGCAACCTATCCTTTGCTTAAGAAGGAGCGGACCATTAAATTCATCGGTAATGTGGAGGGTCGCGACATTAACAAGGGCACCGTGGACGTGGTCGTCTGCGATGGCTTTGTGGGCAATGTGGTGCTGAAGTTTGGCGAGGGCTTGGCCAAGGCCATTATGACCATGGTCAAGGAGGCCATTTTAAAGGGCGGTATCCTGGCTAAGCTGGGCGGGCTTTTGATTAAGCCGGCGCTAAAGGGCCTGAAGAAGCGTCTGGACCCGGCGGAATACGGTGGCGCTTTACTGTTAGGCATTCGCGCACCCTTTATCATTTGTCACGGCAGCTCTAAGGCCAAGGCCATTACCAATGCGATTAGAGTGGCTATGGATTTTGCCGAGCAGGATGTAGTTAGCATTATTGCCCAGCGGATTGCTGAATCGAAAAGAAACGAGGAACTAGATAAATGACAAGAGCAGTTGGTATTTTAGGCGTGGGACATTATGTTCCGGAAAAAACTCTGACTAATTTTGATTTAGAAAAAATGGTTGATACCAGTGACGAATGGATTACTGAGCGCACCGGTATCAAGCAAAGACATATCGCGGCTCCGGAAGAGGCTACCAGCGATTTGGCATATAATGCGGCTGTAAAGGCCCTGGAGGATGCCAAGGTGTCCCCCGAGGAAATTGATTTGGTCATCGTAGGCACTGCTTCCTCCGACCATATCTTCCCCTCTACCGCATGCCTGGTTCAGGCTCGCTTAGGCGCTAAAAATGCGGCTGCCTTCGATTTGGCAGCAGGCTGCAGCGGCTTCGTGTACAGCCTGGCAGTGGCTAGCCAAATGGTCAAGACCGGTCTGTATAATAAGATTTTGATTATTGGCGCGGAGACCTTGTCCCGCATTATGAACTGGACTGATAGAAATACCTGCGTGCTCTTCGGTGACGGCGCAGGCGCAGCTGTAGTAGGCGAGGTCGAAGAGGGTTACGGCGTGCTGGGCATCGATATGGGCGCTGACGGCAACGGCGGCATCCATCTGTACCAGCCGGCTGGCGGTAGCCGCAAGCCGGCCAGCCATGAAACTGTGGCTGCTAACGAGCACACCATTCATATGAATGGTACCGAGGTTTTCAAATTCGCCATTCAAATCATGGGCAAAACCGCGAAGAAGGCTTTGGCTAAGGCCGGCATGAAGCCGGAAGAGCTGGATATGCTCTTCCCCCATCAGGCCAATCTGCGCATCATTACCAGCGCCGCTAAGCGCTTGAAGCTGCCCATGGAAAAGGTATGGGTAAACGTGGATAAATACGCCAACACCTCCGCTGCTTCTATTCCCATCGCTCTGTGCGAAGCGCAGGCTGCGGGCAAGCTGAAGAAGGGCGACAACATCATTTTAGATGGCTTTGGCGCCGGCCTGACCTGGGCTGCCATCGTGCTGAAGTGGAGCAAATAAGCTTTTTTCGGTAAATATTGCATAAATATTCCACTAGACTATAGAACGTTTTGTAATTAGCGAGTATAATTAGAGAAAGAGAGGTTTTTCCCATGAGCAAGATCGCTTTCGTATTCCCGGGACAGGGTTCCCAGACTGTTGGTATGTGCAAGGCATTCTACGATGAGTATGCCGTTGTTAGACAAATTTTTGAAGAGGCTGACGATGCTCTCGGCTATTCCATCACTAAGATGTGCTTCGAGGGTCCTGCTTCCGACCTGCAGCTGACCGCTAACACCCAGCCCGCTATTCTCACCGCCAGCACCGCCTGCGGCGCTGTGCTGAAGGAGCATGGCATTAGCTGCGCTGTGGCCGCCGGCCACAGCTTAGGCGAATATTCCGCTCTGGTAAATGTTGGCGCTTTGAAGTTCGCTGACGCTGTTGTAGCGGTACACAAGCGTGGCCAGTTCATGCAAGAGGCTGTGCCCGTGGGCGAGGGCTCCATGGCCGCAGTTTTGGGTCTGGACAGCGACAAGATCGTGGAGATTTGCAAGGCTGTCGAAGCCGAGATGGGCGCAGCTGTACAGGCTGTTAACTTCAACTGCCCCGGCCAAGTAGTAATCGCCGGCGCTGTTGACCCTGTCAACAAGGCTATCGAGGCTCTGAAGGCCGCTGGCGCTAAACGCGCCGTGCTGCTGCCCGTAAGCGCTCCCTTCCACAGCACTCTGATGCAACCCGCCGCTGATCGTCTGGCAGAGGTTCTGGCTCCCATGGAAATCAAGGATATCCAGATTCCCGTCGTAGCCAACGTAACTGCTCAAGAGGTCGTAAGCGGCGCTGAAATCAAGAAGCTCCTGATTAAGCAAGCTGCTAGCCCGGTTCTCTGGGAAACCTCCGTGCGCAACATGGTCGCTAATGGGGTGGATACCTTCGTAGAGGTGGGCCCCGGCAAGGTATTGACCGGCTTCACCAAGAAGATCGCCAAGGGTATGGCTGCGCTGAACGTAGAAGATCCCGCAAGTCTTGAAAAGACTCTTGCGGCATTGAAAGCTTAAATACAAATTTCGTCATCTTTTAGGGAGAAAGGAAAAGGTTTATGAAGTTAGAAGGTAAGAAAGCGCTAGTAACCGGCGCATCCCGCGGCATCGGCCGCGCTATCGCTTTGGCCTTGGCCGCTGAAGGCGCCGACGTAGTGGTTAACTACGCTGGTAGCGAAGCTGCCGCTAAAGCAGTTGCTGCTGAAATCGAAGCTATGGGCCGCAAGGCTCTGGTGCTCCAGGCTGATATTTCCTCCAACGAGTCCGCTACCGCTATGGTGGACGCTGCCGTGAAGGAATTCGGTCGCATTGATATTTTGGTTAACAACGCCGGTATCACCCGCGACGGTCTGTTGATGCGCATGAAGGAGGAGGACTGGGACGCTGTGCTCACCACTAACCTGAAGGGCGTATTTAACTGCACCAAGGCCGCTGTGAAATACATGATGAAGCAAAAGGCTGGCCGCATCGTCAGCATCAGCTCCGTGGTGGGCCTGATGGGCAACGCTGGTCAAGCTAACTACGCTGCCGCTAAGGCAGGCGTGCTGGGCTTCACCAAGGCTGTGGCTAAGGAGGTTGCCGCTCGCGGCATCACCGTGAACGCTATCGCTCCCGGCTTCATTCAAACCGATATGACTGCCGTGCTCAGCGAGAAGGTAGTTGAGGGTATGCTGAATACTATTCCTTTACATAAATTAGGAGATCCTGAAGATATTGCCAAGGCTGTTGTCTTCCTTGTGAGCGACGACGCCAAATATATAACCGGACAGACTTTACATGTCGACGGTGGTATGGTAATGTAATAAGGCAAGCATTGCACATTTTGCCTAGTGGAAGGAGGTGAATCGTAATGAGCACTTTCGAAAAAGTAAGAGACATCACTGTTGAACAACTGAGCGTTGACGCTGACGAAGTAAAGATGGAATCCGCTTTCATCGATGACCTCGGCGCTGACTCCCTCGACATCGTTGAACTGATCATGGCTTTCGAAGAGGAATTCGGTGTTGAAATTCCTGATGAAAAAGCTGAAAAGATTCGCACTGTAGCTGACGCTGTTAAGCTGCTGGATGAAGAAAAATAATGCTTTACTGGCTTATGTTTAGGGGAGCCTAGCAGGCTCCCCCGACACAAGCTACTATGGTCCTGAAATGGGGGATATTTGTTGAAACTACCAGTGCTGAAAATCGGTAAGCTGATTGCAGAGGTACCGATTGTACAAGGAGGCATGGCTATCAGATTGTCCACTGCCCGTCTGGCAGCTGCTGTAGCAAAGGAAGGCGGTATCGGCCTGATTGCTGCATCCGGCATGAGCTGTGATGAGCTGCGCAAGGAAATCCGTGTGGCAAGGGAGTTGACCGGCGGTAAAGGTATCATCGGTATCAACTGCATGTTCGCCGCAAGGGCATTTTTGGATCTGATTACCACTGCTGCACAAGAGAAAATTGATTTAATCGTGGCCGGCGCCGGTTTTTCAAGAGATATTTTTGCTGTCGGACGTAAATATGGTGTTGAAGTAGTACCTATTGTATCTTCTGTGAAGCTGGCTAAAATATCCGAAAAGCTGGGTGCATCTGCTATTGTTGTCGAAGGAACCGAAGCAGGTGGTCATCTTGGTACCCAACAATCCATTAAAGAGATTCTTCCGGAGATTGTAAAATCCGTTAATATACCTGTTATTGCCGCAGGTGGCGCTGTATGCGGCCAGGATGTGGCAGAGCTTTTGAACTTGGGTGCCAGTGGTGTGCAAATGGGTAGCCGTTTCGCTGCTAGCGAGGAATCCAATGGCGCACCTGCCCTGAAGGAATTTTATTTAAAAATGACAAAAGAAGATGTTGTGCAAATCGATAGCCCTGTAGGCTATAAGGGTCGCGCTATTCGCAATCCCTTCGCTCAACTATCTTTGGAAAATAGAGCTCCCAAACCCACTCAATGCGATTTGTGCTTGAAGCATTGTACTCACAGCTTCTGCATTATTCGCGCGCTGACTCGCGCTCAACAGGGTGATGTGGAGACTGGCCTGGTATTCACCGGCGCCAATATGTGGAAAATCAAGGAGATTTTGCCGGTAAAAGAAATTTTCCGCAGAATCAAAGAAGATATCGCAAAAATTTAACTACGAGGTGAACAATTTTGAGTAAAAGAAGAGTTGTAATAACCGGCGTTGGCCCTGTTACTCCCATTGGTATCGGCAAGGAAACCTTCTGGAGCAACTTGATTGCCGGCAAATCCGGCGTAGGCCCCATTACCCAATTTGATACTGAGGGCTTTACTGTTAAGATCGCTGCTGAAGTGAAGAATTTTGATTATACTGCTTATATTGATAAAAAAGAAGGCAAGCGCATGGACCGCGTAACCCAATTGGCAGTTGCCGCTGCGAAATTGGCTATCGAGGACGCTAAGCTGGATATGAGCAAGGAAAATGCTATGCGCTGTGGCGTATGCGTTGGCAGCGGCATCGGCGGCATTCATACCTTCTTGGATCAATCCTTGAAGTATGGCGCTAAGGGCCCCTCCAAAATCAGCCCCTTCTTCATTCCTATGGAAATCCCCAACATGAGCGCTGGTCAAATCGCTATCGCCTGCGGTCTGAAGGGCCCCAACACTGCTATTGTTACCGCTTGCGCAACCGGTACCAACTGCATTGGCGACGCGCTGCGTACCATTCAATATGGTGATGCTGATGTAATGCTGGCTGGCGGCACCGAAGCAGCTGTTTCTCCCGTAGCTATCGCTGGCTTCGCTAACATGAAGGCGCTGTCCACCAATAACGAGCATCCTGAGCAGGCTTCCTGCCCCTTTGACAAGAAGCGTGATGGCTTCGTTTTAGGCGAGGGCGCTGGCGTACTGGTTCTGGAAGAGCTGGAGCATGCTAAGGCTCGTGGAGCGCACATCTACGCTGAGCTGGCTGGCTTTGCTATGAACTGCGATGCTTACCACATCACCGCTCCAGACCCCACCGGTGAAACTCCGGCTGCCTGCGTAAAGGCTGCTATTGATGACGCTGGCGTAAAACCGGAAGAGGTTGATTATATTAATGCTCACGGCACCTCCACCCATCGTAATGATCTGGGTGAAACCATTGCCTTTAAGAAGGTATTTGGCGAGCATGCTTACAAGCTGAGCATCAGCTCCAACAAGTCCATGATCGGCCATCTGTTGGGCGCTGCTGGCGGCGTAGAGGCTATCGCTACCGCTCTGACTATCGAAAACAACCTGGTTCCGCCTACCATCAACTACCAAGACAAGGATTTGGATGATCCGGAAGGAGTTCTGGATTTGGATTACACTCCCAACGTTGCTCGTGAGAGAGTAGTAAATGTCGCTCTGAGCGACAATCTGGGCTTTGGTGGCCACAATGCTGCCATCGTGCTGAAAAAATACGTTGACTAAAAGCGGGATGATGGCAATGCAGGATAAGCGTAAGCAGCAGCTGGCAGGCTTCTGCGCAAGTCAGAATATCCAGATGCATAATTTGGAGCTGTTGGAGATGGCGCTGACCCATACCTCCTACGCCCACGAGGCGAAGCAGACTCCGAAGCCCCAGCATAACGAGCGCATTGAGTTTTTAGGGGACTCGGTGCTCAGCGTTATCGTCAGCACTTATATGTTCAAGAATTTCCCGGAGCTGGCCGAAGGCCAGCTGACTAAGCTGCGTGCCCATCTCGTTTGCGAGGGTTCTCTCTACACCTTCGCGAAAAAGATTGGCCTAGGCGAGCTCTTGCTTTTGGGCAAGGGCGAGGAGCTCAGCGGAGGAAGAGAGCGTCCCTCCATTCTGGCTGATGCCTTCGAATCGGTGCTTGGCGCCATTTATTTGGATCAGGGCTTTACCGTGGCTCAAAGATACCTGCTCACCATGATGCAGTCGGAAATTGATTATGTGTGCCGTCATGGTATTTACACGGACTACAAGACTCGTCTGCAGGAATTTTTGCAGCGGGACGGGGACGTGGATATATCCTACCAGCTCTTGGGTAGCACAGGACCTGAGCATAATAAAATCTTTACCTCCGAGGTTATGGTGGAGGGCAGGGTTATTGGCGAGGGCCAGGGTCGCACCAAGAAGGATTCGGAGCAGCACGCTGCTCAGCAAGCCTTGGCGCAGCTGCATGTACAGCAATAAATATTGTTACAAACTTAACGTCTCAAGCTTTTTCTGCAGAGCTTGAGACGTTTTTGTTTACAAAGGGATTGTTTAATGGTAAAATAAGCCCACCTAATTAGTAGGATTATAGTGATATTAAATGAGGTGGAAAAGATGGCTTATAAGCTGTGGCAAATTCTCGACGAATTAAAAACTCCTGAGTACGAATGGGTGGAGCTGTCCCATTCCTTGAACAATGATAGTCCCTTCTGGGCCGGTATTCCCGAGGGCAGCGTAGAGCTGGGCAAAACAGTTTTTGACTGGGGCAATCCTATGCTGGAATGCCTGATTCAAACCTTCAAATTCCCCGGTCAGTTTGGTACTCATATTGATTTCCCGGGCCATTTCGATAGGGCAGGGGTTCTCTCCGAGGCCTTTGGCCCTAACAGCATGATCATGCCCCTGTGCGTAATCGATGTAACGGCTAAGGTAGCTGAGGATGTGCATTACGCTGTTACTGTGGACGACATCAAGGAATACGAGGCTAAATATGGCCAAATTCCTGAGGGTGCCTTCGTAGCTCTCTACACCGGTTGGGGCAAGAACTGGCCTGATATGAACAAGCTCAGCGGTATCGCTGAGGATGGCAGCGAAAACTTCCCCGGCTGGTCCCTGGAAGCACTGAAGTTCCTTTTTGAAGAGCGTAAGATCGCTGCTAATGGTCACGAGACACTGGATACCGATGCCAGCGCCTTGGCTGCCGCTGCCGGCGATTTGGCCTGCGAGCGCTATGTTTTGAGCGCAGGCAAGCTGCAAATCGAAGTGCTGGATAATCTGGATAAGGTTGCTCCGGCAGGCGCGCTTTTAATTGCCTCCTGGCCTCGTATCGAGGGCGCTACCGGTCTGCCGGCGCGTGTTGTAGCCATCACTCCGAAAAAATAAATATCGAACGACATTTAGCGTACATGGGCGTAGCGTCTATGTACGCTTTTTCTTTAATCTTTGTCCATTTCATGCTATAATATAATTTAATACTTAAGTGATTTTTCAAGAGGTGAAGCAAATGCAATCACACTTTCTCATTATTTCCGGCATGTCCGGCGCAGGCAAAACCCAAGTGGTGCGTACCCTAGAGGATTTAAACTTCTTCTGCATCGATAATTTGCCTGCTACCTTAATTCCCAAATTTTCCGAGCTCTGCCGTCAGACCAGCGAGGATAAGGTGGCTCTGGTGGTAGATATTCGCGGTGGTCAATTTTTCGACAAGCTGCTGCAGGTTTTGGATGAGATGGAAGCCAGCGGCCAAAAATATGAGCTGCTCTTCTTAGATGCCTCCGATGAGGCTCTGGTACGCCGTTATAAGGAAACCCGTCGTCGTCATCCCTTGGGGGAGCGCAATTCCCTGCTGAAAAATATTACCAGCGAACGCCAATTTTTGGATCCGCTGCGGGAAGAGGCAACTTATATTATCGACACCTCCGAGTTAACTCCGGCTCAGCTAAAGGCCAAGGTCACGGAGCTTTTTGGAGAGGGAACCTCCAAGGACCGCATGGGAATCGTGGTGCGCTCCTTCGGCTTTAAGCACGGCCTGCCCCTGGATAGCGATCTAGTGCTGGATGTGCGCTTTTTGCCCAACCCCTTTTATGTGGAGGAGCTGCGTAGCCAAACGGGCAATGATCGACCCGTGGCTGATTTTATCTGCCGCTATCCCCAAACCTTCGAGTATTTAAAGCTGGAGGAGCAGCTACTGGATTTTTTGGTACCCCAATATATCAGCGAGGGCAAGGCCCAGTTGGTCATCAGCGTGGGCTGCACCGGCGGCCAGCACCGTAGCGTTTTCATCGCCAACAAGCTCTATGAGTTCTTGCGTGAGCGTGGCTATAGCGTCGAAATTACGCATCGAGATATCCCCAATAAGAAGTGAGGGAGGATCCTATGGGATGGATTAGTTGGCTCTGTCCGGGCATCAATTTAAAGCGTTGGCTGCTGCTTTTCGCAGTGGGCGTTTTACTCTGCGCTCTAGGACTAGCGTTATTTTTTAATTATCAGCTAATGGGCAAGGCGGAGGAACTCCTGTTTCAGATGACCTATCTGACCACAGGACGCTATTCCAATACCTTAATCATGGCCATGGGCGTACTCTTTTTAGTAGTGGGCTTTGGCGTAATGATTTACGGTACCCGTCGTCTGATTAGCTCCGTTGTTTCCGTGGTGATTCCCGATAAAAGCGGCTCCCTCATGGAAACCATCTTCATGCAGCGTAAGCTGACCAAGGGACCGGCCATTACCGTGGTAGGCGGTGGCACGGGCTTGTCCACGCTTTTGCGAGGCATGAAATATATAACTAATAATTGTACTGCGGTGGTAACCTCTGCGGATGATGGCGGCTCCTCCGGTCGTTTGCGCAAGGAGCTGGGCATTATCCCACCGGGGGACTTGCGTAACTGCCTCACCGCCCTAGCCGACCGAGAGCCTCTGATGGAGCGGGTTATGCAATACCGCTTCAAGGGCGATTCGCCCTTGGCTGGGCATTGCTTCGGCAACCTGTTCATCGCCGCCATGGCCGAGGCCGAAGGCGGTATGGAGGCTGGGCTTAATGCTACCAGTCAGATTCTGAAGGTGCGTGGTCGCGTTATTCCTTCAACCTTGGCCGATATTCAGCTGCGGGCCCGTATGTTCGACGGCACGGAGATCACCGGGGAATCGGAGATTCCCAAGGCTCACAAGCGCATCGCTAAAATGATGATGCTGCCCAAGGACGCGCCCGCGACCCAGGGCGCGGTGGAGGCCATCACTGAAGCGGATGTGTTGATTTTCGGTCCGGGCAGCCTTTACACCAGCGTTATTCCTAACCTGCTGGTGGACGGCATTCGCGAAGCGATATTAGCGTCCAAGGCCGTGAAGATTTATATCTGCAATGTGATGACCCAGCCCGGTGAAACCGATGGCTACGGCGCCTATGAGCATGTGCAGGCCTTGATCAAGCACATGGGCGCGCAATTTTTGGATTATGTTATCGTCAATGATCAGGATATAACCGTGGAGCAGCTGCGCCAGTATGATGCTAAGGGCTCCATGCCCATTACCCCGGATGTGGACAAGATTCGCAGTCTGGGCATTACCGTGGTGCCTGCGCGCCTGATCAGCAAGCACGATTTGGTGCGCCATGACCCTCGCAAGCTGGCGCGTGTTTTGATCGCTCTCATTTATCGACTGCGGCTCTTCGGCCGTGGTATGCAGTTCTTCGACTACTTCTTCATGCGTCAGGGCATGCGCAAAATGAAGCAGCAGGAGGAGCAGCAATAGAGCAGTTTTTTACAAGCAGGGTAAGAAAGGAGGAGGCCCATGTCTTTTTCCAATGATGTTAAAAATGAATTATCACGCATCGAGACCAACGATGCTGCCGGGGATAAGGCGGAGCTCTTAGGCCTATTGCGCATGAGCGGCGCCATTATTATCCGCGGCCTCAACGTGGGCATCCACTTTTCCACAGAAAATGCAGCCCTAGCGAGACGGGTGCTGCATATGCTGAAAAATAATTATCAAGTGCAGACTGAGGTGGTAATTACCCGCTCTCGGCGCCTGAAAAAAAATAATCGCTATCAGGTGCATGTGATTCCCGCGCCTCAGGTAGCCAAAACCCTGGACGAGCTGCAGCTTTTAAGTATGGAGGGGGATTTGAAAAATCCTCTGCTCAATACCCATAACTGTAAGCGCGCTTACCTAAGGGGAGCCTTCTTAGGCGGCGGCAGCATTAGCCGTCCCACCAGCGACTATCATTTGGAAATGGTCACCAGCAATGAAATTTTTGCTCATAATATTATCAAGGTTATGCATAGCTTTTCCTTAAAGGCGAAGCTGACCGATAGAAAAAATGAATTCATCGTCTACCTGAAGGACGGGGAGAGCATTATTAATTTTCTCAGCGTCATCGGGGCTCATAACGCCATGATGGAGCTGGAGAATGTGCGCATCGTAAAAGAAATGCGCAATAATGTGAACAGGGCCGTGAACTGCGAAACCGCTAATTTGAACAAGGTGGTGAAGGCAGCTGTGCGCCAGGTGCGCTGCATCAACTATATTGATGCTCACGGCGGCATCGGCCAGCTGGAGCCTAATTTACAGGAAATAGCCAGAATTAGGCTGGAGCATCCGGATATTTCCCTGAACGATTTAATGGAATATACTAATGGTCTGGGCAAGTCCGGCATTAACCATCGCTTGAAAAAGCTGCAGGATATTGCCGTGGGCTTGGGCTTGAAATTGGAGCAGGAAGAATAATGATCAAGAATCTTTTATATGGCCTTGTGGCTGTGGTTTTGCTGCTGGTGGCGGCAGGAGCAGCCGCTTGGCTAGTCAAGGGTGAGCAGTGGCGCACCGAATATGCTGCCTATCGGAAAACAGGGGCTCCTGTTTTGATGTACCATGCAGTGGGCTATGAGACCGGTCCCGACTGGCCCCGTAGTCTAATCATGGGTCCCGAGCTTTTTGAGGAGCATTTGCGCTATCTAAAGGAGCAGGGTTATACCATGGTTACCGTGGAGCAGCTGGCCAAGCGCTTGGAGCAGGGCCAAAGCGTGGATAAGTATGTGGCTCTGAGCTTTGATGATGGCTACAAGAATAATCACAGCGTGGCGCTGCCCATTATGCAAAAATATGATGCCAAGGGCTCCTTTTTCGTGATTAACAAGGAAATGGGTGATAAGGAGCACATGAACGAGGCCGAAATCAAGGAAATGATCGCCGCGGGCATGGAGCTGGGCTCCCATACCTACAGTCACGCCCCTTTGGCTAAAATTGATACGAAATACCTGGTCTGGGAGCTGGATACCTCCCGTTATTGGCTGAAGAAAAAATTTGATGGCTATATCGTGCGCACGCTGGCCTATCCCAACGGTAGCTATAATAAAACCGTCACCGAGGCCGCGCAAAAATACGGCTTTTATCGTGCTCTCACCGGGCACATCGGCCTGAACACAGCGGCTACCTACAAGGCGGCGCCCATGGAAATGTATCGAGTGAACGTGGTCGACGATGGCAAGGGACTGGAGGGCTTCAAGCGGCGCTTGGAGCAGGCCTATTTCTTCGGCTTTTTGCAGACCAAGGGCATCGACATTAACCCCTTGCGGGATTTATTCGCCAGTTACTAATAAGTTAAGCTAATAAAAGTGAGATGATTACCCATGCGCAAAATTAAATTAGTATTGCAAATGCTGGTAGCCTTTGTGCTGGCTACCTTAGCCTATACTATTTTCTATGAGCCCCATCAGGACAGCGTGCGCACCACGGTGCAGCAGCAGCTGAGCAAGGCCGACGCTAAGCAGAGCGCCGCCTTTAGTGGCTTTTTCGCCCAGGAGCAGGAGCTTCCCTCGGGCAAGCTGCGGATTACCATGTTGGACGTGGGTCAGGGTGACGCCATTTTATTGGAGGATGGTCAGCGTCGGGTTATGATCGACGTGGGCGATAATAAGAAGGACAAGCTGGGCTATGGTGGCAGGACGGCCCTGAAAATGGCCCTAGGAAAGGCCGGCGTGCAGGAGAACGTGGACCGCATCAACACAGTGATTATTACCCATCATCACGGCGACCATTTGGGCAACGTGCAGTGGCTAGCCGGCAAATACAAGGTCAGCAATATTTATGATAACGCCATGCCCAACCCCAAAAATTCCGTATCTAATTGGCTCAATACGGAGCTGCGGGCGGGGCACTACCATAATCGAGTACTCAAGGCTGGGGAGAGAGTGGAGTTCGGCAAGGGCTATTATTTAGATGTGCTGTCTCCGGGCGATTTCCTAAGTAAGCAGGATTTGCGGAACTTGAATAATACCAGCATCGTCATGATGCTGCACTACGGCGAATTCACCATGCTCTTCACCGGGGATGCGGAGGCGCCGGTGGAGGATTATTTGCAGCAAAAGCATGGTGACAAGCTCAAGGCCCATGTGCTAAAGGTGGGTCACCACGGCAGCAAAACCTCATCCATCTATAAATTTATCAGCAAGGTGCGCCCTCAATACGCCCTCATCAGCTGTGGTAACAAGCAAATCTACAACCATCCTAATAAGAATGTGGTGGGCAGCCTAGAGCATCTTGGAGCGAAGGTCTTGACAACCTACGACCATGGTAATTTGACGGTTACCACCGACGGCAAGAGCTTTGAGGTGACCACGGAGCGATAATTTCGCTGGACAAACAAGCAATTGTATAGTATAATACTCTAGTAATTCCATAACAGACAGTTCGAAACCATCCTGTCTTTAAACAAAACTACGGGCGAAACGCTGGCCCCGGCCAGTATCTATTTGTATGTAAAGGATTGCGTCTGTAGGCGTAATCCTTTTTTTCTGCGCCTGTTCTGTATTTGAAAGGAGCAAATTATGCGACATCTTCACAATCAAAAGCTAGTTTTTTCTGCCCTGTGCATCGCACTGTACATCGTCGTTATGATGTGCACCCAAACCTTCGCCTTCGGTCAATACCAAATCCGTATCGCCACTGCCCTGTACGGCCTCAGCGCCCTCTTCCCCTTTTTAATCCTGCCCTTTGGCTTGGCCAATGTGCTGAGCAACACCCTTATGGGCGGTCTGGGCTTGCCCGATATCATCGGCGGCGGTCTGGTAGGCATCGCTACCACGGCACTCATCGTTTGGGCTAAGCGTCAAGGCTGCGGCAATTGGATCGTTTGGCTGGCCGTCACCTTCGTGCCGGGTCTGTGCGTGCCCCTGTGGCTGGCTCCCCTGTTGAATTTACCCTATTGGCTGCTGGCCTCCAGCCTTTTAGTAGGCCAATGCATCAGCGGCATCGCCAGCTATATGTTGGTCACCGCCCTAGAGCGAGTTGGGGCGGGCCGTTTTTTCGTTCTTGAAGGAGGTAATAAATAATGACCAGCGGTAGAAGCAAGGAAGAGCTCCAAGGCGTAAGCCTCTTAGGGAAGAAAACCGCCTATAAAAGCGACTATGCTCCCGAGGTACTGGAAAGCTTCCCCAATAAGCACCCGGGCAATGATTACTTCGTTAAATTCAATTGTCCCGAATTCACCAGCCTGTGCCCCATGACCGGCCAGCCGGATTTCGCCACCATCTATATTTCCTACGTTCCTGATGAGCGTTTGGTGGAAAGCAAATCCTTGAAGCTGTATCTTTTCAGCTTTCGCAATCACGGGGATTTTCACGAGGACTGCGTAAACATCATTATGAAGGATTTAATTAAGCTGCTGGACCCCAAGTACATCGAGGTTTGGGGCAAATTCCTGCCTCGAGGAGGCCTTTCCATCGACCCTTACGCCAACCACGGCAAGCCCGGTACCGAATGGGAAGCGGTGGCTAAAAAACGCCTCTTCATGCACGATATGTACCCGGAAAGCATCAATAATCGCTAAGGGCGTACATTAAGCTCTGGCTCAGGGGATGAGCCCATAATAACAAGCTAAAAGCGTAGTAGTCGCAGGACTGCTACGCTTTTTATATTGGTCGTTCATTTTAAAATAAGGACAAATGTTCTCTTTATATGCTTGACCTAGGGCGGTCAATTTCATATAATAAGGATGGATAGATTTGCTCTCTTCCCCTTGTAAGGGGGACAGGGCATAGGATAAATATGTTTCTCAGACGAGCTTTTTGGACAGGATTAAGTTGACGAGTAAAGCAGGTGAGGTCATGGATTTTCAGATTAAGGCTCCCTTCGAGCCGGCGGGGGATCAGCCCCAGGCCATAGAAAAATTAGCGGCAGGCGTGGAAAAGGGCCTACGGGCCCAGGTGCTCTTGGGCGCTACAGGCACGGGTAAAACCTATACTATCGCTCAGGTCATCAATAAGGTACGCAAGCCCACTTTGGTTATTGCCCATAATAAAACCCTAGCGGCCCAGCTAGCCAGCGAGCTAAAGGCCTTCTTCCCGGATAACGCGGTGGAATATTTCGTCTCCTACTACGATTACTACCAGCCGGAGGCCTATATTCCCCAGTCCGACACCTATATCGAAAAGGATGCTTCCATTAACGATGAAATCGATAAGCTACGCCACTCGGCCACCAGTGCTCTTTTCGAGCGTAAGGACGTGATCATCGTGGCCAGCGTCAGCTGTATTTATGGCTTGGGTGCACCCCAGGAATACTATGATATGGTGCTGTCCTTGCGTTTAGGGCAAATTATCGATAGGCAAAAAATTTTGCATAAGCTGGTGGAAATCCAGTACGACCGCAACGATATCGACTTTAAGCGTGGCACCTTCCGTGTTCGCGGCGATGTGATCGAGGTCATTCCTGCGGCCTACGGGGAGAAGGCGGTACGCATTGAAATGTTTGACGACGAAGTAGATCGTATCTTGGAATTCGATGTGCTCACCGGCGAGGTGCTGGCTCAGCGTAACCATGTGGCCATTTTCCCTGCTTCTCACTATGTAACCAGCCGTGAGAACCTAGAGCGGGCTATGGCCGATATTCGGGTGGAGCTGGCGGAGCGACTGGAGTATTTGAGCCATAACTTTAAGGTGCTGGAGGCCCAACGCCTAGAGCAGCGTACTAATTACGATTTGGAAATGATGAACGAAATGGGCTATTGCTCCGGTATCGAGAATTATTCAAGACATCTGGCAGGTCGCAAGGCCGGAGAGCCCCCCTTTACTTTGGTAAATTATTTTCCCAAGGACTTCCTCTTGGTTATCGACGAGTCCCATGTGACGCTGCCCCAAATTAGGGCCATGTACGCCGGGGACCGCTCTCGTAAGGAAATGCTGGTGGAGCACGGCTTCCGCTTGCCCTCGGCCTACGACAATCGTCCCCTGACCTTTGATGAGTTCCAAGCCCAGATTAACCAAGCTATTTATGTTTCTGCGACCCCGGCGGCCTACGAAATGGAGCAGGCCCAGCAGGTGGTGGAGCAGATTATTCGTCCCACCGGACTACTGGATCCCCAGATCGAAATACGTCCCATTAAGGGTCAAATAGATGATTTACTCAGCGAAATTAATAAGGTGGCCGCGGCCAATGAACGTGTTCTAGTCACTACCCTGACCAAGCGGATGGCCGAGGATTTGACGGAATATTTGAAGCAAGCAGGAGTAAGAGTACGCTATTTGCATTCGGAAATCGCTACCATTGAGCGAGCGGAGATTATCGACAGCCTGCGTGGGGGCAAATTCGACGTGCTAGTAGGCATCAACCTGCTGCGTGAAGGTTTGGACCTGCCCGAGGTGTCGCTGATCGCCATTCTGGATGCGGATAAGGAGGGCTTCTTGCGTAGCGACACCGCCATGATCCAGACCATCGGTCGTGCCGCCCGTAATGCTCATGGTCGCGTCATCATGTACGCGGACCGCATTACGGATAGCATGCAGCGTGCTATCGACGAGACCAATCGCCGCCGGGAGAAGCAGGAGGCCTATAATAAGGCCCATAAGATTACGCCTAAAACCATTTATAAGGAGCAGCGTCAGCTAATTAAGCTGACCAAGGTGGCCGAGGGCGACGAGCACGGCGAATACGGTGCCAAGGGCAAAAAGGCCCGCTCCAAGAAGGAGCTCACTACCTTGGCTCGGGAGCTGGAGCGGCGTATGCAGGAGGCGGCCAAGGCCTTGGATTTCGAGACCGCCGCGGAGCTGCGTGACCAGCTGATAATTATCAAAGGGCAGTTGGGACAGAAGTTGGAGCCGAAGAAAAAAAGATAGAAAACCCCTCAGTCAGCTTCGCTGACAGCTCCCCTTGCAAGGGGAGCCAACTTGCTAGCTATTGTTTTTAGTGAAAATAGGAGAGAGCCTCCCCTTTTCCCTAAAGGGATTAGCACGACCAGCACGTTCTCGCTGCACTGCGCTTGCGACAACGTGGGTCTTTGCGTCCAAGGGGAGCCAACTTGCTAGCTATTGTTTTTAGTGAAAATAGGAGAGAGCCTCCCTTTTCAAGGGGAGGTGCCGAGCTTGCGAGGCGGAGGGGTTTATTAGGAGATATACTATGCAAGAGAAACTAATTGTTAAAGGTGCACGCCAACACAATTTAAAAAATATTACGGTGGAAATACCGCGGAATAAGCTGGTAGTCATCACGGGTCTCAGCGGTAGCGGCAAATCCAGCCTGGCCTTCGATACCATCTATGCCGAGGGCCAGCGTCGCTATGTGGAAAGCCTTTCCGCCTACGCTCGCCAGTTTCTAGGCCAAATGGATAAGCCCGAGGTGGATTACATCGAGGGCCTGAGCCCCGCCATTTCCATCGACCAAAAAACTACCAGTCGCAACCCTCGCTCCACTGTGGGTACAGTGACGGAGATCTACGACTATTTGCGTTTGCTCTTCGCACGGGTGGGCGAGCCCCATTGTCCCCAATGCGGCAAGCTCATCGAGCAGCAAAGCGTGCAGCAAATAGTGGATCGAGTCATGGAGCTGCCCAGCGGCACACGCTTTATGGTTATGGCACCCTTGGTGCGAGGCCGTAAGGGCGAGCACCAAAAGGTGCTGGACGATATGCGTCGTGCCGGCTATGTGCGTATCTTCGTGGATGGTGAGGTACGTACCTTAGACGAGGAAATCGTCCTAGAGAAGAATAAAAAGCACAGCCTAAGCGTGGTCATCGACCGCTTGGCCGTGCGTGACAATATTCACCAGCGTTTGACCGACTCCGTGGAAACAGCCCTCAAGCTGGCCGATGGCTTTGCCGAGGTGGCTGTTTTAGGAGAGCAACAGGAAATCCTGCTCTTCAGCGAGCATTTCGCCTGCAACGATTGCGGCATTAGCCTGCCGGCCATCGAGCCCAGGCTCTTCTCCTTCAACAACCCCTACGGGGCCTGCCCGGCCTGCACGGGCCTGGGCATGAACATGGAATTCGATATGGCTCTGATTATGCCGGACCCCTCCAAAAGCTTTGCTGATAGGGCCCTGCAGGCCTTCAGCAATAACCCCAATTCCTATTTCTTCCGCCAGCTGGCAGTGGTATTGGCGGCCTATGGCTATAGTCTGGACAACTGCTGGAACGATTTGAGTCCCGAGGTGCAGGACATTGTCTGGAACGGAGCCGGGGACCGCAAATTCAGCTTCTGGTACGAGAATCTGCAGGGTGAGACCAAGCTTTACGATAAGGAATACGAGGGCGTGCTCAATATTTTAAAGCGTCGTCATCGGGAGGCCTTCAGCGACGCCATGCGTCAAGAATACGAGGAGTTCATGACCAGCACTCCCTGCCCCGTCTGCCACGGCAGCAGGCTTAAGCCGGAGGTGCTGTCCATTCTCATCGGCGGCAAAAATATCTGTCAGGTCACCGCTCTGACCGTGCGGGACTGCCTGCAGTTTTTTGCCAACCTACAGCTAACCCAACGCCAGCAAATCATTGCACGTCAGGTGCTGAAGGAAATCACGGCACGTCTACAGTTCTTAAACGATGTGGGTCTGGATTACCTAACTCTGGACCGCAGCGCTGGGACACTGTCCGGTGGCGAAGCCCAGCGTATTCGCCTAGCAACCCAAATCGGCAGCGGCCTGACCGGTGTGCTCTACATTCTGGACGAGCCCAGCATCGGCCTGCACCAACGGGATAATGGTAAGCTCTTGGAAACTCTTAAGCATTTGCGTGATTTGGGCAATACCCTGCTGGTGGTGGAGCACGACGAGGAAACCATGTACGCCGCGGATCAAATCATCGACATCGGCCCCGGGGCCGGGGAGCACGGCGGTCAGGTGGTGGCCCAGGGTACGGTGGAGGAAATCAAGGCAGTGGAAAACTCCGTCACCGGCACCTATCTTAGCGGTCGCAGGTTCATTCCCGTGCCTAAAACTCGTCGCCCCTTGGACGGACGCTACCTGACCATCAGGGGAGCACGGGCCAATAATTTGAAGAATATAGACGTATCCATCCCCTTAGGGGTATTGACCGTGGTTACCGGCGTCAGCGGCAGCGGTAAATCCACATTGATTAATGATATTTTGTATAATACCCTAGGCTCTAAGCTCAATGGAGCCCGTCTACGGCCAGCCGAGCACGATACCATCGAAGGCCTGGAGCTGGTGGATAAGGTCATCAATATCGACCAATCCCCCATAGGGCGTACACCTCGCTCCAACCCTGCTACCTACACGGGCGTTTTCGACTTCATTCGGGAGCTTTTTAGCCAGACCAATGAGGCCAAAATGCGTGGCTATAAATCGGGACGCTTTAGCTTTAACGTGAAGGGCGGTCGCTGCGAGGCCTGCAAGGGCGATGGTATGAATAAGATTGAGATGAATTTTTTGCCGGATGTGTATGTGCCCTGCGAGGTATGCCACGGTGCTCGCTATAATCGTGATACCTTAGAGGTACACTATAAGGGCAAGAATATCGCTGAGGTGCTGGATATGACCGTCAGCGAGGCCTGCGAATTCTTTAAGAATTTACCCCGTATTTATCGCAAGCTGGAGGTTCTAGAGGACGTGGGCTTGGGCTATATCCACCTAGGTCAGGCGGCTACTACCCTGTCCGGCGGTGAGGCCCAGCGGGTGAAGCTGGCTACGGAGCTGTCGCGACGCAGCACCGGTCGCACGGTGTACATTCTGGACGAGCCCACTACGGGGCTGCATATCGCGGATGTGCACAAGCTGCTGGAGGTGCTGCAGCGGCTGGTAGAGGGCGGTGACAGCGTTATCGTCATTGAGCACAATCTGGACGTGATTAAGGTGGCCGATTATGTGATCGATTTGGGCCCTGAGGGCGGCGACAAGGGCGGTACCTTGGTGGCCTGCGGTACGCCGGAGGAGGTGGCTAAGGTGAAGGCCTCCTATACGGGCCAATATATTAAGCAGGAGCTGGCCAAGGCCAAGCGTAATAGGTGGTACCAATGAGCGAGCTAGCAGAGGGCTTTAACGATAATATTAAAAATGCTCTGGCCGTGCTACCCGACAAGCCCGGCGTCTATTTGATGCACGACGCTGAGGGCAAGGTTATTTACGTGGGCAAGGCCGTGGTGCTGAAGAATCGGGTGCGGAGCTATTTCCGCAATTTAGCCAGCCACACGCCCAAGGTGAAGGCCATGGTGGCCAAGATCGCGGAAATCGAGACCATCGTCACCTCCAGCGAGGTGGAGGCCCTGATTTTAGAGTGTAATTTAATAAAAAAATACCGTCCTCGCTATAATATTAGCCTAAAGGACGATAAAACCTATCCCTATTTAAAGGTGACACTGCAGGAGGATTTTCCCCGTCTGCACATGACTCGCAGACTAAGCCGTGACGGGGCCAAATATTACGGGCCCTACGCCGATGCAGGAGCCATGTACGCTACCATGAAGCTTTTGAAAACCATGTTTCCCCTGCGGTCCTGCCGCCGGATGAATCCTGACCGACCCTGCCTGAATTACCATATTAAGCGTTGTCTCGCCCCCTGTGCCGGCTACGTTTCGAAGGAAGAGTACGGCAAGATGATTAAGTCCGTGTGCATGGTGCTGGACGGACGTACCACGGAGCTGGAGCGGGATTTGAAGCAGCGTATGCAGGAGGCGGCGGAGGAGTACGCCTTTGAGGAGGCGGCTCGGCTAAGGGACCAGCTGCAGGCGGTGGAGCGTCTCAACGAATCCCAAAAGGCCGTGACCAATAACGGTGGGGATATGGACGTTATCGGCTTTGCCCAGGATATGACGGGCAATTGCCTGCAGATTTTCTTTGTGCGTAAGGGAAAGCTTATCGGACGGGATAATTTCTTTTTGCAGGATGGGGGCGATACGCCTCAAGAAGTGTTGACGGCTTTTCTTAAGCAGTACTACAACGAGGCTACCTTCGTGCCTCGGGAAATCGTGCTGCCCCAGCTGCCGGAGCCGGAGGAGCAGCAGCTCATAGAGCTCTGGCTGCGTCAGAAGGCGGAACGTAAGGTGGAGCTGATCCAGCCCCAGCGGGGCGTGAAGCGGGAGCTGCTACAGCTGGCCAACGATAACGCCCAAAAGCTGCTGGATGAGCGGCTGCGTAAGGGCAGCCTGTCACTGAAAAACGACGCTCAGGCGGCGGAGGAGCTGCAGCAGGCTCTGGGCCTGGAACATTCCTTGGAGCGGATGGATTGCTTTGATATTTCCCATACTCAGGGCAGCGAGACCGTGGCCTCCATGGTGGTGTTCCGCAATGGCAGCATCAGCAAGAAGGATTATCGTAAGTATAAAATTCTTTCTGCCGAGGGCAAGCCCGACGATTTCAAGTCCATGCAGGAGGTTGTGTACCGCCGCTACAAGGATTACGAGGATTTGCCCAATCTGGTGGTTATCGACGGTGGTAAGGGCCAGCTGAGCTCGGCCTTGGAGGTTATTAGGGGCCTGGGTTTGGCGGATTTGCCGGTGGTGGGTCTGGCCAAGCGTGAGGAGGAGATCTTCCTTCCTCACCAGAGCACCAGCATTCTGCTGGATAGGGATAGCGCGGCGTTGCATCTGATTCAGCGTATTCGTGACGAGGCCCACCGCTTCGCCATTACCTTTCACCGGAAGCTGCGGGGCAAGCGGAATCTGGTTTCCGTGCTGGACCATGTGGAGGGCATCGGGCCCAAGCGACGGCAGGCTCTGTGGAAGGCTTTTAAGACGCTGGACGCGATGAAGGCGGCCAGCGTGGAGGAGCTGGCCGCGGTGGAGGGCATGAACAGCACCGCAGCTCAGACTCTGTACGATTTCTTCCGCTTGGAGCTGCCTGAGAAGAAGGAGGCTCTGCGGTAGGCTGTGGGGGCAAGGGTAGAAGTATTAGAATCTACAAGCAATGAAAATGTGTTTGAGGCGAGGTGATAACATGGAGCTAATTACTAATATGCTTTGGGAAAGGGCCGATGGCGGTTATCGAGATTTTCAGGCCAAGCTTATACCAAGCTTGCCTAAAGAAAGTATCATCGGAGTGCGCACGCCAGCGCTGCGCGCTTTAGCCAAGGAACTGCAGGGGAGCGAGCTGGCGGCTAGCTTTTTGCAAGAGCTGCCCCATGCCTATTATGATGAGAATCAGCTGCATGCGATTTTACTATCCGCTAGCAAGGATTACGAGGAATGCAGGGAGCTTTTAGAGCGGTTTCTGCCCTATGTGGATAATTGGGCCACCTGCGACATTTTGAGCCCTAAGGTGCTGCGTAAGCGGCCAGAAGCTACGCTGGAGGCTATCCAGCGGTGGCTGGGCAGCACCCATAGCTATACGGTACGCTTTGGCATGGAAATGCTGATGAGCTATTATCTTGATGCTTTATTTGAACCGCGGTTTTTGGCCTGGGTTGCTGCCGACAGGTCGGAGGAATACTATGTGCGCATGATGGTGGCTTGGTTTTTTGCGACAGCCTTAGCTAAGCAATACGAGACAACACTGCCGTATCTTGAGCAGGGGCTTTTGCCTGAGTGGACCCATAAAAAGACTATACAAAAAGCCTGTGAAAGCTATCGCATTACCGCGGAGCAAAAGCTGTATTTACGCAGTCTGCGCCACGTTCTGGAGTAGGAGCGTAAAACGAACCGATCGTCCTGTGAAAGTGTATAATCCTGCGACAGTAAATTAAATAGGGTAAAGCTAACGCCCCAGTGCGGCGAGATGATTGTGGTAATCACTGCTCGCTGCACCGGGGCGTTTGTTGTTTGCGTAGGAAAGAGAGGCTTGTTTAGCGAATAAAAATGTTACAATTTGTTCGTAATATAAACTGTTGTATAAGATAAAGAAAGGTTGTATAATATATGTAGTTGCAGCGGTAGCCTTGCAGGCACAGGTCTTGTGAGGAGCTTCTGCCCAATGGCCCAGGCCATCCTCTCTTGGCCCTAAAGGGCCAATTCACCTTATCGTGCGGATTGGTTGGCACCTGTCAGAGCTTGACAGGTGTTTTTTTGTTATAGGGGCGAATTTGGAAGGAGGAGGCGATCTTATTGGGGGAGTTTTACAAAATTTATCATGCAAGAAGTGAGAGGATTATGCTATAATTAAGGAGGAGAGAAGATGAGTGAGACTAAGTTTGAAGATTTAACAATCAGCAATGACTTTATGTTTAAAGAGGTCATGAAGAGTAATAAGGGCTTGTGCAAGCGGCTAGTAGGCAGTATCATGCAGCAGGATATTGAAGATATTGTTTATATTGAAACCGAAAAGACGCTGCAGCCTTATTATGATAGCCGAGGCATTAGATTAGATGTGATATTGGCAGATAAAGATCACACTAGGTACAATCTTGAGATGCAGGCTAAGAATGTGATTGGAGATACAGGGGAAGCGCTCTTGCCTAAGCGGACGCGTTATTATCAATCGGTGATTGATATGGATATGCTGAAAAAGGGGCAGGATTTCGATGAGCTGGATCCTTTGGTATTGATTTTTATTTGTACATTTGATTTGTATAGAGAGGGCAGGTATGTATATACATTTAAGAGCCGCTGCTTGGAAAACTTGGAGCTTGAATTGGCTAATGATGTGACAGTTAAGCTTGTGAATGCCAAGGGTAAGCGTGGCCATGTAAATACTTTGCTCAAGAATTTTTTGCGATATGTAATGACAGATGAGCCGGTAGACGAGTTTACGAAAGATGTGGCTCGTCAGATAGTGGCTGTGAAGAATGACCCTATAGCGAGGAGGGATTATATGGTACTGGCAACTAGAATCAAGGATGCGAGACGGGCAGGCTATGCCGAAGGCGAGGCAAAGGGCCGTGCTGATGGACTTGCAGAAGGCGAAGCTAAGGGAGAAGCAAAGAAAAGCAGGGAGACAGCTATTAAGATGTTAAAGAAACATAAGCCGTTATCAGAGATTAAGGAATTTACGGATATATCAGAAGAGGAGATTGTGAGACTAGCTAAAGAAAACGGTCTTGAAGTGATTGGTGGGTAAGTACATTTGAAATATTAACGCCCCAGTGCGGCGAGGTGATTGTGGTAATCATGCTGCTCGCTACGCTGGGGCGTTTGTTGTTTGCGTAGGAAATGTCTTGAAAAATGCCGAAAAAGTGTTATAATATAAATAGAAAGACAACCGCCCACAAGGTGGGTTGCCTTATACGAAGCTAGAAAGCTGCCCCGCTAACCGGCAAAGTTTAGGGGCGGCTTTTCTATGTGTAGGATTACTTTTTTGTGTTCAAAATAATGAACGTAAGCAATGCTATCATGAACATTCCAAAAGACATTAAGTCTTGAAAAGAGAATAGTTCCATAGACATCACCTCCATTCATAGAGAATGAAGGCAACACCACCGACGAAGATTTCCTGAATGCACTGGAGATCGGTATGCCGCCGACAGGTGGAATCGGATTCGGAATCGACAGAATGTGTATGCTGCTGACAGGGGCAGAGGCAATCAGAGATGTATTGTTGTTCCCGAC